>NZ_JBHLYW010000038.1:0-799 GCF_042431625.1 Flavobacterium procerum | reverse complement strand
ATTCCAGGTTACAGACGCCAACGGCTGTACGTACCAGGAATCATACACAGTAGTTCCGGTTACCAACATTACGGTTTCAGGCGAGCTTGTAGCGAATGTTGACTGTAACGGAAATGCAAACGGAGCAGTAAGATTTACAGCTGCCAATTTCGGAGGCACCTACACTGCTGCATTAACGGCAGGTACAGGTACGCTGACTCAGACAGGAAATACTGTTGATGTTACAGGATTGGTTCCAGGAACCTACACAGTAACGGTTACGGACAATGTGACGAACTGTACTGCTTTCGCTTCAGTTGTCGTAACAGAACCGGCAGCATTGGGTCTTAACCTTGTGAACAACGTAAACGCGAACTGTAACTTCGGTGCAAGGGTTGAAGTTGCCGCTACAGGCGGAACACCTGCATACAGATACCAGTTTGTTGTTGACGGAGCGGCTCATAACCCATTAGACTACGATATTTTCACTAGTACGGTATTAGACCCTGCGGTAAGCACTGCTTGGGATGTTTGGGTTATCGATGCCAACAACTGCGAGACTATGCTTGATATCACAATCGGCGAAGACTTGCCTCCTTCAATCAATTCATCAGTTGGATTGTACTGCTACACAGGCGGTCCGGTTCCGATCACGATTACGGGAACGTATGTTGGCACGCCGATGTTCAGCATCGGAAACGGCTACCAGTCAAGTCCAAACTTTGTATTGAATGCTCCAGGAAACTACACATTCTATATCAAGGACGGAAACGGCTGTATCACATCAAGCCCTTACACATTGAACCAGGAATTGTTGCTG
>NZ_JBHLYW010000037.1:832-1195 GCF_042431625.1 Flavobacterium procerum | reverse complement strand
AAACTTCCCTGAGGCAGTGGATTTACAGTGATGGTCGCTGAAGCGCCCGTAAAGCCGCTGCTTCTGGAACAGCTATTCGAACCGGTTACCGAAACCAAGGTATAGGTCGTTGTAGATGTGACTGGATTAGTGAAAGTCGCAAACGGCGTTCCGCTGGAAACATTATTGGCTGTCCGGTTGGCCGTTCCGTCATTATAAATAACCGTATAAGGTCCTGTTCCGGCGGTTTCCGTAAAGGTCAGCTGGCCGGTGCCTGTCGCACAGAACGGGCCATTTGCGGACAAACTTCCCTGAGGCAGTGGATTTACAGTGATGGTCGCTGAAGCGCCCGTAAAGCCGCTGCTTCTGGAACAGCTATTCGAG
>NZ_JBHLYW010000037.1:0-674 GCF_042431625.1 Flavobacterium procerum | reverse complement strand
CTGGAGTAGTGAAAGTCGCAAACGGCGTTCCGCTGGAAACATTATTGGCTGTCCGGTTGGCCGTTCCGTCATTATAAATAACCGTATAAGGTCCTGTTCCGGCGGTTTCCGTAAAGGTCAGCTGGCTGGTGCCTGTCGCACAGAACGGGCCATTTGCGGACAAACTTCCCTGAGGCAGTGGATTTACAGTGATGGTCGCTGAAGCGCCCGTAAAGCCGCTGCTTCTGGAACAGCTATTCGAACCGGTTACCGAAACCAAGGTATAAGTCGTTGTAGCTATGACTGGAGTGGTGAAAGTCGCAAACGGAGTTCCGCTGGAAACATTATTGGCTGTCCGGTTGGCCGTTCCGTCATTATAAATAACCGTATAAGGCCCTGTTCCGGCGGTTTCCGTAAAGGTCAGCTGGCCGGTGCCTGTCGCACAGAACGGGCCATTTGCGGACAAACTTCCCTGAGGCAGTGGATTTACAGTGATGGTCGCTGAAGCGCCCGTAAATCCGCTGTTTCTGGAACAGCTATTCGAACCGGTTACCGAAACCAAGGTATAAGTCGTTGTAGATGTGACTGGAGTAGTGAAAGTCGCAAACGGCGTTCCGCTGGAAACATTATTGGCTGTCCGGTTGGCCGTTCCGTCATTATAAATAACCGTATAAGGTCCTGTTCCGGCGGTTTCC
>NZ_JBHLYW010000036.1:0-856 GCF_042431625.1 Flavobacterium procerum | reverse complement strand
GGTCCAAGTATTGGTATAGGTTCCAGAGTTGGTGCATCCCTCTGAAGCCATGAACTGTCCGCTTGTTTTTGTGATGTTGGAAACATCTGCATCGCATAAGTCGGAAGCAGTCGGAATCATAGCTTGTGCTAAAGCCAAACCGGAAGCGTCGCTGCATTCTAAAGTAACGTTTAGAGAACCAGCCTGAGTCGTCCAAATCGGTGCAGCAGTATCCTGAATTGTTATAATCTGAGTGAAAACATCAGAAGTGTTGCCGCAGTCGTCTTTTACGGTCCAAGTATTGGTATAGGTTCCAGCATTTCCGCAGCCCGCAGTAGCCATAAACTGTCCGCTTGTTTTGGTGATGTTTGTCACATCGGCATCGCATGAGTCTGAAGCTGACGGGAACATCGCTTGCGCTGAAGCCAAACTGGAAGTGTCGCTGCATTCTAAAGTAACGTTTAGAGAACCAGACTGAGTTGTCCAAGTAGGTGCAGCAGTATCCTGAATTGTTATAATCTGAGTGAAAACATCAGAAGTGTTGCCGCAGTCGTCTTTTACGGTCCAAGTATTGGTGTAGGTTCCAGCATTTCCGCAGCCCGCAGTAGCCATAAACTGTCCGCTTATTTTGGTGATGTTTGTCACATCGGCATCGCATGAGTCTGAAGCTGACGGGAACATCGCTTGCGCTGAAGCCAAACTGGAAGTGTCGCTGCATTCTAAAGTAACGTTTAGAGAACCAGACTGAGTTGTCCAAGTAGGTGCAGCAGTATCCTGAATTGTTATAATCTGAGTGAAAACATCAGAAGTGTTGCCGCAGTCGTCTTTTACGGTCCAAGTATTGGTATAGGTTCCAGAGTTGGTGCATCCCTCTGAA
>NZ_JBHLYW010000035.1:0-543 GCF_042431625.1 Flavobacterium procerum | reverse complement strand
GCCTTCGGCAACCGTGTAAGAGTTGTCCACAGCAACTGGCGCGTCGTTTACTGGAGTCACCGTTATCGTCACTGTTGCGGTGTTTCCGTCAACCGTTCCGTCGTTGGCCTTATAAGTGAAGCTGTCGCTAAGCGTCTCGCTTCCGTCGTGAATATATGTGAAAGAGCCGTCCGAGTTCAGCGTCAGCGTTCCGTGTGAAGGATTCGCAACCACAGCGGCGGTAAGCGCATCTCCCTCGGCATCCGTATCGTTTCCTAGGACTCCAGGAGCAGTAATGCTCAGCGTTCCGCCCTCGGCAACCGTGTAAGAGTTGTCAACAGCAACAGGAGCATCGTTAACAGGAGTGACCGTTATCGTCACTGTTGCGGTGTTTCCGTCAACCGTTCCGTCGTTGGCCTTATAAGTGAAGCTGTCGCTAAGCGTCTCGCTTCCGTCGTGAATATATGTGAAAGAGCCGTCCGAGTTCAGCGTCAGCGTTCCGTGTGAAGGATTCGCAACCAAGACTGCCGTCAAGGCGTCGCCTTCCGCATCAGAATCATTCCC
>NZ_JBHLYW010000034.1:0-560 GCF_042431625.1 Flavobacterium procerum | reverse complement strand
TGGAAATGTAGGAGGTACGACTGCTTCATTAACAGCAAACGACACCTTGAACGGAAATCCGGTCGTGATTGGAACTTCTGCAGGGCAAGTAAAACTGACCGGAATCACTGTTCCGACAGGATTGACACTGAACTCAGACGGAACGGTTACGGTTGCACCGAACACTCCGTCAGGAAACTATAATGTGGAATACAGCATCTGCGAAATCACCAACCCGACGAACTGCGATGCAGTAGTTTCAGTTATAACAGTAGGAACTCCGGTAATCGACGCAGTGACAGAAACTACAACATCAATCAATGGAAATGTAGGAGGTACGACTGCTTCATTAACAGCAAACGATACCTTGAACGGAAATCCGGTCGTAATCGGAACTTCTGCCGGACAGGTCAAATTGACTCCGATAAGTGTTCCGACAGGATTGACGCTTAACACAGACGGAACGGTTACGGTTGCACCGAACACTCCGTCAGGAAACTATAATGTGGAGTACAGCATCTGCGAGATCACCAATCCGACGAACTGCGATGCAGTGATTTCTGTGATAACAGTAGGAACGC
>NZ_JBHLYW010000033.1:0-82352 GCF_042431625.1 Flavobacterium procerum | reverse complement strand
GCTTTTATTGTATTCTTCAGCGAGCAGTTAGACGCTATGGCAGAAACTCCGATGACTACAGAGATTACTTTCTCTGCAGAGAAAATTTCATTAGGAAATGCAACATTAGATAACAATTGGGCTAAAATATAATTAGTCTCCATAATCAAGAAGCGGTAATCTGCCGCTTCTTGTTTTTTTTCACATTGCCCCAAAAAGATATTGAATTGTATCGTTTCTACTTTTCAGAACAGGATATTTTTAGCTTAAAACCGATTGAATGTAAAGAACTTACTTAGGGAGAAGCGCTTTAGAGAATGATCTATTTAAGTTAAAAATTTAAAAAAATCAAACCTATAACTAAACATATTATGGTCATTCCTAAAATAATATTTGGTATTGATAGAAAAGAAATCTCACATTTCACCACTATCGAGCTACATCAAACCATTAATAACCATCACCATTTTAAAATCAGTGTGCCGCATTCTGTGGTCGAAACGCCAAGAGCCTATACTATGGAAAGTGCTCAAAAATGGTTGGGAGGGGTTTTGCATATTGCCTTTCAAAACAATAATAATTTTTTAGGAATAGTAACAAATATTCAATATGCCCAAGAATTAGGACATGTGGGAAGCCAGATTATTATTTCGGGTTATTCTAAAACCATACTTTTAGAATCGGGACCAAAACTCACTTCTTGGGAAGATGCCAGTTTGCATGATATCATCGAAGAAGTGATAAAAACAGCAGCAGGCGAACAATTGCAAAACAATATTAAACCTGAGTTTGGTGGCAATTTAGAATATCAGACCCAATACTTTGAAACTGATTTTCAATTCATACAACGTTTAGCCAAACAGTACAACGAATGGCTGTTTTATGATGGAGAAAAACTTTTTTTTGGTAAGCCAAATGCGAGTACAGAATTTACAAAATTGATTTATAACAAGGATCTTAGTAGTCTAAATATTTCTGTTCAGGCAATTCCGAATCAGTTAGGAGCCTTTAGTTATAATGAAGACGTAGATAGGCTTTATCAAGCCAATACAGGTGAAGAAATTGAGGGATTTCCAAAATTAGGAACTGATGCTATATCTGCTTCCAAAAAACTATACGCTACATCGTCATTAGAATATGGAAGAATTGCAGCTAGTGATGACATCCATTTGCAGACTATACTGAAAAACCGACAGCAAAGCGCCGCAGCGGAATCTAATTTTGTAACTGCAACCAGTCGAAACAAAAGCTTACGAATAGGTATGAGCATTAGCATAGATGCCATGCAGGCAAAAGACAAATTAGCAGCATTTACAAGCGGACAAGATATTAATAAAATTAACTACGAAACCAACGAAGTAGGGATTTATATAATTACTGAAATAACTCACAAAGCAAATGACATTGGGGAGTACGAAAACAGCTTTAAAGCTTTGCCTGCCAAAATTCACAAACTGCCTGAACCAAACATCAACTTGCCTATAGCCCAAATGCAGCAAGCAGAAGTAATAGCAAACGAGGATCCAAAAGGACAAGGCAGAATACGTGTAAAGATGTTATGGCAAGGAGCCAAACAACAACGTACACCTTGGTTACGCGTAATGACACCCGATGCAGGATCTAGTGGTGAGGTCAGTACCAACCGAGGAATGGTTTTTATCCCCGAAGTTGGCGATCAGGTTATGCTGGGTTTTCACTATAACGATCCTAATAGGCCATTTGTAATTGGTAGTTTGTTTAACGGTAAAACGGGCATTGGCGGACAAGCACAAAACAACATCAAAAGTATTTATACTCGTACAGGAAGCACAATCACTTTTGATGAAGGCGAATCAAGTATTTTGGTGAAAGATCCATCAGGCAATACTTGGTTTATGGATGGTAATGGAAATATTGAGGTTACCGCATCAAAAAACATCACCTTTAATGCCGGAGAGAATATAATCATGTCTGCGGGACAAAATATTGTAGCTTCTTCACAAAAAGACATCAATATTGTTGCTGGCGAAAGCATTACCGAAATAGCAAGTGAAGATTATAATCTGACGGCAAGCAACATTATTGAGACTGCTTTGGTAGGCAGAAATTCTAAAGCTAAGAGCATTACTGAGAATATGGAAATTGGTTCTTACATAAGTACCAAAGAAGCTATAAATGTTGAAAGTGCTAAAGAGGTAAACATTAATAGCGGCAAACAGGTAAAAATGCAGTAGTATGGAAGGAGAAGGCGGAAACATAATACGTAACATATCTGGTGTATCTTATAAAGAAGCAGAAGTAATTACAAAAGATGCATCTAAAGGAGCATTAGATTTTAAATCTCCCAAAGAGAATACTTTTTATGGAAAAGATGGAGGTAAAAAGTTTGGAGATTATGAAGAAAAAAAAGAAGAGATAAAAGAAGAGAAATCTAGTTTTATTAAAAATGCTTATTGGTCGGATAAGCATGGGAAAAAAATCAAATGTTTATTATATTCTGTCAAAACAGTATATGTATGTGTCAATTTATTAAAAAAGGCAAAAGGAAAGAAAATTAATATTGTTTACAAGGAATATAATGCTGTCTCGGACACAGAATTGAAAAGGGATACTAGTTATACGATTCAAAATGATGATTTGCAACAATTATGTCCAATAACTTTTACAATCAATGATTATACAATAGAAGACGAGGATGATGTATCGGAATATATTTTTGAGATAAAAATTGATGATGAAAAATATGTAAATAATACTGAAAAACTCAAAGTACACGCAGTAATATACATACCTGAAATTATGAAGAGTTTAGGATGGAATTACGCTTTTAAATCTCAGGAAGATTGGTTTAATGGTGCACAAAATAATTATCCTTGGGAAAGTATTCCCAAAATAAGTGATTTTACTATGGGGTGGGCTCTTAGTTTTGAAAGATTTAAACAGAATTATAATGAGAATTTAAATAAATGGAAAAATCCAAATTCATTAGAATCATTAAAAAAAGAAATTGGTAAAATGGTGAAAGACGGTTACGCTGAATATCCTACTTCTAAAAAAACAATAACAACTTTTGGACTTAGTAATATTGCGAATGCAGAATTGGTTGATAGTGTTATTCAGCCTGAAGAGTTCAAGAATGAGAAGACAAAAAGTGTTAATGTTAAAATTCCTCTATTTGATAAATATTATTTTACCAGTTTTCCATACAAAGAATCGAAATTTAGTGCATTAGATGATTTTTTTGGATCAATTGCGAATTGTAATATTAGGTTTGTTGCTAAAGGAACGATGGAATTTAAAGAGTTGGCTAGAACGGAAGTGACAGTTACAGAATTAGGAGTATATATCAGAGATGGATTTGATTATGTGGGAGATCAGCCTTTAGGATATTGGTCATTAAAAGATAAAAAGGCTAGTAAAAATATTCTATCTGGAGGAAATTTCAGATATATTAATAATGAATCCTATAGAGATTATAGAAAAGATAGCGGTAAAGGAGAAGATTTTTATAGATATTCAAACATTTATATTTATAAACCAAATTTCAAATTTGAATTATGAAATTAATCAAAAGAGGTGAACGAAATGTTTTTCAATTTTCTTTTTTATTGTTGTTGTCTAATTTCTTAACTCTCATCTTGTTTTATGAAAAATTTCATGTAACAGATTGTTTAGCTGATGATTTTGAAGAAAGAAGCAAAACATTTTATTATTATAAAATTCTAAGTTTTGAATATGCCTCTAATTTTCTGACTCCTTGCTTAATTCAGTATGTTATCGCTATCTTTTTTATATCTATTTTTTATTGCATTTGCTTTTATTGGTTGAAGTTAAATCAAAAAATAAGTATCAAAAAAATATTTCTTTTACTAGTATTAACAATTGTTTTTGGACACTTTGTAGTTGTTGTTGAGACTTTACTAGAAGAACCCAATTTGTTTAATTTTACTGATTTTTTCAATTTATTTGCTCTTTATTTTGGGTATTTCATTGTCGTATATCTAGTTGATATAGTAATGTTTACATTGGTGACAATAGTTGTAACATTCCTTTTTTTCAGAAAAAAATATAGTATGAGCTAAATGAATACCGTTAGACAAAAATAAAATTGATTTTGTTGTTGGTTACAATGGCAAAATAGATGGTTGGAGAAAAATTTTAGAAAAAACATGATAAAATTTAAAATAATCTTATTAATAATGATAGGACTAGTATCATGGTTATTTATCGGAATAATAAACAAAAGTGAAGAATTCTATGAACCTGAACTTTGTTTAAAATATCCAACATTACAAATAAAATTTAATAAGCCAGATTTGTCTGAAGATTCGGAAATAAGTAAAATGAATAAGGAAGTTAAAAGTGAATATATTTCCTATACAAATAATTACAATCTGAATGAAAAATTAGGATATATTGGAGAAATAGTTCCTTACATAATCTTGCAACTTTTTTTAAGTGTCTTTTTTAATAAGTTCATTACAAATTATTCTCTTAGTTTATTTTTTATTGATTTTTTTCTATTTATAATTTCATTTACATTTTTATGTTCTTTTTTAACGCTAGGATTCTTTTATTACAAGAACATTATTCTATACATTTTAGGAGTTTTACTTTTTAATTTAATGTTTAATTTTTTTATCAGAAATTTAATTGTTAATAAAAAACACAATGAATGATTACGTCTTAAACCACTAATTACAAAGGTAGCTATAAGTTATAAGTTTAAAGAAAAATTTTAGATATGAAGAAAATAATTGTTTTTGTTTTTTTATTTTCCATCATTTCATGTTCAAATACAAAAAATAAAATGGAAATAAATAAAATAGCTAACGTAGAAATTATCACTGGCTCAAAATCTAAAGTTGATTATTTTGAAGTGTATAACCATGAATCAGTTTCAATTAAAGAAGCTATGCAAAAGATTAAAGCTTTTTATAAAACAACTTTAAAAAATGATGCAATTCAAAAGTATGAAGAGTATAGATGTTGTTTTTATGTTCATACATCAAGAGTGAAATATTCTTCTTTTGCAGGAAACAATACATCAAATTTTGAAGAAGGAGGAATTCGTGATTGGGACAATCCTTTGTTTTACAATATGGATGAATACTTGTTTGCTATGATATATCGTGATAATAAAAGTGCAAATTTTGTTATTTATGAAGATAATAAAATTGTGATGGATGAAACTGAAAACAATTAAAAAATAAGAGGATAAGTAGTATTGATTCAGTTATTATTCAAAAGTAAATTGACTTAATAAGAGAAAATAAAAAAGACATTAATAATAATAGGAGGAATAATCGGTTTTTTTGTATTCATTAATAGGACCAATAATTAGTTATTCTGATACGGCACCTTTAGATGATGAAATTGGTTTTGAAGTTTCTTCATGGAAAGTTTTTATAGTAGAATCTCTGTTATGTGTCGCTGTTGGTTTATTAGTTGGATGGTTATTATTTCTAGCTATAGAAAAAGTCATAAAAAAGAGAATATAACTAGGGTTTAAGATTAGACAATAAAACTGGATTTTTATAAATAGTCGAATGTTTATAAAATAGGTAATCACTTAAGAAAAACAAACTCAAAAAATGATTTTTGAAATAACGCATAAAATAAACACGACAGTTAACGATAATCTAAAAGAAATTCAAACTTCTTTTAATGTTGAATTTCTTGTTTTAGAAAAAAAATCAAATTTTAATATATACGAAGTTAGCAAGACAAAAGTGATCAATAAGCCTAGTCATGAAAACACCTATTTAACATTTCTTGAAAGTTTAGACCAACTTACTTATCCAATCAAAATTCAGACAACAAGCGAAGGGAAATTTGTTAAGTTGATAGAATATAAAGAATGGCTTGAAAAGTGGGAGGAGAACACTGCTCTTTTAATGGAAGAGTATGATGACAACAAAAACGCTCAAGACATATTAGACCGATTTAATCTAAATGTATACGATGAAAAGACTTTTGTCCAAAATAAGTTTAAAGAGCCTTTTTGGAATTTGATTTTTTTTAATCCAGAAGTCGATGATGAGCAGCAGTCCAATAGCACCACAATTAACTGGAATATAAAAACTATTGGAAATTTAGAATGCGTTGGAAAAACAAAATTTACTACATCAGATAGCGGAAAATCGTTGCTGTGTTTTGAATCACAGGAAGTTTTAGATGAAAAATGTATCCAAAACATAGATTTCATTACAAACAATAAAGCGAATCCAAATGAGTGTAAGGCAAACGTAAAAGTAATTTCGACATTAGATGCTTCTAACAGAAAAATAAAAAACAAAAGTGCTGTTTTTGAAATTAAAACAGACACTTTATTTCATTATAAAGAAGAGACTTTTTTGAATATAAATAGAGAAACTAATTCTAAATAATATGGCAAAAGGAGAAATAATTGTAGAAGGAGCTAAATGTTTTTGCTCTAATTCTGACACTAACAAAAACAAGGGCACTGCTGTTCCCTTGGCAGTAAAAAGTCAGACTGCAAAATTAAAATCGAACAAGTATTTTGCTCAAGAAAAACCCATTGCTACGATTTTTGATGAGGATGCAAAGAGTTTTGATAACGGAAATGGATTTGGAATGTGCATTACGCCCGATAACAAAAAGGCTCCTTGCAAAGCAGTATGCAAAATTAAATACAAAGATTTTTATGAAAACGTAAGTTTTGATAAAAGCATGAAAGTACTGATAGATAAATCAACTGGCACTTGCGAAGGTTATGGCAAGAAAGGCACCATTGAATTTGCAACCACCGGACAAAAAAAAGCAGTAAACACAATTGATGTAAAAGAAGCAGATGCTTTTTCTGTCGAAAACACTTCCGCTCAGTGGGAAACTGCAAATCCCACTAAACAAGATTCTGTTTCTGAAATTACCATTGTTGTGCCACGAGCAGAAAAACCAACAGGTAAATATTATTATATAGAGAAAGCAGTAAAAAAAGATATTTGGCCTTTGATGATGCCGATTACTGAAGAACCAAAACTTCACTTAAAGGCCACTTATAAGGGAGATCCAACAAAGATAGTATGGGCTCTGTTTAAAGGAGGCGACGTTAAAGATAAGGTAAAAACTTTTGTGGGTATCGGAGCCAATTTTGAATTTACCTTAGAAAAGATTTTTAAAGATTTGGAGGAAGGTTTATATAGAATTGAGGCCTATGCAAACAAAGCTGGAGATGAAAAATGTGCAATACTTATCGAGTATGTAAAAGACCATATTGAAGGTATTTCTGCTCCTGGTAAAAAGCTATTAAAAAATACACCAATTCCTTTAACTTTAAAGTTTAAAGCCTCGTCGATTGCAGAAAAACAAAAAATATTGAACCCATCGGGGCTTGGTCCTGTCTACGAAGCGTCTCCAATTGCCAGTTGGAGAGTAACCTATAATAAAGTCGTAATTTTCAACAGTCAGACCAGTAATGAGTCGAATCTAATTAAAGTGGAGACAAATAAGGGCTCGCTCGGTGTTTTTACTTTCAAAAATCCCGGAGATTATCAAGTTGAAGCCTATACATCACCCAATGATTCAAGTCCAATCATTACGACCTTAAATGTTGCAGAATCTTTAGGAGTAAATACGGTAAGAGGAATTAGCCGACCATTACTGCGTTATTATGAGAATCTGCAAGTCGAAGTAAGCAAATTTAATGTTGATTTTCTTCCCGCAAATGGCACCAAAATGCAATGGTATTTGCAAAAAGACGGCGTACGATTACCCGTTTTTGAGAGTGCTCTTATGTCAAAAGAAAAAAGCATCAATAAACCCATCAATCAAATACTGTATTCTCATGCTGGAGGAGGTACCAACTACTTTGGTAAATATGTGATAGAAGGTTATGGTAAGCCAACCAATAACCCTTTGTTTAACGCATCAGACAGTTATTTCTTTGAGGTGATAAAAAACTCTGTAGACAAAGTTACGCTAACACAATCGGTACCTAAAGGTGCTAAAGTAAAAGTTGAAGCAGCAGCCCGTATTATGCCACTGGCAAGGGATGAAAAAATAAATTTAGAATTACCAGCTAATGTAGTGGATAATAATGACGGCACAATTACTTTTAATGGTGAAGGAGAGTTTGAAATAGCGGCCTATCTTACGGGAGACCAAACCCTTGATACAAGGGCAAAAACAAAAGTAAAAGTAGCTATCCCAGAACTAAAACGTGCATTGTGGGCATATGGTACGGGCTATAAACGTACTGAGACAGGTTATAAGGAAGAAACCCATGCCTTTGTAGAAATTGGAGGATTAGAAAATCAGTCCATTACAATAAAAGTCTGGGTAAGAGGAGCAGGCGAATCTTTTTACTCAGAACCAGCGAAGTATATGCTGGAAGAAAAAAAGATAAGTCTTGACAGCAAAGGTACTGGGTCGTTTAAAATAACAACAGATGATAAGTATAAAGAAAAAATAGAAAAAGCGTTACCGGCAACGACAGAAACACCAAACCCAAGCGTGAGTCTGATCTTTACCATAGAAATGCCTACCGGAAGCCAAGGGGCGATAACCTTGCCTGACAATCTGGCTATAAAAAATGGCAAACCCGTAGCAGGAACAAAATATATTGAAGTATTAGAGAGCAATGAAGAACTTGCCGTAACCAACGAGAAAAAAGTAAAATCTATATTTTTTGCTAAAGAAGATGGTAAAGGCGTACAACAGACGCTCACACATCAAGATAAAAAACATAAAATATGGGTGCATACCGTCAATATGCAGGAGGAGGAACTAAAGGTTGATGTTATGAGTTTGGTACATTCTGATTGTATGGATGAAAAAGACGGTATCATAACGGCGCTGCAAAGTATTCAAGAATATAAAGAGAAAGTAGGTAAGGATGGACTATTAGAACTCAGTTTTGAAACAAAAAAAGAGTACTTGACAGATGCAGAAGCAAACCCTGTACGTTTTAGCATACAAGTAAGTCGAAAAGTAAAAGACCCAAATGATGACAAAAAAGAGGTTTATGTTTTTGTTGATGATCAATTGGCTGCAATGCCTCATCTTAATGCAAGTTTGGTAAGAAGTCCTGATCTTAAATCTATAGGGATAAACGCAACAAAGCAAGATGAAACAGCTTTTACCAAAGATGAAAAAATTGCCTTACGAAAAAAAGTTATTTGTTTTAAAAATACAGCTTTGATAGTTGAAAAAGGTATTTTGACTGAGGAAGCTATAGAAAATTGTACTGTTCCTGTAGTGGTAGATTTAGAAATGGCAGAGGTAAAAGCAGATAATAAGAAACTGTGTCCGAATTGTGATAATGATATTACCTTGGCAGAAATAAAAGCTATTTGTGTGGGCAAAAAAGACAACAAGGGAGTTGAAAAATGCCTAATAAATAATGAGACTATAATATCGGCCGCTTTACCATTTTTAAATCAATATCGTAAAAAAGTTGGCATAAATACTTGTGTAAGAAAGGCACATTTTATAGCACAGATTTGCCAAGAAACAAAGTTTTATGATTTGCAAGAAAAATTCACGTATAGAGATTCTGAAAGAATGCGTAAACTGTTTGAATCTTATTTCTTAACATTTGGGGCATTAGAAAACCAACAGGAGGAAGCAAGAAGATTATCTTCTCTCTCACTTGAACAGAGCAATGCACAAGAAGTCGCAAGTGCGATCTATGGTCCTACTCATCCATTAGGAAAAGAACATACCAACGATAATGATGGATGGCGGTATAGTGGTAAAGGATTTAAACAAATTACTTGGAAAGAAAATTATAGGAATATACAGAAATATTTCAACAAATCAATGAAAATTGATAGTGAACCTGATGTTTTATGGGTGGACAATGATAATCCATATAAATTAAAAAACAATGCAAAAGATGCCATAACTTCTGCCTTGGCTTTTTGGGGATGGAAAAACATAAACTCGGTAACTAATGGAAGTACTGATAATGATGTTGAGTTGGTAACAAAAATTATAAATTCTAAAAAAGAAGGTCTTGAAGAGAGACAGCGTTTTTTTAAAAAAGCGGTAGAAATTTTTAAAGTAAAAGAATGCAAGCCTGGGTTAAATCTGAAAATAGCTGTAAATCAAACCTATGATAAAAAACATCAAGCAGATTCTAAAACAGCCTACATTAATGTGATACTGCCAAAAGACAGAAAATATCAAGGATTATTAGTATTTTTTGATGATTCAGGCACATTATTTAGTAGTTATGTTTTAGGTAATGGGACTGGATCAGATAAATTTAAAGCGGAAGGAAATGGTGCTACGCCTAATGGGTTATGGAGTACTTGGTATGACAAGGTTCATGCTGGGGATGTAAGATATGGTAATCATGGTTTGATAAAAATGACGGGCTTAGAGGGCGATGCGCTTACGGCCACTAAAAACGGTAGGACTGGAATTGCCATTCATGCTGGTCATACAGTTAATTATGGTAAGTTTATTAATGATCGGGGAGAATTAATGGTTACATATGGATGTTTAAGGGTATACAACGCGGATATAGAAAATTTAGTAAAAAAATATCTAAGTTTAAAAGATAAAAAAATCAAAGTATATGTCGAAGAAGTAGATAATATTAATGAAGTCTATCAATATTATGATGTTGAGCGAGATCCTAAAGAACGAAAAGAGAAATCTAAAAACAAACAAAAAACACAATAATGAAAAGAATAATTTTATTTGTACTTATACTATGTTTTTCATGTGCCAATAAAGAAAAACATACAGATAAAAACAATATTAAAGCTGGTTCGCCCACTCCTGAAAACAGTTTAAGGGATAGTGTAAAACCAAACTATCAATACAAAGATTTATATAAAATGAGAGAAGATATAGTTAAAGGATTAAAAAGTAAAGGTTATAAAATACCTTCAGTAGATTTTTTTAGGAAAAGAATAGAGGAAGTCTCAGGAATAGATATAACAAAAGGAGAATATGATGACCCAGACTTCGGTAAATATAAGACATTAGCATTAGTAGTAAGAGATATGAATATCTTATTACCAGTAGATATAGATGCGAAAGTAGATGACAAATACATTGACCACATTATTAATTACAACAATATGGTTATATATGATCAAATTACAGCGGTAATGCATTTAGAAAAGTTTGATCAAGATTGTAATGTATATACTTATATTGCAGGAACAGGATATACTGGAAATGAAAAGTTTTTATTAAAAGCATTTGAGTGGATAAAAGGAGACGAAATAAAAAGACTGGAAGAACTACTACTCGGCTATACTGGCCAGCCGAATATTATTCCTCATGGACCATTTAGATATGAAATGCTAAAAAAAATTCAAAAACTAAATCCAGGCATTATGGGATCTTTTAGCACAACTGATTTTTCAAAGTATAAACTTGAATACAACGAAAGTAATAAGGCATTGGCGTACATATTTGATGCTCAAATTAGTTGTGAGTATGATGAAAATGGAGAATATACTAGTGCTTTTGGGGTCTATGGGCCTGCTGAGGATTATTTTAAGTCTCATCCAGAATATTTAAAAAGTTTAAGAGACAACAATTATTATGGTTTAGAAAAGTTAAAGACTTATGCAACAGTTATATTTTTAGCTGTTGATTCTAGAGACGTGCCTAATTATATTGTTGTAGATGCAGATGGGTATGTTAATTTAAGAGAAGAAAAAAATTCTTCATCTAAGATATTAGAAAAAGTTAAAACTGGAGAAAAAGTTTATGGAATAGAGAATGTAGGAGATTGGTATCGAGTAAGAACTTTAAAAGAAAATATTGGCTATATACACAAAAACAAATTGAAAATTGATGCATCTAAAAATTGAAAATTGTTTTTAGATTAGGTCTGTTATTAGATTAGAAATTTAACAAGAAGAATAAAGTATTTGGAAAAAAGAAATACTTCTTGGTTTATTCTTCGCAGTAATGAATGGCTATGGGACATTGAGAAAAGTATTAAAACTGATTTGATAAGAAGCGTTTGAATTATATAGAAATCTAGAAAAGAAAAAAACTTAATAATTTCTATAATTTGCCTAATTATAGTCGTTTACATAAAAAAATATGCAGAATATCATGATGAACTTATTGATGAAAATGGATGAAAATGGAGTAAGAAGAAAATGATGTTAAGGTATTATTGTCATTAAAATATTATAGTTCGGAAATTATGGAACTTAAAAATAATGTCAGATATAATTGGAGTGAAAAAATTAAGATTATTTCGTACTTAGTGAATACTTTTGATCCTGTATTTAAAAAATACTACTCAAAGCAAGAGAATTGGGGTGAATTAACAATTTTGGCAGATTTCAGAGATTTTTTGGAGGAAGGCGACTGGACAAAAGTTGTTTTAGAATATAAAAAGAATAACTATTACGGATTATCAAATTTGAAAGAGATGATTGATTATGCGAATAAATTTAATTCTCTAGGCGCTCCAGATTAAAAATAGTTTTTGTAAATAAATCTATAAAATATGTGATCTATTAAGATTTCTTGCATAATGTATTTAGATGATTTTTAAAAAATGAAATCAAACAATTTTAGAATTTAACTAATTACAAGAACTTATAAAAAAAAATCCGAAGAATATCAGGGCAAACTTACTGATGAAAATCGAGGGGAAAATAAATTGTAGATGAAAAGAATATTAATAATATTAACGCTGTTTTTTTCTTTTTTATCTTGTAAAAAAGAAAAAAGTGAAGAATCTGCAAAGTTGCAAATTACTAAGTCTAACGATATGAATATTAATTCAATAGATACTATAAAAAAAATTGTTGAACAACAAGTATTGCATGGATATGCCGTAAAAGAAGCTGGATTAGATATGCAAAGTGATTATGATTACAAAAAGGAGGATTATGAAATAATAAGACAATTATCCATTGATATTTTGAAAAGCTATAATTATAGAGTATTAAATGATGAAAATTTTCAAAATAAAGTATTTAGAATTTTTGATTTTAAAGATATACAAAAAGATATTAATTTTTTAGTAGAGTTTGCGTGTCCATTAAAGAAAACAAAATATCAGCTAGATGTTAATTACACTGTCAGTAATAATAATCCACTTTTTATTGATTCAAAAAATAAAATAATACTAGAAGCACTTTATGCACCACAACTTATAAACTATAAAACTGATTATCCTGATATTTATAATAAAGAAGAAAAAATAGAAAAAAGTAAGTCTGTAAATGGACAGTCTTTCGATATAATAAAATGGAAAGAAATTCCTAATCTTGATGAACAGCGCAAGAAAAATGTTCAAACACTTGTTGCTCGAAATTTGTATTTATTTAATGACAGTAGAGCGCATTTTAAATGGTTAATAGTAAACGATGCAATCTTTATGAGAAGTCTGGTAACTACTTTCGGTTATTATGATGATAAAGAGTTACTAAAATGGGGGGGGGGGGATAAAACAGAATTTACCAACCAAAATATAGAAGAAGCAAACAAAATCATTTACAACAAAAAGTGCGATGGAAAAATAGTTTTCGACCAGCAGCTTTTAAACATACTAGTTGAAGATGAAGCAAAGGCAACTCAATTCTATGACTTTGTAAGATATTACTATATAGACTGGTTGTTAAGTGATAAGAGTATTGAACTCAATTTTTCGCAAAAAGCCGAAATAATAGCTCGAATACATAGTTTTATTTACAAGTATGCTAAAGACTACAGAACTGTAGATTTTATGGGGAAATTTGCAGAGTATAATGATTCAGATAACAAATACAGCAAAGAGTTCAAACTTAAAAATTATTATAATATTCCAGAGTTTGAAAAGCAATGGAAACAAGCAAAGATAGATGGTGACGGTATTTCTTTACCTGGTGAAGAGTAATTGACGAATATTAGGACACAATTATAAAATTCTGCCGTTTTGTTTGGTTGAAATTTTGGATGGTTTAGGTAAAAAGCACAAAAACACGGAAATAGGTTGCAATTTTTAAATCAATATTTCTTTGTTATATACGTCATGGTGGCCTAGAACTACATCTTGATATTTTCCCAGACCTATTATGGTAATTCCTAAAAGTATAGGAACTAATTTTTACATTACTAATATTAAGCTTGCCATACTATGCCAAAGTCTCTGCAATCTTAGAAATACATTGCACAATGAAATATAAACATTTACTTATTCTATTTATCATAATATTAAAAGGCGTATTTTCTTTTGGACAGGAACCAGATTCATTGGCAGTTGTTAAAATAGAGAGCGGGAGAATCGTTAAAAAAATTATCAACAAAAAAATTGAAAGTTTTGATGTTGAAATGTATGCAGTAAATTATGGGAATGTACTAAAGTTTTCAAAAGTTAATGATACTATATTTATTAGAAATGCTGGTGAATCAAAAGCCATAATTAAAGTTTTTATTAAAAATAATAAGGAAGCACGTGAACTTATTTATAAAAAGAAGCAACTACTTTATGTAGGAAGTATTGATTTTGATTTAAACAATTTGCCTCCAAACAGCTTAATTACAAGTCAATTATCCAATAATAATATTGAAAGCTATATTGTTAAATCTGGGTTAGAAAGTATAGCACACGATGATGAAAGAAATTTTGAGAAAAGCTTTAAACTTTTTGGAAGACTCGAGATGTCAAGAAAATTATCATCTATTGATTTGATTTTTAACTCATTTGTAGATTTTTTTTCAGAAGAAGATGCACTATTTAAAATTTATTCTTCTAAGTATGCCGAGCAATACGCAAAAGACTATGACGAAAAACATAAGGAAGAAATCACTCCGTTTTCTTTAGCTCATGTAGAAACTAATGAGTTAGGCGAAATCAAAAATGGAATAATTTGGACTAAAAAAGATGATATAAACGGTATATATAATATTTACCGTGAAAATAAAATAATCAAATCAGAGGGCAAAAGTTTACAAGAATTTCAAAATATCATAAAAGAATATACGGAATCATTTTATATGAATTAAGTTGTGATGCTACTGTTTATTTTAATAAAAAGAGAAAAATTAAATGCTGGTAAAAGTTAAGAATTTAAAGTGGTAACCTGAGTATATTATTATCAACAATTATTACACAAGCATAAATTCAGTAATGACATTTGAAATCACTTAGATTGCCTAATGAAAATCTCGGATACATTTTATCAATAATAAAATTTACTTAAAGGATGAGCATAGTCCTCATCCCTTAAGTAAAGATTCCGTTTATTTAATTTTACATCTGTAGAATTATAAATTCGCTTCGTCTGTTCATTTGATGTTCTTCTTCAGAGCATTTTACACCGTCAGCGCATTGATTTACAAGTTGTGTTTCTCCGTAACCTCTTCCGGTTAATCGGTCAGAGGCAGCGCCATTTTCAATCAGCCACTTGATAATAGAGGCAGCTCTTTTGTCAGATAATAACTGATTGTATTTTTTGGATTGTCGGCTGTCTGTATGAGAACGAATATCGAGTTTCATTGTTGGATATTGTTTTAAAGCTTCGAGTACTTTTTCAAGATCTAAAGCAGCTTCTGGGCGAATATCTGCTTTGTTCAAATCAAAATAAATGGTTTTGATGCCTACAAATTTACCCAGATCATCTCCAATTGCAATCTTAGCTTTGGTGCTTTCGAGACTTATGGCAGCAGTTGTTTTTCCGTTTTCTTTTGGAATCGAAATAATTTGTTCATTAGAAGTATAGTTTTCTTTTTCTGCCCTAATGGTGTACGTAACGCCGCATTCAACATCAAATCTAAACTGACCGTTTTCATCAGAATTTGTTTTGCTTATGACTTGATTAGAATTGGTATTGTACAAGGAAATAGAACTGTTGGCTAAAACAGAACCCGAAGCAAAATCGGTTATCGTACCAAGTAATTCCTGAACGCAGTTTAGTTTTCGAGTTTCTAAAAATGCATAAATATCGTCAGATCCTGTTCCGCCATTTTTATTAGAAGAGAAAAAACCTCTGCGTGATTTAGTATCGATTATATATGCAAAATCATCTTGAGGTGAATTAACATCAGAACCAAGATTTTTAATTTCAACGACACCATTTTTTGTTATTTTTCCATTAAAAATATCCAAACCTCCAAGTCCAGGATGACCATCAGAAGCAAAATAGATTTCATTTTCATCTGAGATATACGGAAATGTTTCTTTTCCTTCGGTATTGATTGTTTTGCCTAGATTTTCGGGAGTTCCAAATTCTCCATTAGCTTTGATATCAACTTTGAATATATCCGACTGTCCGATCGTTCCTGGCATGTCTGAGGCAAAATATAACGTTTTTTCGTCTGGACTTAAAGCTGGGTGGGCTGTACTGTAATTATCGCTAGTAAAAGGAAGTGCCGTTATATTGATCCATTTTTCATTTTCAAGCGTGGCTTTGTATATTTTGATTAAAGTCGTTTTAGACTCGTTTTTGCCTTTTTTTCCGTTTACATAATTGTTTCGTGTAAAGTACACAGTTTTGCCGTCTTTTGTAAATACAGGCGTAGATTCGTGAAATTTTGAATTAATGCCACTATTGATTTTTCGAGGCTCGCTTAGTTTGAAATTTTCGTCCAAATCAGATTCATACAAATTGGTATAAGAACTACCTGTCCATTTGTCTTTTTGTTGTCCAAAAAGACTTTTGTCACGCGCCGAAGTAAAAACGATTTTATTTTGGTAAAAAGCAGTGCCGTAGTCAGAATAACTGCTGTTTATACCTGCATTTTCAATTTTGTATCGACCAGAATTGGCTTTGATTTCTTCTAAATAATTTTTAGCACCAGCGTACAATTTTGCTCTACTATCGTTTTTTGATTTCTTATAAAACAAATCCAATATCTGGTTGGCTTTTACTGTATTTCCAATTGATTTCAAAGTTTGAGAATAGCGATAATAATATTCAGTTTCGACTTCGGTATTCATTGCAAACAATTCTTCGTACCATTTTGCAGCTTTTTCAAAATCAGAATTGAAGTAAAATGAATTTCCGAGTTTTTGAAACAAATCTTCAGATTTATATCCTTTCTCAGCCACTTGCTCGTAAATTTTGATTGCATCTATAAAGGCATGAGTTTCATATTTTTTGTCTGCCGAAGCCAATCTTGCCTGTTGCGAATAACCAGCAACAGAAAAAAAGCTTAATATTGTTAGATAGAGAAGTATGTATTTTTTCATGGTAATTAATTTAGAAGAAACGAGGATTGGTAACATTTCCATTATTTTTGAAGAACTCAAAACGCAGGAATATTTCATGTGATCCAGAATTGTAGTTATTTAATTTGGTGGTTTCACGGTCATATGCATACCCAAGGAAAAGTCCGTTAGAGATTTGAAATCCAGCCATGGCGCTTAATGCAGCGTCCCAACGATACGAAACTCCAGCTGTAAATTTGTCGTTAAACAAGAAATTTGCAGAAAGATCGACCTGTAACGGTGCGCCGTCGACCATTTTGGTTAATACGGCAGGTTTGAATTTTAAATATTGATAATGATCAAGATTGAATACATAACCGGCAATTAAATAATAATTGATTTTTTCTTTGTAAATAGCGACATCATTATTGTTGTAACGGTTTGTTTCTATGAAGTTTGGAACAGATAAACCGATATAACCTTTGTCTGAATGCAAATAAACTCCTGCACCAATGTTTGGCGAAAAAGTGTTGGCCGCATTTTGAAATTTTGGATCTCCCTGATCTTTCGGATTTAATTTATTGATGTCTAAGTTGAATAAATTGGCAGTTCCCTTGATGCCAAAAGAAAGTTTATAAGTGGCAGATGCCTGAATCGAATAGGAAATATCAGCAGAAAAGTTGTTCTCTACTGTAGGTCCGATTTTATCATTAATAAAAGAAAGTCCAACTCCTAAATTAGTATCACTTATTGGTGTATTGACAGATAAATTGCTGGTTTCTGGCGCTCCATCTAGACCGACCCATTGCGTGCGGTACAAACCAAAAACACTCAAAGCATCTCTAGATCCGGCATAAGCAGGGTTTATGTTTATGGTGTTGTACATATATTGCGTAAACTGTGCATCTTGTTGTGCAGTACTTACTAAGCCTATTAAGAGAATAGCGACTGTCAAAAATTTAATCTTCATGTTTTTATCTTTAATATTTCTGTGTTATTCAAAAGCATTTAAATGATATTGAATAATCTTATGTTAGCGTTTCAACGAAAAATGGGCTTTGAATTCTTTTTCTATCAGGTTTTCATAATAGGTTACTTTGAACCAATAATCTGTAGAAGGCAGGGAATTTCCATTATAATTTCCATTCCAGCCTTCTCCGGATGGTTTTATAGAAGTTATCAGTTTTCCGTAGCGGTCAAAAATGTAAATGATAGCGTTTTTTTGGTCTTTCAGGCTGGTGATATTCCAAGTGTCGTTGTAACCGTCGCCGTTTGGAGTAAAAAACTTCGGATAATCTACCACAAAAACTTCTACACTTAAAGTTCCGGCGCATCCGTTGGCATCTTTTACTCGAACAATATGAGTTCCAGAACTTACATTGTAGAAATAATTTGATTCTTGCTCAGGACCGTCGTCAAGCGAATAAACAAAGTTTCCTGTACCCGTTACTGTGGCCATAATTGTGGCATTATCTGCAAAAAACTCCGAAACTACCGAAGCCTTTAAGCTTTCTGGTCCATTTGAAAGGACAACATTTGTAGTTGCAGATTTTGCTGGACAGTTGTAGCTATTTGTAACTTCTACCGTATAAGTTCCAGGCTGTACAGCGGTAAAAGAATCGTTCTCTGAAGGCTGTAATTGTCCATTTCGATACCATTTAAATTTGAAATCGGTCATTGAAAGCCCTGTTTCTATAACTGCTGGAGAAATCAAATTGCCATTGGCATCATAACAAATTGTATATTTTTCGCGAAGATTTACGCCTTCAATAGGAATAATATTGATTTTTAATTCTGAAATAGAAAAGCATCCGCTAGCATTTTGCACTCTGATAAAAACAGATTGCGAATTTGAGCTTATCGTATAGTTTCTAAAATTTGAAATTGCATTTGAATTATTTTCAGCATTAGTTCTGCTGATAAAATATCCAGAAATGGATGTTCCAGTTTCTCCATTCAGAATTTCATTTTCATAAATACTAAGATCATAAAAATCACTTTGACAGACTGTTTTTTCAAGCAATGCAACAGGTGCAGGTTTTTTGTTGATTTGTATTTGTAAATCAACGAAAGTTTTACAGCCAGAAGCATCTGAAACTTCAACAATAATGGATTGTGAATAGGGAATTGTTGTCTGAAAAGCTGCCGGATTTGAAATAGGAATTTCATTTGCAGAATCGGCTGCATTCAAATAATATTTTACAAGGAGCTGTGTATTCTGGTTTGTAATTTCATCATTTTTGGAAGTTAGATTTACAATTTTAAGTCCGTCTTCAACTGCGTCATCACATTCAGAAAGTGCTGAAGGTGTTTGTACTTGCGGTGGCGTGCATTCTGTGTCGACGTCGGTGCAGGTGCTACAACTAGGATTAGGATCTGGAATTGAACCTGAAACAGTTACTGTATTGCTGAGGTTACCAGTATAACTTTCAGGAATGACTACTGTAACTTTATAGTTAATCGTTGATGCCACAGGAATGGCAGCAATTATGTCAGTCAAATTTCCATTTCCTGTTTTTCCGTTTCCAGTCCAGCTCATGGTTGTAATTCCGTTTGGAATTAAATCGTTTACCGAAACATTTAAAGCATTACTCGGTCCTGAATTAGTAATTGAAATATCATAAACAGTTGTAGTTCCGGGAACATATATGGTTTGATTATTTGTTTTTAAAGTAACCAGATCTGCACTTAAAATTACGGGTGTAACCGTTGGGTCATTTATAGCTGTTGTTTTCGGATTATCAGAAAGCACGGTAACGGTATCATGATTTGGATTTTCGCCTGTAGCTGTAGCTTGATTGGTAACGGATCCGACAGTAGCATCGGCAGCCGTTATAGTATGAGAAGCCTGTATAGTTATACTTTCGCCCGAATTTAAAATTGGAATTGAATTTGGTATAATACTTCCAGTATCTGCATTCGCATCAGAAATTGCAATAGTGCTTATGGCGGTTTGACCAGTATTGGTAAGAGTCAAATCATAAACAATAACTTCGCCAACATTATAATAAATATCTTTTTGAGATGTTTTCGTAAAAGTTAAAGTACTTGTTTGTGCAATAGCTTGAGCAGTATTATTGGTTGGATCTGTATCTGTATTTGTTCCAGAAATAACAGCCGTATTTATAAAATCACCAGTAGTTCTAATATTAGCCGTTATCGTTAGTGTTTCCAGTTCTCCTGAAATTAAATTTCCAATAGTCCAGATTCCTGTTGTACTATTATAAGTCCCGATAGTTGCTGATGCATTTACAAATTCATAACCGCTTGGAAGCAAGTCGGTCACACGTACATTTGTATCATCTCCAGTGCCAATATTAGATGCTTTTATCTCAAATACAGCTTGATTGCCAGTAATAGAAGCTACTTCTTTTTCTACTTTTAAATCTGTACAAGGATTTACACTGATAAAAACAGGAGCCGAAGGAGCGGTTAAACCACAGTCTCTTGTCGCTACAACGGTATAATTTCCGGTTTTTATAGCCATATATTCTTCCTCAATAGCGCCTGCAATAAGCACATCGTCTAAATACCATTGATAAGGTGCCAAACCTGGAGTTGTTGAAAGGGTCACAGAACAGGCATTTGTAGAATTTACTTTTGTAGGCGGTTCTGGAGAATCACTAAAAGCAGAGAAAAAACCAGACATAGAGAAACCTTCTCCTTGCTGTACAATACTGGTTGTTAATCTGGAATTAGATGTAATGTTGATAACTGTTGGATTCCCGATGTTTGCATCAGTAAAACGGAGCATATAAAAACCCGTATTCCCAATAGGTACACGCGGTGTTCCTGTTAAAGTTTCTAGATTGGTTCCATTAAGGAAAACCGGTTCCGTGGCATTCTCTAAAATAGTGTAGCCAAAGTAAGGAAGATCGGTATTGTTATAACTGATAAATTTTCGTGTTATAATACTTTTAGAACCTGAGCAACCTCCAATAGGCAATACAGTTGAGATATCGGTTTCGCAGTTTACTGCTGTTGCAGAATAAACTACCACAGGTTTTGATGAATTTACAAAAGTAGAAGAATACATATTTTGTGCATCTCCGTGATGAATGGTAACATAACTTCCTGCGTTTGCCAGTACTTGAGTACTAGTTCCGATTTGTGTTCCTGAAGCATCAAAATGTATTAATTGTACAGTTGTATTTGCTTCTGAAGCTACTATCGTACTTTGTTCGGGATTATTGACGTCTGTTCCCGGTGTCCCGTTTCCGCGTACAAGCATATAACGTTTTCCCAGCATATTGATAGGTGCAATCTGATCGACTGTGGCATCTTCACCATTTCCGTTACAGCTCTGTGGTATGTCGCCATAAGTCCCAACATTTACGACGACAGCTTTGTCGGAAGTTAGGAGAGAGCCCATTGGAGCTATAAATAATCTGCTTTGTCCAGCGTTTAATAGTGCTGTCATGGTTCCGTTTAATGAAATTGCCGTCCCATTTTCTGTTGCCATTACAGAATAGATTGGAGCGCCATTTACAATTCCGGTATAGCTGCTGCGATAGTAGCCCAAACGAAAGGCGAGTCCCAATCCTTCATTTCCAAAACTGACAAGAGAAGCATTTCCTTTGATATTGGTATTGTTTGTTCCCGGTGTATCTGAGGCAATATTTCGCATGTTTACTGAAACCGGTTCTGTTGCTTCTACAATAAGACCTCGGTTTGAAGCGATACTGTTTATTCCGTTTCGGGCAAGGGTTGTCGGATCACCAACAAATCTATAAGAAACGGGATTAGCAGCAGTTAAAGTTAAAGTTGTAATTGCGGTACCATTACTTTTTTTCAGTTCTACAGTTACCGTTCCAGAGGCGATAGTTGAGATTACAATTTCGTTCGCATCACTCCAATACTGCCAAGGCGACGGCGCAATGTAATGCTTTGCAGCATATTGCGCCGTTGCTTGACAGCAAAAAACTAAAATGAACAAATAGGGAATTATCTTTTTTAAAAACATTTTTCTAGTATCTAAGCATTTCAAATTATTGACTGATGTAAACCCAGCCGGCAGTCGATTTTGCGTCTTTGAAGTGTATGATATAATAATAAGTTCCATCAGGAAGTCTTTCTCCTTTGTCAGATTGTCCTTCCCACTGATTACTGTAGTCTTGTTTCGTATAAACGATATGTCCGAAACGATTAAATATCTGCAGATTGGTGATAGGAGGTAAGTCCGTTAAATCGAAGAAATCATTTTTTCCATCACCATTTGGCGAAATTACATTGGGAATATTATCTGTAAATTGTGTACAGATTGGATTTGGCGAGATGCATTGTAAATCGGTATCCGTACATGCTGCACAAGCTGGATTTGGATCTTCTGTGTCACTTGAAACAACCACCGTATTTGTTAAATCTCCTTTGTAATCTGCGGGTACAGAAATGGTAACAGTATAAATTATAGAAGCCTGATTTTGTACTTCATTCAGAATAGCGTTGAGAGATCCATTACCTGAATTTCCAAGATTATCTGTCCATTTCATTATAGAAATTCCAGTCGGAAGATCGTCTTTTACGACAACATTTTTAGCAGTATCAGGACCGTTATTTTTTACAGAAATGGTATAAACAACATCTTTTCCAGGAATATAATAATCTTGATTATCTGTTTTTACTGTGACTAAATCGGCTTTTGGAATGTATGGAGCATCAACATCTGTACAGTTCGCACAACTTGGATCTGGATCTACCGTATCGCTAGTTACAACTGCTGTATTGGTTAAGTTTCCTGTAAAAGTTTCAGGTACAGCAATGGTTACAGTATAAATTATAGAAGCCTGATTTTGTAATTCATTTAGAATAGTATTAAGTGCTCCATTACCTGAATTTCCAAGATTATCAGTCCATTTCATTGTAGAAATTCCAGCAGGAAGATTGTCTTTTACAACAACATTTTTAGCCGTATCTGGACCGTTGTTTTTTACAGAAATAGTATAAACAACTTCTCTTCCTGCCACATAATAATCCTGATTATCTGTTTTTACCGTAACTAAATCGGCTTTTGGAACATACTCGGTATTAGTATCTGTACAAGCGGCACAATTCGGATTTGGATCTGTTGTCGAACTGGTAACAATGGCCGTATTGGTTAAGTTTCCTGTAAAAGTTTCAGGAACTTCAATGGTTATGGTGTATGTAAGAACTTCTCCGTTTTTTAGTTCATTTGTGGTATGATCAAGTTTTCCGTTTCCTGAATTTCCTTTATCATCGCTCCAATTCATTACTGTTATTCCCTGAGGAATTTCATCATTTACTTTTACATTGTAGGCGTTTCCAGGGCCGTTATTGGTCACAGTAATCGTATAAATAGTATTAGTGCCTGCTATATAATAATCTTTATTATCTGTTTTTACAGTTACTAGATCGGCTTCAGAAATTACAGGTGTCACAGTTGCATCTCGTAATGCAGGAGTTGTAGGGTCGTCAGAATTTGATTTTATGAAAATATCTACAAAACTTTCTCCTACAACAGTTGCCTGGTTAGTCACTTTTTTGGCATTAACATCGGCTTGGGTAATCGTATGATTTGCTTTAATAACAATATTTTCTCCAGGATTTAACGCAGGAATAAAAGCTGGCGCGATGCTTCCTGTATCAGCATTAGCGTCCAAAACAGAAAGATTGTATAAGGAAACATTTCCTGTATTTGTTAATGTTAAATCATATACTATAACTTCTCCAATATTGCGATAAAGTGGCTGTTGTGCTTTTTTGGTCAAATTCATGTTCCATACCGGAGTTACTGTAGCGGTATTATTGGTCTGATTATCATCAAAATTAGCTCCTTCAATTTTTGCAGTATTCGTATGATTTCCATTTTCATTAACTACAGCTGATATTTGCAAAACGGCTTCCTGATCAGCATCTAAGGTTCCGATATTCCAAATTCCGGTTGTCTTATTATAGGTTCCGATAGCTGTTGAAGAAGCGTCAAAGACATAGCCATTTGGTAAAAGATCTGTTACTTTAACCCCCGTATCCTGAAAAGGACCGTTGTTTTTAGCTTTAATTAGGAATGTAATTTTGTTGCTATTCCCTAAATTAGCAATCTCTTTTGTAACGCTTAAATCGCTGCAGACTTTCACTAATAGAGGAGAAGACTGATTGGTTACTCCACAATCCAAAGTTCCAGTAACAGTATAATTTCCTGAATTTTTTACAGTAAAAGTCTGCGAAACAGCATCGGGAATCGCCACTCCATCAACATACCATTGATATGGAGCCAAACCGGATTGCGTAGAAATAACAGTATTACAGTTTTCATTTGATACAATTTCTGGTTTTGTAATGGTTTCATTAAATGAAGAAAAGAATCCAGACATTGTAAAACCATTTCCCTGTTGTACAATGCTTATCGTCATTTTTGCATTAGAGGTAATGTAATAATTTTCAGGACTTCCAACTTCTGTATTGGTAAATCGGATAATGTAATATCCTGTGGTTCCGATAGCGGTTCTAGGTATTCCTGTTAAAGTTTCTAAGTTTGATCCGTTAATAAGAACAGGTTCTGTTGCACTTGCCAAAATAATGTATCCGAAAGCATCAAGATCATTACCATTATAGGAAGTAAACTTTGAAGTGACAATTTCATTAGAGCCGGTACAATCTCCCACCGGAATAACGGTAGACATATCGACTTCGCATAAATCTGCAGAACCTGAATAGATAATAACAGATTTGTCAGCTTCTACAAAAGAAGATGAATATATATTTTTAGTATCGCCATGATGAAAAGTATAAGAACCTCCAGCAAGCGGAATAGTTTGTGTTGAGGTGCTTAAAAAAATGCCTTGAGCGTCGTAATTAGTTATTTTTACTACTGTATTGGGCTGTGTTGCAATAATTGTACTTTGTTCAGGGTAGTTCATCTGAGTTCCAGCGGTTCCGTTTCCTCTTACTATGACATAATTTTTTCCGAGGGATTGAGCTGGAATCACCTGTGTAACAATTCCATCCGAACAGCCTCCAGGCGCATCAGAATAGGCTCCCGCATTTGCAACGACCATTTTGTTAGAGGTTAAACTCGCTCCAATTTTCGCAGTAAATAAAAAACTCTGACCTGTATTTAAGGTAGTAAGAGCGGCATCATCTAAAAATATTTGAGTATTATCTTCTGTAGCCATTACAGAATAGACCGGAGCATTTCCAGAAATTCCTGTAAAATCGGTTCGATAATATCCTAATCTAAAAGCAGTTCCTTTTCCTTTATCTCCAAAACTTACGAGTGAAGCATTTCCTTTAATGAAATTTCCGAGATTATCACTTCCTGTGTTTCCTTCATCAGAAGCTACATTTCTAACATTTACGGCAATTGGAGTAGAAGATTTTACAATTAAACCGCGGTCATTGTAAACCGTATTGACAACATTTCGCGGTGTAGACATCGGAATGCCTTCAAAACGATAAACAGCAGGAAATGAAGCAGTCAAAGCCAAAGTAACAATTTCGGTTCCATCGCTTTTAGAAATGGTTGCATTAACAATTCCGGGCGAAATGGTTGTAATCACAAGTTCGTTGGCATCACTCCAATATTGCCAAGGCGATGGAGCGATATAATGTTCATTAGAATATTGTGCCGTCGTTTTGTTCGAAAAGAAAAGTATCGAAAGGATAAAGAGAAGAACTGCGTATTTTTTCATTGTAAATAAAGTTTGCCTATTAGTTGTAAGCAGGCTGCTTATTTAAAAACAAACTTCACAGACAAAAAAGAATGTCTGTGAGGCTTATTTGTAAATTATTTATAAAGATTTATTCTTATTTTTTAATCATTTTTTGAACAACACTTGTTCCGTTTTCAAATAAAATTCTAACCAGATATACACCTTGCGGTACATTTGAAAGATCAATTCTAGAAGAGTTTCCTGTTGAAATCTGCTGTCCAGTAATGTTAAATACTGTTATTTCCTTAACCGTTTCCGAGGCTTGAACTGTTGCATAGTCTGAAGTCGGATTTGGATAAATGCTGTAAGTTGCTTTATCAAAGTCACCTGTTCCTAATTTAGCTTCTACTTGTATCGTATAATCTTCTGTTTCTCCTTGTGAATTATATCCGCAAGCACCAGAACCTATCCAACCGCTTACAGCTTTAAAACGAATTCTGGTTGATCCCAAAACTGCATTTGGAGGAACAGATGTGGTAAATTGCACAGCGCCGCCTACTTCTTCGTTTTGAGAAACGTATACCATTTCATTATCATCAAAAACGCTATCCTGATTCCAATCTATCCAGACAGATAAGAAAGTAAAGCCTACCAATGAACCTGTAAAATGAACATTAAAAGTTACATCGCTGTTTATTGACGCTGTTAATACTTTATCTGTAAAATCACTATATCCTCTGCCAGAACAAGTTGATGCATTATTTAGATTTGCCGTTGCTCCAGTTGTAGCAACGCTTATGATAGATAAGTTGTCGCAGCCATTTACAAAATAAGATTCACAATATTTTGTAGGCTGGCCAGATATCGTAATTTCGATTTCAGTCGCTACAGCAACATTCGATTTAAGCGTAGCTTTGACTTTTACAATACCATTGTCTATAGCAGTCACTTTTCCGTTGGCATCAATAGAAGCAAAAGCACTTCCTTCAATAATTGTCCAATTTGCATCAGTACTAGCAATTACTTGATTGTTTAGAGAAGCGACTAAGTCTAGAGTTCCTTTTTCTGCTGTTATTGAAGCAGGAACATTGTTACGTGTTGCAAGAGTTAAGACATCTGTAATCGGTTTTTTTGTTGTAATAGCTAAAACCGACATTCTGATTTGTGATGCATATTCTGCAGTGGCATCTCCTGCAAAATCGAAGTTTACACCCGTAATCGTTTTATTTTGATTGCCTGTATCAACATTTAATACAACTTCGTAAAGCTTAGGATTTGTGCTGTTTCCTTCTAAAGTATTATTAGCTGTGTTGACACGTCCAATTCCTTGAATAGCAAAATTATTTCCGTCATACCAGTCCGAAACTGTTACGTTGTTAATAGTTTGTTTAGTTCCATCAGCAAAATTAACTTCGGCGTTGAATTTCAAATTGTTTGAACCACCTCCTGAAGCAGCTGTCAATACATATAGTTTTTGCGAATTTGCTACTGAGAAAGCTAGAGTTCCGCTGTTTGCAGCACCGTTTCCTACATGTGATGGTGTAAGGAAAAGCGCATTCGGACCAGAATAATCTGCTAACTGGAACGTAACTCCAGCTGTTGCAGCACTATTGATTTTACCATCGGCAGGAAGTCCAAAAATTGGAGCTGAGTTACCAGCTACCGCTTTAAAGTCTAAAGAAACTAAAGCTCTGGTATTTGCTTGATCAAAACCAACTGTAGTTGATGCAGAAGCATTTCCGATTCCGTTGGCAATAATATCGTGATTAAAACCAGAAGTAATAGCAACAGGACCTTCTGTTGTTGTGGTTGCGTCTGGAGAACCGCACACGCTGATAGCTAAGATAGCTGTTGTCGTAGCATTTCCAGATGGAGCTGTTTGTGTGAACGTGATAGAGCTAATTGATTTTTGTTGATTCGCTATATCCAAAACAAACTCGTTTTGGTAAATTCCAGTTTGAGATAAACCGTCAAACTGATTTAGCGGAGCCCAGCTTGCACCACGAGAAACTCTTCCGATGTTGGTAATTACTTTATTAGAAAGCGAACCAGTCTGCCACCAGTCGGTTGCCTGAAGCGTAAAAGATTGATTTGTACCATCATCAAAGTTTACTTTGACTGTAACGGTATTGTTTCCTTCGGCACTAACTGAAGCTATATATAATTTTTGCGCTTTTTTAGGCGCTGCCAAAGTCAAAGTTCCTGTATTGGTAAGGCTGTTTCTTAAAACTAAAGCATTGTTTGTAGTGAAATCTTCGAATTGAAAGTCAAGACCTTGTATAGAAGTACTTGAAATAGTTCCATTTGAAGGTAGACCACCTCCAAAAGCAACAGCGCTAGCTGAAGAGCTGTGTGGATTTTTAGGAACAAAGTTTTTTGCGTAATAGACATTTGCGGCATCGATAATTGCAGTAGTTTTTGAATCAGCATTTCCATCAGTTCCTTCTGCGACAACATCGGCATTAAAACCAGTCAGTTTAAGAGTAGAAAAAGTACAGGTTTGAGGTGGTGTCTGATTTGAAATTGTGATCGTAATTTCTGCTGACAAAGCTGTGTTTTCAACAGAAGTTACTTTGATTGTTGCTGTTCCATCTGCTTTTGCAGTTACGAGCCCGCTCGAAGAAACCGACGCAAAATCCGATCCCGAAGAAATGCTCCAAGTTACATTTTGTGTTGCATCTGAAGGAAGTACTTTTTTAACCAATTGCAAAGTTCCGCCTAAAGTTGTTATTGCAGCTGTCCCGTTGTTTAAAACGGCAACTGTCACTTCGGTTACTGGAAGCTGTTTTTTATGCACAATGACCGTATAATCTTCGGCTTGACCGTATCCAGTTGTATTACAGGCTCCAGCGATAGATTGATTGGTTGTTGAGTAGTATTTTTTAACAATTCTCATTTTAGTATTTCCAGTACGAGCATCAGCAGGTACCACAATGTTTCCTGTTAAAGTTGAAATGGATGCATTTCCTTGAATGTATCCTAAATAATAAGCTTCGCCTTCATCTAACAACGAACCGTTATGATTCCAGTCAAAGTATACCGTAATGTGATTAGCAAAATTATTTATAGTATTGGTATCGTTATTACCAGAAACCGAAATAGGGTAGGTTACACCTAAATCTACATTTCCATAAACACTTGTAAAATCTTCATAAGCAGGAGTAGAACTTCCTATAGTTTCTGGACTTGGATTTGAAATTCCTGCAAATGTAACCTGTGTAATGGGCTCTGTGTTTTGAGGAAACTTAACCTCGCAGTATGTTGTGATAGGAGTGTCAATATCAAATTTTTTCACCACCAATTTTCGAACACTACTGTCTGAATAAGCCAAGATTAAATCATCATTATTGTCAACAACCAATGAATTGTAAGTGGCTTCACCAGTAGATACAAAACCTCCAATTTTTATCCATGTTTCGCCAGTAAAACCATAAACATGATTCCTTAAGAAATCAGAATTTTCCCAATTACTGCAAACCACATAAGGAACGCCAGATGCAGTAGCGGCAATACTAATGTACTGTCCTCTTCCTTCAGAAAAATTTTCTTCTCCTAATGTTTCCCATGTGGCACCATTGAATTTTTTTACATTTAATTTTTGACCTCCCGCACTTCCAGAAATAAAAGCTAAATAAAGATTGTTTGAACCATCAATAGCAAGTGATGAATTGTAATTTTCGCTATTAGAGGCCGCAGCGATATTGATAACATTTCCTACTGGCCTCCATGCTTGATTAGATGGCGCAGTTGTATCATTTTCATAAACATGAACATATCCATTATTATTAAAAGAAACATACAGTTTATTATTTGTGCCGATTTTTAATCCAATAAAACTTGGTGAAGCATTAGCGAAACCAATTGTACCTACCTGTTCCCAAACACCATTTACAAATCTTTTGATGGTTCCATTCGCTGTTCCATAAGCAGCGTAAACAATGCCTGAATTGTCTACAGCTAGTGCTTGTTGCGTAACCGAACCATTTTCGGGATTAGTTAGGCTGGTCCAAGAAGTGCCATCAAATTTTCTAACATTCAAACCACTATCTGGATAACCAGCTTGGTTAGAATAATAGATAGTTTGTGCATCTTTTACCGCTAAAGCACTAAAAGTTGCTATTCCAGAAGTGATTCCTGGCGAACCGCCAAGATAGGACCAATTTGTTCCGTCAAATTTTTGAACAGAACCCTTAGCTACAGTTCCATCGTAGTAAGAGACGTATAAATTTCCTGCATCATCTTTAGCAAGCTTATTAAAACTGCTTCCTCCAGTAGAAATTCCTGTTGCTGTGCCAACATTTTCCCATACTTGTGCCGAAATAACGAAAGGAAATAATACAATAAAAAAAGCGGAAAATAATAGTTTAAAGTAGTTTTTCTTCATCTAAATATTTGTAAAAAAATGTTCGTAAATAATCTTTGAAAAAATTATAATCAGTATTATTTTGATTTAGTCCAAATAATAATAATATTTGCCGCAAATGTCTTTACTAAATTTTTGTAAGGATTATTATAGGCGGATTAAATTTTATTACAAACGGATTATTTGATACTGATGAGTAATTTACAAATCAAAGAAACAAGCATTGATCAAACAATAAATATAGATTTTAGTTTTGATAGTCAGTATGTTAAGTCTGAAAAATGGGAGATTTCAAATGAGATAGGAGACGCTTTGTTTAAAAAATTCGTATTCAAAAATATTCATGTATGTTTTGGTAAGCTAAAGCTCAACAAGAGTAGAAGTTTGAAGTTTTCATTTTCCTGTCCCATAATCAAGATGCATTTTTCTTTGGATGGCTGCGCAATTATTCGTGATGGCGTTACAGGAAATGAAATAAAATTTACAAGCAATCAGCATAATTTGATTTATTATTCTGATTGTGGATATTCAATCAATTCAGAAGAAGAAAACGCTAGTACATCTTCTTTTCATATTTTATTTACTCAAGAACATTTCTTGAGTATTCTGTCTGCTTATTATCCCGTTTTGGATTCTTTTCATGAAAATATTAAAAATAATCGTTATTCGGTTCTGAGCCCCAAAAACATGATTATTACGCCCGAAATGCAAAGCATTGTAAATGAAATTATGCATTGCAAAAGAAAGGGTACTCTTAAAACGCTGTTTACAGAAGCTAAAATTTTGAAATTGCTAATGCTTCAGTTTGAACAGTTTGAATTTGCAAATTCTAATCTCAAAGAAATGAGTTTGAAAGAGTATGATATTGAGAAAATTCATTTGGCAAAATCGATATTAGAAGAAAATATTTCTGTATCTCTTTCATTAGTTGAACTTTCGCGTAGATCTGGTTTAAATGATTTTAAACTTAAAAAAGGATTTAAAGAAGTGTTTGGCACCACCGTTTTTTCTTATTTGTATGAAATCCGAATGAATGAAGCCAAGAAACTTATAGTAAAAAATGAAAAAGCAATTGCAGAAATTTCTCTTTTGTGTGGCTATAAGTTCGTTCAGAATTTTACAAAAGCATTTAAAGATAAGTTTGGAGTTACTCCGAAAGAGTTTAGAAAAAGTAATTTGTAGATAGTCTGAAATGTATACACAGTTTTGTCGCATCTGAAAAATTGAAACAGAATAAGTCCGATAACTACTTTATTGAAACTTTTTGAATAGGCATTAATTGTCTTAATTATACAATTCAAAATCTTCTTAGTCTGTTGCGTCCAAAAACACATTCAACAATCTGTGCAAGACTACGATAGCTGTCAATAAAATCCCCATTGTTTTTACAACTGTTGAACGTTTTAGGACGGTTTTTCAGTTTAGATTTACGTTACATTCTTTATTAATTCAAAAATAAAGAATACATATTTGGGATGTTTTAATTATTCTATAAAACTGTTAAAATGTTTAATTTAAGATAATATAGTATTGTCTTAGGATAAAATATAGTTGAATTAATTTGTTAATTGTGTCTAATTTTACAATTGTTAAAACATTCAATTGGCTCGGAATTATTGGCTATTTTTAATAAATTTATATTCTACACAATAAAAATTATTTTTAAAACATTTTAAAATCTTCTGGTTTAAAGTTAAACTAAATATTAAATTTTTTGAATATGAAATTATCTAGACTATTACTATTTACATTGTTAAGTTTTGGCTCTATACCTACAACGGATTTATGGGCACAAGGTGGAGATCAGATTCTGGACGGTATTGGCGAAACAGGATTGATTGCTCGTTATGTGTTTGATGGCGATGTAAAAGATTGGTCTCGAAATAATCTGCATGGTAATATGTCAGAGTCCAAAATGAAATTTGATAATGATGCTCAATTTGGAAAAGTACTTTCTTTAACAGCAGGCAGTAATAGTTATGTTACGATTCCAGGAAATGTATTTGCTAATGAAGAATCGTTAAGTATTTCAGGATGGATTTACCTGCTTTCTGATCAGCGAAATCAGCATTTTTTTGATTTCGGGAAAAATACTAAAACCCATTTTTTTGTTGCTCCAACTGGAAATAAAGAAAAAGGTAATTTGCAAACAGAAATTGCTACAGCAGGAGAAAAGTATAAAACGGATGGCCCTGTTTTAGAACTTAATAAATGGGTTCATTTGGTAGTTGTAATTGATATTCCATCAAAGTCTTTAAATACTTATGTTGATGGCGTTTTAACGGGAACAACTAAAATTGCAAAATTAAAACTAGATCAGTTATTCGATTCTAATACAGCTAAAAATAATGTTTTGAATATTGGGAAATCAATTTCGCCCGAAGATCCGTATTTAAAAGCAAAATTGCATGATTTTAGAATCTACCGAGTTCCTTTAACAGAAAAACAGATTGGAAAAATTTATCATAATTCTTTAAAAAGCGAAGCAGAAGAAGAGGAACCGGAACAGCCGACAGGCGATCTGCCAAAATATCCAGCGGGAACACCTCAATTGTATAATCAATATCTAACTGGTATTTCAGATATCAAAGTACAGACTGTAGTTGGAGATCTTCCTAGATTGCCCGGAACTTTAAAAGGAATATATGCTAACGGAATTGAAGGCCCAGAAGTTAAAGTAATTTGGCCGGCACCCACTGATAACAGTTCGGTTTTGAAAGCAGGACAATATATGGTAACCGGAATAGTTTCAGGTACAGAATTAAAACCTAAAGCAGTTGTTACCGTTCAAGAGGTAAAAGAAGCTGCGACTCCAGAACTTAAACTGAAAGCGTTTAATTTAGATGAAGTAGCATTAAGCTCAGATTCTCATGGACATGACACAAAATTTATTGAGAATAGAGAGAAGTTCATCAAAACACTTGCAGCAACAAATCCAGATTCTTTCTTGTATATGTTTCGCAATGCTTTCGGGCAAAAACAACCAGAAAATGCAGAACCTTTGGGCGTTTGGGATACACAGGATACAAAATTACGCGGCCATGCAACAGGACACTATTTAACGGCAATTGCTCAGGCGTATGGAAGTACAGGATATGACAGTGCGTTACATGAAGATTTCGCCAAAAAAATGGATTATTTAGTTAATACGCTTTATGATTTGGCTCAACTATCTGGAAAACCTCAAACAGCTGGAGGAGTTTCAGTATCAGATCCTACAGCGGTTCCTTTTGGACCAGGTAAAACAACCTATGATTCGGATTTAAGTACAGAAGGAATTCGTACCGATTATTGGAATTGGGGGAAAGGTTTTATCAGTGCTTATCCACCAGATCAATTTATAATGTTGGAAAAAGGCGCTAATTACGGCGGGCAGAAAACTCAGATTTGGGCACCCTATTACACTTTACATAAAATTTTGGCTGGTTTATTAGATGTTTACGAAGTAAGCGGTAATGAGAAAGCGCTAGAAATATCCAAAGGAATGGGAGATTGGGTTTATGCTAGAATGAAAAAATTGCCTAATGAAACGCTAATCAGTATGTGGAACAGATATATTGCTGGAGAATTTGGAGGAATGAATGAAGTGATGGCACGCCTTTACCGAATGACAAATGAGAAACAATATTTGGAAGTAGCGCAGCTATTTGACAACATCAAAGTATTTTACGGTGATGCAAAACACTCAAACGGATTAGCCAAAAACGTAGATACTTTCCGTGGGTTGCATGCCAATCAACATATTCCGCAGATTGTGGGTGCACTTGAAATGTATCACGATTCCAAAACACCTGATTATTATCGTATTGCTGATAATTTCTGGTATAAAACCACAAATGATTATATGTACAGTATTGGAGGTGTTGCCGGAGCAAGTAATCCTGCCAATGCAGAATGTTTTATCAGTCAGCCGTCAACAATCTACGAGAACGGATTCTCTGCAGGCGGACAAAACGAAACTTGTGCTACTTACAATATGCTGAAATTGACGAGTGGTTTATTCCTTTACGATCAGCGTGCGGAATATATGGATTACTATGAAAGAGGTTTATACAATCATATTTTGGCTTCGGTAGCAGAAAAAACTCCTGCAAATACCTATCATGTTCCTTTGCGACCAGGTTCAATAAAACAATTTGGAAATCCAAAAATGGATGGTTTTACGTGTTGTAACGGGACAGCTTTGGAAAGCAGCACCAAATTGCAGAACTCCATTTATTTTAAAAGCTTAGATAATCAGGCTTTATATGTTAATCTGTATGTACCGTCAACAGTAAAATGGAAAGAAAAAAATGTCATAATAGAACAGACGACTTCTTTTCCAAACGAAGATCATACGCAATTAACGATCAAAGGAGAAGGTAAATTTGATTTAAATGTTCGTGTTCCGCATTGGGCCACAAAAGGTTTTTTTGTAAAAATAAATGGTAAAGAAGTCAAAGTAAAAGCGATACCAGGCAGTTATCTTACGTTGAATCGTAAATGGAAAGACGGAGATAAAATTGAATTACGTATGCCATTTCAATTTCATTTAGATCCTGTAATGGATCAGCAAAATATTGCCAGCTTATTTTACGGCCCGGTTTTATTGGCCGCTCAGGAAACGGAGCCACTTAATGAATGGCGAAAAATAACATTAGATGCCAAAGATTTAAGCAAATCAATAAAAGGGGATGCAGAGAAATTGGAATTTGTGATTGACGGAATACAATTTAAACCATTTTATAATACATACGGACGTCATTCGGTTTATCTGGATATTACTTTAAAATAGATTGAAATAAAAAACAAGACCAAAACCAAACAAAAAACAAACTAAACAAGCATAAACAAAGATGGGAAACAAAAAATACAGACTTGGTTTATTATTATTTTTGAGCTGTACACTAAGTATTCAGGCTCAGGATTATTGGAGTAGAATTGAACAAAAAACACCTTCTTTGGGTATTGCAGAAGTTTATCAAAAAATAAATACACCTGCTTTTCAATTAAAACTGGTAAAAGCATCGCAGACAGTTGCAGGTTTAAGACCCATTAAAAACTTAAACTTTGATTTTACGCCTAGTGACCGACTTGAAATTAGAGACAAAGACGGCTTATATCATCTTGGAGATATCAATTTAAGAATTAAAGAAGGCAATGGCGATTGGCAGAGTTATTCTACAGCCGCAAAACGTGGCGCAGTTACGCCTTTGGCAACTTCATCAAAAGTTTTAGCGGCAGCCGATTTGGCGAATACTTTACCAAATAATATTCCAGTTACTGTTAAACGTTTTTATGAACTTGATGGTAATCAATTAGTAATGCGATTTGAGATTACAAATAAATCTGACAATGCTATTGAGATTGGTGCATTAGGAATTCCGATGGTTTTCAATAATATTTTAGAAGGAAAATCACTGAATGAAACGCATGCGCAAAATGTATTTTTTGATCCGTATATCGGAAGGGATGCTGGTTATCTGGAAGTAAAAAGATTAAGCGGAGAAGGGCCTGCATTAGTAGTGCTTCCAAAAGAAAATATGCCTTTTGAAGCGTATCGTCCGTTATTGGATGATCCAACGCCGAGAAGTATTGTTTTTGAAGGTTTTCATGAATGGATGGTATACAGTAAAGCCTACGCAGAAAATGAGTGGAAAAATGCACAGCAATGGAATACACCGACTTCATTAGTATTGAAGCCGAAAGAGTCTAAAAACTTCTCTCTAAAACTTGTACTATCTGAAGGAATAGAAGACATCCAAAATACGCTTGTAAAAGAAGAACTTCCTGTTGCAACCAGTATTCCGGGATATGTATTGCCTCAGGATATTAAATCACAATTATTTTTGAATTATAAAAGTGAGGTAAGTTCATTTGAAATTGAACCTAAAGGAGCATTGCAGATAAAAGAAGAAGGAAAAACGCCAAAAGGATTAAAAAAATATAGCGTTCATGGTGTAAAATGGGGACGTGCTGTATTGACAATCAATTATAAAAATGGTATAAAACAAACCATCAATTATAAAATCATCAAACCTGAAAATGAAGTGATTAAAGATTTTGGTCATTTCTTAACGACAGCACAATGGTTCGATCAGCCGGATCCTATTTTCAAAAGAAATCCTTCGGTAATTAGTTACGATTACGAAGCCAAAAAACAATTGACTCAGGACAGCAGGGCTTGGGTGGCTGGTTTAAGTGACGAAGGCGGAGCAGGAGGATGGCTTGCTGCAATTATGAAACAGCATATTCAGCCTGATAAAGAAGAAATCAAAAAATTAGAGCAATTTGTAGATAAAACACTTTGGGGCAATATTCAGTATAGCGAAGGAAAAAATAAATACGGAGTTAAAAAAAGTGTTTTTTATTACGAGCCAGATTCTTTGCCAAAAGGAACTTACAGTTCAGATGTAGATTATAAAACCTGGGCAGCATGGAAACATAAAGAAGCAAACGATCCGGGAAGATCTTATAATTATCCTCACGTTGCCGCAGCTTATTGGACATTGTATCGATTAGCGAGATACAATAAAGATTTGGTAGATACCAGAACTTGGGATTGGTATTTAAAGCAAGCCTATCATACTTCAATCGCAATGACAGAATTGGCGCCTTATTATGCTCAGTTTGGTCAAATGGAAGGTTCGGTATTTTTATATATTTTAGAAGATTTGAAAAATGAAAATATGACTGAAATGGCAGCTGATTTAGAAGCAAAAATGAAAGACAGAGCCAATCATTGGAAAGCATTGGATTATCCTTTTGGAAGCGAAATGCCTTGGGATTCTACAGGTCAGGAAGAAGTATATATGTGGTCGGATTATTTTGGTTATGATGAAAAAGCCGATGTAACTTTAAACGCAATTTTAGCTTATATGCCAACAATGCCTCATTGGGCTTATAACGGTAATGCACGAAGATATTGGGATTTTTTATACGGAGGAAAATTATCAAGAGTAGAACGCCAGATTCATCATTATGGCTCTTCTTTGAATGCGATTCCGGTATTGAGACAATACAGAAAAAAATCGGATGATTTGTATTTATTGAAAGTAGGTTACGGAGGACTTTTAGGGGGAATTTCAAATATTACCGAAGACGGATTTGGTTCTGCCGCTTTTCACTCTTATCCAACAGAGTTAAGAATTGATTATTTGTCAGGAGATTACGGTTCTGGTTTTTATGGTTATGCAGTAAATACAGCAACTTACATTACAAAAGATGCTGATTTAGGTTGGCTGGCTTTTGGAGGTAATGTTACTACAAAAGGTGATTTAGTAAGCGTAAAATTGACTACTGCGGCAAAATCTAAAGTATTCTTTGCACCAAAACAATTGTGGTTAACATTAGATGCAGGAACTTTCGACACCATTACTTTTAACACAAAAACAGAGGAAGTTGAAATTACTTTGAGCAGTAAAAACGAATTCACTCCAAATGCTTATTTAAGAATCGATAAAGATATAAAGCTTTCTTACCTAAAAGTAAGAGGAGCGTATGAAATACCATTAACCAACAAAGTGACTAAAATTAAATTATAAATGCATCTAAAATCAAAAAAACACTTTTGCAGAGGATTTTTACTGGTACTATTTGGAATAGGAATCAGTTTGAATATTGCAGCTCAGAAATTTGACAGATTTTTTCCAAAGAAAGATTTAACCACTGTTGGAGTCTATTATTATCCAGAACATTGGAATCAAAGCCAATGGGATCGGGATTTGAAAAAGATTTCAGAAATGGGTTTTGAATTTACTCATTTTGGAGAATTTGCCTGGGCGCAGTTAGAACCTCAGGAAGGAGTTTATGATTTTAAATGGCTGGATAAAGCGGTAGAAATTGCCGCTAAATATAAACTGAAAATTGTAATGTGCACCTCGACCGCTACACCGCCTGTGTGGCTGGTTCGAAAACATCCGGATATATTGGCAACTTATGAAGATGGCACCAAAACAGATCATGGTTCGAGACAACATGCTTCATTTTCAAGTAATTATTACAGAAGCTATTCTTTAAAAATGATTGAAGAATTAGCGAAAAAATATGGCAATAATAAAAGCATTATAGGTTGGCAGGTAGACAATGAACCTGCACGTTTTCTGGATTATGGAGCCGATGCACAACAGCGTTATCGAAATTGGCTGAAAAACAAATACAAATCGATAGAGGCTTTAAATGTGGCTTGGGGAAATAATTTTTGGAGTGGCACTTATACTGATTTTGAACAAATTAACATTCCGCTTCATAAAGAATGGGGAATGAATTTACATTCGCAATTAGATCATTATCGATTTGCTGATGAAGAAACAGCCACTTTTCTGGATTCACAGGCTATTACAATTCGAAAATATGTAAGCAAAGACCAATGGATTACTTCTAACTATAGATCCAACTACAATGAAAGTTTTGTGGGCATGAGTAAAGAGCTGGATTTTGATTGCTATACGCGTTATTTGGTTTACGGAGGAAGTTTAGGAATCGGTTCTCAAGGATATCGTTTGGGAGATTATTCCAGTATCGGAATGTCAAATGACTTTTTTCGTCCCTTAAAAGGAATGTACGGTTGTATGGAATTACAGCCGGGACAAGTCAACTGGGGAAGCATAAATCCGCAGCCAATGCCGGGAACTGTGCGTATGTGGCTGTGGCATGTTTTTGCAGGCGGCAGTAAATTTGCCTGTACGTATCGTTTTCGCGCGCCATTGTACGGTTATGAGCAATATCATTATGGGATTGTTGGCACAGACGGAGTAACAGCAACTCCCGGTGGTTTAGAGTTTAATCAGTTTATTAAAGAGATAAATACGCTGCGTAAAATGTATGATGCTAAAGCAGCATTGCCAGATTATTATTTGAAACGCAAAACGGGAATTTTGTTTAATGGGGATAATGTGATGGGAATCGACTTAAACAAACAAACTAAGGAATGGAACACTATTGGACATTTTCTGAAATATTATAAAGCCACAAAATCTTTTGGAGCACCAGTTGATTTTGTGAGGGATTCGACGGATTTCTCTAAATATCCTTTTTTGATTGTTCCGGCGTATCAAATGATTGACCAAAAAATGATTGACAAATTGACTTTGTACGCTAAAAATGGCGGAAACTTGGTGTTGAGCTGTCGATCCGGAATACAAAATCGTTTGGGACATCTTTGGGAAGCTAAGTTTTACGAACCAATGTGGAGCTTAATAGGTTCTGAAATAGAATCGTATGATTTATTAATGCCACAATCTCCGGGAGTAATAAAGTTCAATAATCAGGAGTTTGCATGGACAAGCTGGGGCGATTTATTAAAACCGAATAAAGAAACGGAGGTTTGGGCGACTTATGGAAGTGAGTTTTATGCCGGAAAACCGGCTGTTATTTCTAGAAGTTTAGGTAAAGGAACGGTAACCTACATTGGCGTAGATTCTAAAAATGGGGAACTAGAAAAACAAGTATTGCGAAAACTATATCAAAAGCAGAATGTAGCAATAGAAGATTATCCTGAAGGTGTAATGGTAGAATATCGTGACGGTTTTGGTATTGCAGTCAATTATTCTGATAAAATCTACGAAATCAATTTACCAAAAAATTCCAAGACAATTTTCGGAAATAACGCTGTAAAAACTTCTGATGTATTGGTTTGGAAATATTAATATCATTTAAAAACGCTTCAACTTAATTTTATTAGCAATGTCAAACAAAAACATATTTTACAACCTTATACTGCTAGTTTTCACCTTACAAGTCATTGCTCAAAAAAAAGTTGAAGTGAGTAATTTATCAACTGGAAATCCAATATTACCTGGATATTACGCAGATCCAACTATTAAAAAATTTGGAGACATTTATTATATCTATGCCACGACCGATAATGAAATGTTGGCATCAGGAGCTCCAACGGTTTGGTACAGTAAAGATTTAAAAAACTGGTACAATTATACTATGGAAATTCCGTCTTTTACGGCAAAACCCATTACCAATTTTTGGGCGCCGGATATTGTGGTTGGAAATGATGGTAAGTATTATTTGTATTTCGGAAACTGTGAAATTGGCTGTAATATTTACGGTTATGTTTCGGATACGCCAGTCGGGCCTTGGAAAAAACTCAATGAAAATGACGAACCCGTTATTTCTAATGGATATCCAAGAGAAGGTTTTCCATCTTTAGATGCACAATTTTTCAGAGATACCGACGGTAAAATATACAGTTATTGGGGAACTTGGGTGCATTATAATGGCGGATATGCCGTTGGAGAATTGAATAGTGCTACGATGAAGAATATGATGAATTCTAAAAATATTCCGTTAAGCCAGACACCTGAACCTTTCGAAGCTGCTTACATGATGAAAAAAGGAAACAAATACATTTTGATGTATTCCGGAGCTTCTTGTCATGATGAAACTTATAATGTACGTTACTCTTATTCAGATTCTCCTTATGGGCCTTTTAAAGAAGGACTTAATAATCCGATTTTGAGCACGAACGAAGATAAAACGACTCATGGCCCAGGACATCATTCAGTATTAGAAGATGGAAAAGATTATTACATTGTGTATCATAAACATGATTATCCAATGACACGCGGCGGTCTGGCAAGACAAGTCTGTATCGATAAAATGATTTTCGAAAATGATTCCACTATTGCAAAAGTGATTACTACTTCAAGCGGCATAGGAGAAATTGTCAAATCAAATGTACCCGAAAATATAGCTTTAAATGCTCGCGCCGCTGCATTATCTTATTATCATTTACAATCGTTAGAACACGATTACGAATATAAGCCTGATTTTGCCACAGATGATAATAATGCGACTATGTGGAAAGCTGGAAGTAATGCACTTCCACAGGATTTAACTGTAGATTTAGGAAGTGTAAAACCAATAAAAAGGGTCATGACCCAATTTGAATTTGCCAGTTATTATTATCAATACACTTTAGAATATTCGACAGATGGAAAAAATTGGCAGTTGTATGCCGATAAATCAAAAAATCGTACTTCGGGAAGTCCGATGATTGATGATAAAAATGTTACAGCACGTTTCTTAAAGCTAAAAGTTTTAGGTACAGAAAAAACAGGACTGTATGCGGCAGTTTGGAATATAAAAGTGTATAGCGAATTATTTGAACTTCCTTTACAATTAGAAAATAAAAAATCAAACACAGAACAAGCAGCTGTAAGTTCACATAAAATGTTGATAGATATTGATGTAACTAATGAAAAGTATGGAAATTCGTTTAAGAGTCTGCCTAATAAAGGTTCTTTAGGAGGTGTGTTTACAAAAACAGGAGACGTAAAGATTTCTTGGGATAAAGAGGATAAAATTAAGGCACTTGAGTTTGTAAATGGCGCTTTGATGTTAGATAAACCCGTTCCTAAAACTTTGGCTTGGAATAGTTCTTACTCTGTGGCAGTTTGGGTAAAAAATCCAGAGGTAGCCAAAGAAGGAGAGTTTCTGGCCTCATGGTGCGATCGTTCTGAAAATAATCTGGCCAATTCGTTTAATGCATTGGCTTACAATAGCGGACATTATGGTGCGGCGCCACATTTAGACGGTCATTTTGATATGAAATACAACAAAGTTCCGGAACAAAATAAATGGCATCATATTGTTTTGACTTTTGATGGAGTGGTAGAGAAAATTTATATCGATGGCGTACTTGATAACTCTCAAAATATGATGTTATCATCGGCTATCAAAAAGGCAAAAATTATAATTGGAGCTTCAGATATTGGAGAGAATTACTCCGGTTTTATGGCCTCTTTAAAAATGTATGATTATGGTTTGACTAAAGATGAGGTACTAAATCTACTGAAACAAACTGCGCCTAAAGCAACTAAAGAACCTTCTGCAAAATAGTATAAAAAAATAATAGCATTCAAAAATGAAAAAAAGAGTACTGATTTTATGTGGCTTATTGTTGTGTGCATACCAAGCTTCTTCTCAAACTTATGAGGTTAAATCTCCAAATGGAAGAATTCAGATAAAAGTGAACAATTCTAATAAAATTTCCTGGTCGGCATCATTAAATGGAAATTTGATTATTGAGAATGCTGAAGCCGGAATGGATTTTTCTTCTAAAACCAATTTTGGATTAAATCCGAAGGTTAAAAAGCAAACGGTTAAAAGTGTATCTCAAAACATACATGCTGTAGTGCCAATTAAAGAGTCTGAAATTAAAGATGAATACACAGAACTTTCGATTACTTATCAGGGAAATTATAAACTTAATTTCCGTGCCTATAATGACGGAGTGGCTTATCAGTTTGTAGATGAGGCCAAAGAAAAACGAAATGTAATTTCAGAGAAAGTTTCGTTATCATTTCCTAACGGTTCACGTTCTTTATTTCCGCAGGAAGAATCGATGTATTCTCATAACGAACGTTTGTATTTGGATAAATCTTTAAATGAGATTGCGTCAAAGGATTTTTGCAGTCTTCCTGTTTTGTTTACGACTCCAAAAGCCAAGGTTTTATTTACAGAAACTGCCCTTCACGATTATCCGGGATTGTTTTTGAAAGGAAATGGAAATACCACTTTAAATGCTATATTTCCAAAATACGTTTTAGAAGCAGTGGATAAGGATGGAAAATCAGATCGTGTACAAACCATTACAAAAGAAGCTGATTATATTGCCAAAACAAGCGGAAACAGAGCTTTTCCTTGGCGTGTATTTATTATCAGTGATGACGATCGTACTTTGGTATCAAGCAATTTGTCTTACCAGCTTGCAGCACCAAATGCACTTAAAAATACCGATTGGATCAAACCGGGAAAAGTAGCTTGGGATTGGTACAACGATAATAATATTTACGGCGTTGATTTCAAAGCGGGTTTAAATACCGAAACGTATAAATATTTTATAGATTTCGCTGCAGCGAATAAAGTAGAATATGTAATTCTTGATGAAGGCTGGACAAAATCGACTACCAACATTCTTGATTTTAATCCCGCAATGGATGTTAAAGAATTGATTCGATACGGAAAAGAAAAAGGAGTCGGGATTATTCTTTGGGTACTTTGGAAACCATTAGACCAAAATTTATTGCATATTCTGGAAACTTATAAAAGCTGGGGAGCAAAAGGAATAAAGATTGATTATATGCAGCGCAACGACCAATATATGGTCAATTCGTATGAGCAGATTGCGAGAGAATGTGCCAAACTGGAATTGTTAGTTGATTTTCATGGCGCATTTAAACCCGCAGGTTTACACCGAATGTATCCAAATGTATTGAATTATGAAGGAGTAAGAGGGAATGAAAACAACAAATGGAGTACAGATATTACGCCAGAACATACTGTAACCATTCCGTTTATCAGAATGGCAGCGGGGCCAATGGATTTTACTCCAGGTTCGATGATTAACAAACAACCTAAAAACTTTGCGATTAGTTTTAATAATCCAATGACAATGGGAACTCGAGCGCATCAGGTGGCGATGTATGTGGTCTATGAAGCGCCTTTGCAGATGATGTGTGAATCGCCATCAACGTATTACAAAGAACAAGAAACAGTCGATTTTATCACTCAAATTCCAACAGTTTGGGATAAAACAGTTGTACTTCATGGTTCTGTTGGAAATTATATTGTGGTGGCAAGAAAAAAAGGAGATAAATGGTTTATAGGAGGAATGACAGATGCAGACGCCAGAGAATTATCAATAGATCTTTCTTTTTTAGGAGAAGGAAATTTTTCGATGGAAGTTTTTTCAGATGGAATCAATGCAGAAGCATTTGCACAAGATTATAAAAAAGAAATTGTAGAGGTTAATAAGAATACTGAAGTAACAGCTAAAATGGCTTCTGGAGGAGGCTGGTCGGCAATTATTACAAAAAAATAATGACTTTACTTTATAAGATAAAAAGCTTTTTTCCGGCACGACTAGAGCGATAGCGACTGGCGAAGCAATTCACGAATAAGCGTGAATCACTGCCTTTAAAAAATTAAAAATTCGCACAAATTGGTGTAATTTGTGGCAAACCTCAATGATAACAGATTATTTTTTTTGCCACGAATTGCACGAATTTTCACAAATCATTGAGTTTAAAAAAAGCAATTTGTGAAAATTTGTGAAATTTGTGGTAAAATTTAAAGACAAAGTATTTAATCTTTTTTAATCTGTGCAATCAGTGGCAAAAAAAAACTACATCTTCCAAACGAAAGATGTAGTCTGTAATGAGTAATGAAATGGTATTATTTTATAATAATCTTTTTGGTCTGTTTGAAATTCAGCGATTGAATCGTTACAAAATAGATTCCTTTTGATAGGTTACCAGTATAATATTGTTCTTCAAGATTGTAGTTTTTGTTTTCAAAAACTAATTGTCCAGTGCTGTTGGTTATTTTTAAATTATAAGTTCCAGCATTTTCGTTTGAAACTTTAATGTTAACCATAGAGGCATTATCGGTAGGATTTGGATAAATCAAAAAGCTAGACGATGCATTTGAATAATCGGCAATAGAAAGATTATCACTTATTGTAGCTTTCCAGTCCCACCAATTTTTATCTACACTGGCAGTTCTAACAGCTCCGTCTTCCAATTTAATTTTATAGTTAAACTTCTTTTTACGAGTGTCATTATTTTCAAAAACATAATCTGAATTACAAATTACAGCGAATATTACACCATTGGCAGGAATACCTTGTGAAAAAGAAATAGTACAGTCGCCTGCATAAACGGGTTGCGTATAAACCGTTTTTCCTTCTTTGGTACGATAACACAATTGAATTGACATATTTTCTCCTAAAGGTTCAAAAAACACAGTAGCTTGATTTCCTGTAATATGAATTGGAATAAAATTAGCACCAGACCAACCAGGAAGTGTTTTTTCTTGCGGAATTAAATATCCGTCTTCATCTTGTGTTGTAATAGCATAAGGAGTTGCTTTCCATTTTTCAACATTGATAAGAGCGGGTTGTTCTGGGCCTAATTCGCGTCCCATATTATTGCGGTACAAACTTAAAATAGGTTGTTCAAATTTTCCGAAATCTGATAACGCTAATCTGGCTCTGTATTCCTGAACCATTTTTCGTGTTTTATCTTCGCCTAAACCATTTACAGCGCCATTACCATTCGCAATACCTTCTAATACGCGTCCTTCGCAATAATTCCATACCCAAGGCAAACTTTTTTCGCCTACAATTTCTCCTAAAAAGGTTGGAAATACAGAACTATATTGCACACCTCCAATAATATCTCGGGTTAATCTTAAGGTAACACCTTCAGAATTTTGAACTCCGGAATCGACACCTTCAGCAGAAGGGCCGCCGAATGTGCCATCCTGAAGCCATCCACTGTAACATTCAATCGGAATAAAAGGAGCAATGACAGAACCCGCACTTAACCATCCTAGATCTACATTGCTATAGTCTGTACTTCCCGTTTTTTTAATGTCTAAGACAGTCTGCAGCCAAACATTTGAACCTTCATGAAACCAAGCCGATTTTCTACAACCTGGTAAAGAAGCATAAATGGCATGAATACCCTCATGAACGCAAGCTCCAGTTTGATACTGCGCATCTGGAAAAGTGGTATTTGGATCAAAACTTGCAACCGGATAATAGGACAAAAGAACCATTGGCCAGCTTTCTCCATCGGGAGTTCCAACACCGCTCTGCCATCCTCCTAAATCGGTATTCGAAGCGGTATCAGTACACAATCCAGACCCAAATAAATAAACCGAACTGCGATAACCCGCTCTGTATAATTTATCCGGCGGCCAGCCCATATTATCTCTTAAAAAAGTAAAATCACTGTCTAAACGCTTTAGCATTAGATCTACAGCCGTGTCAGTAACTAAAGAGTTAGCATTTGGCCCTTGTACAAAAGTCCACGAACCCACATTAGTCGATTTAACGCCATTACAACCGTTATAATTAGGATAATCCTCTTCTAAATTTTTTGTCGGTTTTGGAAAATCAGGATAGTCGCTTTTAAAATCGTAATGAAGTGTTGTGCCATAACCTGGCCATGTCGTGAAATCGCTGTTGTTTTCCTTTACAGTTAAATAAAAGGATAAAGCGCTTTCTGTTCCGCATTCATTAATGTATAAAAAACGATACGTTCCAGAATTCTCCACTTGTAGATTCGAAAGCGTAATGTTTTGGCTAGTCGATGTGAAATTATTTGGCCCAGTCCATTTCATTTTCCCTCCAGTTGGATTATTGGCAATAAAAGCTAAAAACTGCACATTATCTGTTGGAGAAACAACGGCATAATTAAGGCTTTTTTCGGTTCCGTTATTCACTTTAAGAGAAGCGGTTACTACGGTAGGATCACATTGAGTGGTTTCTACACCAAAAGCCTGAAATTCGACCACTCCAGTTGCGGTATTACTTTTAAAATAAACCCTTAGTTTTTTAGTTTTAAAATTTAAGTTTCCAAGAGTGTTAAATTGATTTAAAGCCAATCCTACAGAACCACCATTAATCCATTCAAGTCCATCCCAGTAACTTATATAGGCATCCGTAGGTTGAGAGATGCCACCAAAATCAGTAAACCAGTAAAGCGCCACAGAATTGATTTGATGAGCAAAATCCCAGTCATATTGTACCCAGTTATAGGTGTTGTAATTCGCATCGCCATCCCAGTTTCCATAAACAGGATTTGTTCTGTCATCAGAACTAATAGGCGTAAAACCATCGTTTACAGCCGCTAGACTTTCCCACGGAGATACATGAGAAGTACTTACTTTTGTAGAACTCAGCCTGGCTAAATTCGTTTGGGCATTTAAATTTTCTCCTATTAACACAAAAAGGCCAAGAAGCAGAAAAGATAAAAATCGGGGTAGTTTTTTTTCTTTCATAAGGTTTGTTTTGGTTGTTAATTGTCTTAAAATAAGTTTGCATGGTTAAAATGTAATCTTATTCCTTACCTACTAAATTAAACCAGTCCTTATAAAAATATATGTACTTAATTATCTGATAATTAGTAAAAGTTAACCAGTATTTACTTTCGATAAAAAAAGCCGTCTCATAATTTGAGACGGCTTCATTGATTTTTAGGTAATCTGCCAAGAAAAATTATTTTACAAATTTAATAGTTTCGAAGTGCTTCAATATCCTCAGCTGTTTTGGCAAGAGGCTTTCCTAACAATTTATAAGACTCTTTGGTAATTAGGAAATCTTCTTCTATACGGATACCTCCAAAATTTCTGTACGCCTGAACTTTATCATAATTAATAAATTCACTGTATTTATTTTCGGACTGCCATTGATCGATTAATTCTGGAATAAAATAAATTCCGGGCTCTACGGTTAGAACAAATCCTTCCTCAAGTTCTTTTGCCAGACGCAGTGATTTTAATCCAAATTCGGTGCTCTTTTTTAAAGTTTCAGTATAGCCAACATATTCTTCGCCAATATTCTCCATGTCATGCACATCCATTCCCATCATGTGACCCAAACCGCATTGAAAGAATAGGGTATGCGCACCTGCAGCCACGGCTTCATCCAAATCGCCTTTTACTAAACCAAGAGATTTCAACCCCGTTAAAATCTCCTTACACGCCGTAAGATGTGAATCCTTAAAGAAAGTCCCGGGTTTAAGAGTGGTTATAGCGGCTTCTTCAGCTTTTAAAACAATATTATAAATTTCTTTCTGCTGTGTTGTAAAGGTTTTCGAAACGGGAAAAGTTCTGGTCATATCTCCGGCATAATGCATGTTATTTTCGGCTCCAGAGTCACATAAAACCAATTGCCCTTCCTTTAAGACATTACTGCCGGCATGATTGTGCAGGTATTGTCCGTTGACTGTTAGTATTGTCGGAAAAGCAAGATGACCGCCAAGACTGATTGCTGTGCCTTCGACTTGTCCTGCAATTTCATATTCGGTCATTCCAGGTCTTGCGCTTTGTATTGCTTTTAAGTGCATTGCTGCCGTTATATCCACCGCTTTTTCAATCTCAATCAGTTCTTCATTCGTTTTATAAGAACGTTGTGCAATTATTGCTTTAGATAATGGAATGGATGATTTTTTAGCTATTTCATTATGATGAATATCCAGCCATGAACTTAATTTTAAAGTAATAGCAGCACGATAAGGGGTCAGAAAATGAATCGCACGTTTCTGCTGTACAGCATTTTTGAGAACTGCCTCTGCAAATGAGAAAGGCTGTACGGTTGTAATTCCTGATTTTTCTGCATCGCTATTTAATGAATCTTGTGGGCCAACCCAAACAGTTTGTTCGATTGTCAGGTTATCGCCGAATAGAATTTCCAGATCAGCATCAATATCTATTATTAAAAATAAAGAAGGACGATCTATTCCAGCATAATATAAAAAACTGCTGTCTTGTCTAAAATGATAAATATTATCCCTGTAGTTCATTCCGACTTCTTCATTTCCAGGAAGGATAATAAGGCCTGAACCCATTGCTTTTTTTAAGACTTGCCTTCTGTTTATATAAGTTTCTCTGCTAAACATATTTTTTTCAAAATGGTATTAAAAATGATATTATCTGCCTCCGCCTGGGCAGTGTTCCTTTAAGTATTGTGTAAATAATTTCGATAAATGTTCCGTAGTTCCTTCGCCTTCATTGATGCTGTGTGTACGATTTGGATAACTCATCATTTGGAATTGTTTGCCGTTTTTTACTAATTCGTTTACCAGCATTTCTGCTCCCTGATAATGCACATTGTCATCGCCCGTTCCATGAATAAGCAATAGGTTTCCTTGAAGTTTATTGGCGTAAGTAATAGGAGAGCCTTTTATAAAAGGTTCTTTATTTTCCTGAGGCAATCCCATGTAACGTTCCTGATAGATATTATCATACAACAATTGGTTGGGTACAGCTGCAATAGCAATTCCGGTTTTGTAAATTTCCGGATATTGAAATAGGAGATTCAATGTAGTAGAACCGCCGCCGCTCCATCCCCAGACTGCGATTCGGTCTTTGTCTACAAAAGGCCATTTTAGTATTTCTTTAGCCGCCATTGCCTGATCTCGGGTGTTCAGAATCCCTATGTTTTGGTAAATCGATTTGCGCCATTCAGCACCTTTTGGAACTGGAGTTCCTCTACCATCTAAGCTAATTTGAATATATCCGTCGGCAGCAATATCTCCATCATATAAAAAAGTACTGGCATAACCCGCGGCATCTTTTACAGTTGCACCAGCAGGTTCTGTATACACATAAAATAAAACAGGATATTTTTTAGCAGGATCAAATGGAGTTGGCTTGATCATCCAGCCGTCAAGCGTAATATTATCTGCTGTTGTAATCTGAATCATTTCCACATTACCGCTTGCAGTCATATTACGATCGGTTTCTTTAATGGTCTTTTGAGTAGTAAGATTAACCCATTCTGAGATTTTTTGGTTTTTATGATTCGAAAAACGATGTTCAGCATATTTTGCATCAGGAGATAAACGATAATTATGCGTTCCGATTTCATTAGCAGGAGATACTTTTATCAGTTTGCCTTTTCCGTTTAATGCTGTTTTGTATAAATATTGCTGTGTTGCATTATCTGGAGAAGCTAAAAAGTAAACAAAACCATTTTTTTCGTCAACGGCTTTAATATCGATAACATCATATTTTCCATTGGTAACCAACGTTTCTGTCTTACCGTTTTTGCTGATTTTGTATAAGTGCTTCCAGCCATCTTTTTCCGTTAACCAAAGAAATTCTTTTCCGTTGTTAATCCATTTTAAGCCTTCATTTTCAGTTGGTAATATATCAATCCACGAAGTATTCTTTTCAGAATAAATTGGACTTGCGTCGCCACTTTTAGGGGCACATAAAAAGAGTTTGGCTTCATTTTGTTTGCGATTTAGTTGTTCAACTAATAAAGACGAACCATCAGGAATCCATTGCATTAACGGGATATAATGTTGTTTTGAATCGCCTGGAACTTTCATCCATGTTATTTGAAGTGAGGCAATATTAACAACTCCAACTTTGCAAGCAGACGGGTCTTCTCCCGCTTTTGGATATTCAACCGGAACGGTATAAGAGTATATCGAATCGGTATTATTGATCATTAAGAAGTTTTTGATTTTGGTAGCATCAATCTGCCAAAAGGCAATACTTTTTCCGTCAGGACTCCAACGGAAACCGTCTCTGCAATTGAACTCTTCTTCGTAAGCCCAGTCAAAAGTTCCATTAATTAAACGATCTGTTCCGTCAGTTGTTAAAGCTGTTTCTTTTCCGGAATTCAGATCTTCAACATACAAATTATGTTGGCTCACATAAGCAATGGAATTATTGTCAGGAGACAGTTTCGCAAACATCAAAGACGATGTGGGCCTGTTTTTTCCAATCTGACGCAGTTCATTTGTTTCTCTATTAAAAAGCCAGTAATCGCCCCGTGTTTCCAATCTCCACACTTTTTTTGAATTGGTGTAAATCAGCACTAATTTTTCATTTTTACTGAATTCAAAATCTTTAACTTCTAAAGCCTTAGTACTTGCTTTTGCGGTAAGCTGTTTGGCATCAATAATTACCGTTCTAGTAAAGTTTGGTAATTCATACTGTACGATTTCTCCCTTTTCTGCGATGTAATAGCCGTTGTCGTTTGCCCATTTTGTTTTTTGAGCATTAGCGGTTAGGAAAAAAAGTGGTAGAATTAAACAGAAAAAAAAAGAGATTGTTTTTTTCATTGCATTAAAATATACTTTGGTTAATGATTGAATTACTAGTTTATATTGGTTTCCAAGACAGGATTTATGTAATACATTTTGGTAATAGAATCGATATTAAATAATGATTTTTGATCTTTTACTAAAGTAACACTCTGCCATTGATCTGATGGTATTATTTTGATTTTATCTGTATCATTTTTTAGCGTCAGCGGTAAATTAAAACCGCTTATACAGTTGCTGTAGCGATAGAAGACTTTATTTTTATCTTCATTAAAATAGAATTCAAAGTTTGGAATTTGTGTTGTTGTAAGGTATTGCTCGTAAACTTTACTGTAATCAAAATTAAGCTTTTTTGAAATGTAATTTTCAATCTGTTTCGAGTCCACGGTCTGATGGTAATAGTCTTTTCCTAATCCTCTGAGTGTTTCTCTAAATAACTTATCATTGTCTAACCCATGGCGAATAGCGTGAAGCATATTTCCTGCTTTTGGATACATATCGCCACTTCCTTGTGCATTTACATTATAATCGGGTATAATTGGTCGGTCATTTCGTATTCCTTTACGAGTTCCGGCGTTGTATTCATCTCCGGCTTGTTTTCCAAAAATATAATCGACAAAGAGGGTTTCACTGTAATTGGTAAATCCTTCATGTACCCACATATCAGCCAGATCATTTGTGGTAATGTTGTTGCCAAACCATTCGTGTCCACTTTCGTGAATAATAATAAAATCCCATTTCATTCCCCAACCTGTTCCAGAACCATCATTACCGCGATAGCCGGGTTTATAATGATTGCCATAAGAAACGGCACTTTGATGTTCCATTCCAGTATGTGAGGTTTCAATTAATTGATAACCATCTTCGTAAAAGGGATAAGGTCCCATCCAGTATTCAAATGCATTTAACATATTATGAACCTCTTTCGGCATATATTTTTGAGCCTTTTCTAAATTGTAATCCAAAACCCAATAATTTAGGTCTAAATTGCCTTTTTCGCCTTTATAAGTTTCTTTAAAATTTACATATTTCCCGATATATGGAATGATACAATAATTACTAATCGGATTTACAACAGCCCATTTATAAGAAGTTGTTCCATCATTATTGCTTTTCTTAAATTCTAATCTTCCGTTGGCAATTGCGGTCAACGAATCAGGAACAATCATAGTTAAACTTGCGCCATTGTTAGGTTCGTCACTTTGATGATCTTTACACGGATACCATACAGAGGCACCCAGACCTTGACAGGTAACTGTCATCCACGGACGTCCTAAAGAATCTTTTGTCCAAATCCATCCACCATCCCAAGGTGCTTTTATGGCTTCGTGAACTTTTCCGCTAAAGAAAATAGCAACTTTGCTAGTAGATTTAGTTTTAGATTTTGGAGTTTTAATATACCATACACCATTTTCTTTTACGAAACTTAATTTCTTTCCAGATTGAATCACGCTGTCAATAACCAAAGGATTTTGTAGGTCGATTTGCATTTTGGTATTGCTCTTTTCTTTGATTGTTTTATAGGTTATGGTATTGCTTCCTAGTATTACTCTGCTCTCGTAATCAGGTTTTACCGTAATATCATAACGTAAAGCATCCCACCATTGTCTTTCGGGAGTCAAACTGCCTCTCAAGGTGTCCGCCAACGTATAGGGTTTTTCTTTTTGTGCAAAAGAAATGAAGTTAAAACACAGGAAAATAAGAATAAGATAGTTCCTAATCATGGCATTTTAAGGTTGAAATGTTTAAAATTAGCTACGTCCAAAATCTTTTTTTTCTAAGAAAAAGAGTATAGATTTCCAAATTTATACAGATTTAGGCTATCGAAGCTAAACTTTTATTATCCATATGTAATAGAATATTACTTAAAAAGCAGTACAAGGCGTTAATTTTTGATAAGTGAATTTTTAAATTCAAAAGGCGTTTTCTTTTTAATCTCTTTAAATTTTTTGTTGAAATTTGAAATGTTATTGAAGCCGCTTAGTTCAGAAATTTCGATTATAGACAATTCCTTATTCTTTATAAGCAGTTTAGCAGCATGTTCAATTCTTATTTCAATCAAAAATTGAAAAAAGGTCTTTTTAGTACGTGTTTTAAAATATTTGCAAAAAGCATTTTTAGTCATGTTTGCAATCTGGGCAATCTCGTCTAAAGTGATGCTTTTTTGATAGTGCGTCATGACAAAGTCAAAAACCATCTGCATTCTTTTTCCTTCAGCATCGGTAAAAGGTTTATTGAATACATAATTAGAAAGATGTTTTTTATCTGATTGACTAAAAGCTTTTAGCATATACATTAAAAGCATAAAACGGTCATATTTATCCGCTTCTTTAAATTTTTTGAATTTCCTTATAATAGAGGGTTTTGCATCTCTAATTTGTATTCCGTTTTTGATTGCCTTAAAAAAAGGCTCAACAGCATTTAATTCAGGCAAATTAAAAAAGTCTTTTCCAAATCCATTCTCAGTAAAAAACACGGTGTACATGACAGACATTCCTTTGCTTTCAGAAGTGTCGCTTTTAAAAACGTGTGGTAAATTGCTTCCTAATATAATAATGTCGCCTTTTTGATATTCGGTAATCATATCTCCGACTAAAATTTTGCCTTCTCCATTTTTGATGTAACTAATTTGAATCTCTTCGTGCTGATGGTATTTGTCATAAAAAATAGTCTCGCAGTCTTCTTGATAAATAAATGCCTCTTCGCTTGACTTTGGGATTTTAAAAGGAAAAACTTTCATTGCGTGGTATTTTTTTATATTTTACGGAAAGATATGCAAATTAGTAAAAGATGAATTAAAATTAATCTAGTTTTTGTTAAAATCTTACAAATGAGATAATATTGTATAGGTTTTTGATAATATTCCTAGGTAAATTTTTTTACCCCCTTGATACCTTTGAAATAAATAAAAATAGATAAATTATGAATATTCAATGGAAAGGGGTAATGCCAGCTGTTACCACAAATTTTACAGCTGAAGACACTTTAGATTTTAAAATGTTTGAAAAAAACCTTAATTATCAATTAAATGCCGGAGTAGAAGGCGTTATCCTTGGAGGAACTTTAGGAGAAGCCAGTACACTTTTGGAAGAAGAAAAACAAGATCTTGTTCTTGAAACAGTTCGCATAGTTGATGGAAAGGTTCCTGTGATAATGAATATTGCAGAACAAACTACGCGCGGTGCTATTGAAGCAGCAAACAAAGCTGAAGCTAATGGAGCAAGAGGTTTAATGATGTTGCCTCCAATGCGTTACAAAGCTACCGACCACGAAACTGTTGAATATTTTACAGAAGTTGCAAAAAGTACTTCTTTACCTATTATGATCTACAACAATCCGGTTGACTATAAGATTGAGGTAACTTTAGACATGTTTGAAGAACTTTTAAAGCTGGATAACATTCAGGCTGTTAAAGAATCTACAAGAGACATTTCTAATGTAACCAGAATCATTAATCGTTTTGGAAGCAGATTAAAAGTCCTTACAGGAGTTGATACTTTAGGATTAGAAAGTTTACTAATGGGAGCCGACGGATGGGTTGGAGGTCTTGTTGATGCATTTCCGGAAGAAACAGTTGCAATTTATAAATTAGCAAAAGCAGGCAGAATTGAAGAAGCTTTGACGATTTATCGTTGGTTTCTGCCTTTATTAGAATTGGATATCAATGCACAGTTGGTTCAAAATATCAAGTTGGCAGAAGTTGGAACTGGATTAGGGACTGAATATGTACGTGCACCGAGATTACCACTAATGGGAGCCGAAAGAGAACGTGTTTTGGCTATTATTAATGATTCATTAAAAAATAGACCAACTTTACCAGACTATAAAAGCCTGTAATAAAAAAGAAGTTTTTTAAAAACTTTTTTCAATTTTAGAATTACTTAACCAAATACTATAGAATACATGATTACTGGAAAAAATTACATAGGGTGTCAGTTGTCAGCCAGCGGCGATAAAACATTTAAAACCTTTAATCCGCAGGAAAACACAGATAATTCTTGGCAGTTTACAGAAGCTAGCAACGAAGAAATAGAATCGGCCGTAACTCTTGCAAGCAAAGCATTTTTGACATTTCAGAAATCTACTGGTAAAGAAAAAGCTTTTTTTCTAAGAACAATTGCGGATGAAATATTGGCTTTAGGAGATAATCTCTTAGATGTTTATTGTCAGGAATCGGGTTTGCCAAGAGGCCGTGCTGAAGGCGAAAGAGGAAGAACTATCGGACAATTAAATGCTTTTGCTGATTTAGTAGAAGAAGGTTCTTGGGTTGAAGCCACAATTGACACTGCTATTCCAGACAGAGTTCCCTTGCCGAAGGTCGATCTTCGTAAAATGAAGCGTCCTTTAGGTACAGTAGTTGTTTTTGGATCCAGTAATTTTCCATTCGCGTATTCTACTGCCGGCGGCGATACAGCATCTGCATTGGCCGCTGGATGTCCGGTTATCGTAAAAAGCCATCCAATGCATGCAGGTACAGGAGAAATGGTAGCTTCGGCAGTAATTAAAGCAGCTCAAAAAACAAATATGCCGGAAGGTGTTTTTTCGAATTTGAACAGCAGCGGCATTGAAGTTGGAGTAACACTTGTAAAACATCCTTTGGTTAAGGCAGTTGGATTTACAGGAAGTATAAAAGGCGGTCGTTCTTTATATGATTTAGCAGGGCAGCGTGAAGAACCAATTCCGGTTTTTGCTGAAATGGGAAGTATAAATCCAGTTGTATTATTACCAGAAGCATTAAAACAAAATGCTGAAAAATGGGCAGCGGCATGTGCAGGTTCTGTAACATTGGGTGCAGGACAGTTTTGCACAAATCCAGGTTTGATGCTCGGAATTAAAAGTGATGCTTTAAAAACGTTTACCGAACAGCTTGCCGTTGAGATTTTAAAGATTTCGCCAAGTTGTATGTTGAATCCATCGATTTATAAAAATTATCAATCCAATAATGAGCTTTTAAGTTCTCAGAATGGAATTGAAGTCGTAGCAGAATATGCTAAAACAGATAATCCTAATTACGCTTCACAAAAAATACTGACGGTTTCGGGCAAAATCTTTTTAGAAAATCCAGTGTTGCATAGAGAGGTTTTCGGGCCTTTTTCAATATTAGTACAATGTGAAGACGAAATTGAACTGGTTGCGATTATTGAAAAATTAGAAGGACAGCTTACGGGTAGTATTTTGGCAGAAGAAAATGAAATTGAAAACTATGAAGAAGTAGTAGATGCTTTGGGTAATCGTGTCGGAAGAATAATTTTTAACGGATTACCAACAGGAGTAGAGGTATGTCCGTCGATGGTGCATGGCGGGCCATATCCTTCCTCATCAGATTCTAGGTTTACAGCAGTTGGAATTGGTTCCATTAAAAGATGGGTTAGACCTTTTAGTTATCAGAATTGGCCGAATAACAAACTTCCAGAGGCACTTCAAAATGAAAACCCGCTTGGAATTTCAAGATTAGTTAATAATGTTCAAACAAGAGATTCAATTTAAATATGGCTAGAAAAACTTTTTTTTGTGTAGATGCACATACTTGCGGTAATCCGGTTAGAGTAGTTGCTGGCGGTGGGCCAAATTTAATTGGTGCCAACATGAGCGAGAAAAGACAGCATTTTTTAAGCCAATACGATTGGATTCGTAAAGGATTAATGTTTGAACCTCGCGGACATGATATGATGAGCGGCAGTATTTTATTTCCACCAACGAATCCTGATAACGATTTTGGTATTTTATTTATTGAAACATCGGGCTGTCTGCCAATGTGTGGACATGGAACAATTGGTACGATTACCATCGCAATAGAAGAAGGATTAATCAGTCCGAAAATTCCAGGGAAAATAAATATGGAAGCGCCTGCGGGTTTGGTAAAAATTGAATACAAGCAAGTTGGTAAAAAAGTAGAATGGGTTAAATTGACGAATGTTAAATCGTATTTAGCGGCCGAAAATTTAACTGTTGAATGCCCGGAATTAGGCGAATTAACTTTTGATGTTGCTTATGGCGGAAATTACTATGCCATTGTAGATCCGCAGCAAAACTTTTCTGGAATTCAGGATTTTACAGCCAGTAAGATTGTACAATACAGTCAGGTGGTACGAGCACGAATTAATGAAAAATATCCAAATCTATTTATTCATCCTGAAAATGATACGATTAGAGATGTAAGTCATATGTTATGGACTGGGACACCTCTAGATCCGGCTTCGTCAGGCAGAAATGCTGTTTTTTATGGAGACAAAGCCATAGACCGTTCGCCTTGCGGTACAGGAACATCAGCAAGAATGGCGCAATTACATGCAAAAGGATTGCTTAAAAAAGGAGACGAATTTATACATGAAAGTTATATCGGAAGTAAGTTCGTTGGCAGAATAGAAGAAGAAACTGCAATTGACGATATTAAAGCCATTGTTCCCAGCATACAAGGATGGGCAAAAGTGTATGGTTACAATACCATAATTATTGATGAGGAAGACGATCCTTATGCACACGGATTTCAGGTTTTGTAATTCAATCGACCTGAACTAACAGTTTTTTAGTTTTTACAGTATCGTGAATAGGACTTTTAAACCTGCTTTTTGAAGGTTTTTAGTTCTATTGGCAAACTATTTTTATTTCTATAATCCGTTGTAAAATTGAATAAAATAGCTTGATTGAAGGATTAAAATCTAATTTGATCTGCTGAAATCCTTTCATCCCGATAGCTATCGGGAGCGTGAAATGATTTTGCGTGTCAGTTTTTCACGCAGATTTACACAGATAAAAGCAGATTTAGACAGATTTATATCTACGCTGATGTGATAGAATTGAAAAGATAATTTTGCCCAACGGGTTTCTATAATTAAATAAATAGGGAAGTTTCCTTGTATTTGAATAACTATGAAAAAGAATTTACTGATTTTTGCCTTCTTTGTATCATTTCTGAACTGTAATTTATATTCGCAGCATAAAGAAATGATACCCTATCAGCCTTCTAAAACCGAGATTTTAGAACGATATAAAAAAGCTTTGTTATTGGATAAAGCAGTTAAAAATACCGTTTTCAAGACCAGTATTAAAGCACAGTGGCAAAGAGACGGAAAATCATTTTGGTATTCCAATGTTTTAAAAGACAGTATCATCGAATATATTTTAGTTGATGCAGAAAAAGGAACTAAAAATATTTTATTTGACGAATCTAAACTAAGAAATGCCCTAAGTTCGGTTACAGCAATTAAGTCTCCACAAAAAAGTCTCGTTATTGATAGTTTAAATTATGATGCCAAAACGAAATCAATAGCTTTAAAATATGATAAAAACTACTATCAGGTAAAGCTCTCCGATTATAGTATTCAAAAGACAAATTCGCTGCCTAAAGACAACACAAAATATCCCAGTCTAAATCGGCAATGGCAAAGATGGAATTCCTTTAAGACAGACAGCATTTCACCCAATAAAAAATGGATAGCTTTTATAAAAGAGGATAATGTATTTGTAAAGCCAATCGCTGGAGGGAATGAGATTCAATTTACAAAAGACGGTACAAAAGAAAAACCGTACGGTTCTTTAGCGTGGTCGCCAGACAGTAAATACATTGTGGGTTATCATATTACTCCATTTAACGATTTACCAGTTCATTATGTTTTAACTTCCGTAGCCAATACGACTCGTGGCGAACTACATTCCCAGCCTTATAAACAACCGGGAGATCCTTTCACTACTTATGAAATGTATTTGTTTCATATCGAAAATCAAAAAACAACAAAAGTAAACACTCCAATAATTGACTTTTTTGATGCGCCAGAATTGCATTGGAGAAAAGACAATGCAAATTATTTTAGGTTTGAAAAAGTAGAAAGAGGTCATCAAAGATTTAGAATTATAGAAGTAAATACTCAAACTGCCGAAACCCGTTCAGTAGTCGATGAAAAGACCAATACTTTTATTTATGAATCCAGATTATTTACGCATTATCTTAAAAATAGCAACGAAATTGTAATGTCTTCTGAAAAAGACGGTTGGAGACATTTGTATTTAATTGATGCGATAACAGGTAAGGAGAAAAAACAAATTACAAAAGGAGAATGGGTCGTTCGAAGCATTGACAGCGTAGACGAAAAGAAAAGAGAAATTTGGTTTTCGGCAAGCGGCATCAATTCCAACGAAGATCCTTATTATATTCATCATTATCGAATAGGATTTGATGGGAAGAAACTAATCAATCTTACTCCTTCAAAGGGAAATCATCTGGTTTCTTTTTCGAAAAACAAGCATTATTATATCGATTCTTACTCAGAGCCGAATGTGGTTACAATTATTGAACTTCATCGTACTTCTGATGGAAAAAAAATAATGGATCTAGAAAAATCGGACGCTACAGGTTATCTCGCTACAGGAATGTCTTTACCAGAACCTTTTCATGCAAAAGGGAGAGACGGTGTGACAGATATTTGGGGAATAATATGCCGTCCTGCAGATTTTGATCCTAATAAAAAATATCCTGTAATTGAAAGTATTTATGCAGGTCCACAAGATTCTTTTGTACCTAAAAATTTTATGGATCGCTATACCACCGAGATGCAGAGTCTGGCTCAGTTAGGATTTATAGTCGTACAAATTGATGGAATGGGAACTGCCAATAGATCTAAAGCTTTTCATGATGTCTGCTGGAAAAATTTAAAAGATGCTGGTTTTGAAGATCGTATTTTATGGATCAAAGCTTTGGCTAAAAAATATCCTTATGTAGACGATTCAAGAGTGGGATTATATGGTACTTCTGCCGGAGGGCAAAATGCTTTAGGTGGTTTATTATTTCATCCGGAATTCTACAAAGCAGGAGTTGCCGCCTGCGGTTGCCACGACAATCGAGTAGATAAACAATGGTGGAACGAGCAATGGATGGGATATCCGGTTGGAGAGCATTATAAAGAACAATCTAATGTGACCAATGCCGGAAAACTTACTGGAGATTTATTATTAGTAATTGGAGAAGCCGATGAAAATGTACCGCCAGAATCTACTTATCGTGTTGCCGATGCCTTAATAAAAGCGGGGAAAACTTTTGAGTTTCTGCCTTTACCAGGCGTTGGTCACAGTGATGGTGGCCCTTACGGAAGACAAAGAAAACGAGATTTTTTTGTAAAACATTTATTAGGAGTTGATCCTCCAAGCCGAAACAATAATGAATTAAATCAATAATAAACGGGACTTATTTTAATTAAACCAAAAAAACACAAATGCTTAAAGTAATAAAAAATAAAACCAGTTTTTTATCGAGATTATTGATTTTGATTGTTGTAAGTCCAGTATCTCTTTTTGGGCAGGATTTTAATTTGTATCTCCAAACTAGCGAAGTCAACAATACCATGGTGCATTATGAAGCCGATAAAGGAAGTATCATGCGGTTTTATGCTACCGACAGTAATGCCGATACTTTTGACATTCAACACATTGAGAACAATTACAATACTCCGGAACGAAGAACTCGCAGACTGCAATTAATTACAGCTTATAAAAAAACAATTGAAGGATTAAATTTCGATGCCATGAACATCAATGGCAAAGTGGACTATATTTTATTTAGCAGAAATTTAAACAGTGAAGAATACGAACTAGTACAGCAACAAAAACTATACGATAAGATAAAAGTCTATTTCCCTTTTGATGAAAAAATTTATGCTCTGGAAAAACCACGTAGAAGAGGAATCAAAGTAAATGGAGAACTAGTTGCCAAAGAACTGGAAGATTTACGTAAAACCATCATTGAACAAATCAAAAAAGCCGAAAAAATGGAAGGTTTAGATAAAGCTTCTTCAGAATTTGCTGTTTTGCATGCAAAAGGATTACAGGAAATTTTGAAGAATTATTTTGACTTTTATAATGGTTACGATCCCTTATTTTCCTGGTGGGTTCCTAAAACTTACAACGAAGTTGATGCTGCCTTAGGAGAATATGCATCGCTACTAAAGTCGAAAAGAAAAGATATAAGCACTCAAAAAGAAGATGGAAGTGGTATTGTTGGAAATCCAATTGGCAGAGAAGAATTAATTCGGCAGTTGCAAACGGAGTTTATTCCGTATTCTCCTGAAGAATTGGTAGCTATTGCGAATAAAGAATTTGCCTGGTGTGATGCCGAATTATTAAAAGCCTCTCGCGAAATGGGCTTTGGAGACAATTGGAAAGCCGCTCAGGAAAAAGTCAAAAACTCTTTTGTGGCACCGGGAGATCAACCGCAGGCAATGCTGGATTTATACAATCAGTCGGTAGATTTTTTAAAACAAAATAATCTTTTAACCATACCGCCAATTGCTGAAGAAAGCTGGCGTATGTACATGATGTCTCCCGAAGCGCAAAAAATAAATCCCTTTTTTCTGGGCGGGGAATCTCTTATTATTTCTTATCCAACAAGCACAATGTCTTATAGCGAAAAAATGATGAGCATGCGCGGCAATAATCCTCATTTTTCCAGAGCGACTATTCATCATGAATTAATTGCGGGACATCATCTACAGCAATTTATGAGAGATCGATACAAAGCGTATCGTCATTTTGATACTCCGTTTTGGGTTGAAGGAAATTCATTGTACTGGGAAATGCTGTTATGGGATTTAAAATTTCCTCAGACACCAGAAGACAAAATTGGTATGCTGTTTTGGAGAATGCATAGATGTGCACGAATTATTTTTTCGCTAAACTATCATTTAGGAAAATGGAGTCCGCAGCAGTGTATTGATTTTTTAGTTGATCGCGTAGGACATGAACATGCTAATGCTGAAGGCGAAGTACGCCGATCATTTGTAGGCGGTTACAGTCCGTTATACCAAATCGCTTATATGCTGGGCGGGTTGCAGTTTACTGCCTTAAAAGAAGAATTAGTCACAAGCGGCAAAATGACGTATCAGCAGTATCATGATGCTATTTTGAGAGAAAATGCGATGCCAATCGAATTGTTAAGAGCATTATTGACTAATCAATCCTTGCAGAGAGATTTTAAAACCAACTGGAAATTTTACAAATTTTAATTAAGATACAAGCACATTTATGAAACAGGTAGTAGTAATAGGCGGCGGAATTATAGGATTAAGTTCGGCATTTTATTTACAGCAGAGCGGTTGTAAAGTTACCGTTATAGACAAAGATAATTTTGAAAACAATTGCTCTTATGGCAATCTAGGATATGTTTGTCCAAGTCACTTTATACCACTGGCAGCGCCCGGAATTGTCTGGCAGGGATTCAAATGGATGTTTAATTCTAAAAGTCCGTTTTATGTAAAGCCTTCTTTTAATAAAGCATTATTGGATTGGGGAATTAATTTTGTTAAAAGTGCTACAGAAACAAATGTTGCCAAATCGGCTATTCCGCTTCGGGATATATCCTTATTGAGCCAGAATGAATTTTTAGAATGGAAAAAAATCCCAGGCTTTGAATTTGCTTATGAACACAAAGGAATGCTGGAAGTTTTTCAAACCGAAGCAGTTGCTAAACACGCAGAACATACTGTTTCTAAAGGAAGAGAATTAGGTTTGGATGTAAATCTATTGGATTATGAAGCGCTGCAGGCATTAGAACCCCAAACCAAAATTAATGCAATAGGAGCGGTTCAGTTCAATTGTGATGCACATGTTTATCCAAATAAATTAATGAAAGTTTTAAAAGAACATTTAGTAGCAAATGGTGTTCAGTTTCAGTCAGGAGAAACTGTGGTTTCATTTGAAAAAGAGAATAATGTTGTTAAGAAAGTAATTACCGACAAACACTCTTATGAGGCAGATGAAATTGTCATCGCAACAGGAGCTTGGACGAGAGAAATCGCTGCTTTAGTAAATGCCAAAGTATCACTAATGCCGGGAAGAGGTTATTCTATAACTTTAGAAAATTCGGATTACAAAGTAAATCATCCGATTATTCTAGCAGAGGGGAGAGTAGCTATAGCGCCTATGGACGGCAACAAAATTAGATTTGGAGGTACAATGGAAGTAGTGCCTACAACCGAAAAACCACAATACCATCGCATCAATGGAATTCTAAACGCAGTTAAAGATTTCCTGCCAGAATTTGATATACCAAAACCAGCAGAAGAAGATATTTGGTACGGTTACCGACCATGTTCAGCGGATGGACTCCCATTTATTGGAAGAATAAAAAAACATAACAATGTTGTGGTTGCCACAGGACATTCCATGATGGGATTAAGCCTTGGCCCAGGAACAGGAAAATTGGTTTCAGAAATAGTCAATAGAGAAGCTACAAGTATGAATATTGATGCTTTTGAAGTAGAAAGGTTTGGATAAATACAGTTTCTAAAACAGATTCTCATTCAAAATAAAAAAACAAAACAACAAGGAAATATGGAATCAACAACAGAAAAAAATAATTTCAAAAGATCATTAGGATTATTAGATGCTACCATGATCGTTGCGGGTTCTATGATTGGATCAGGAATCTTTATTGTTAGTGCAGACATAGTTCGTAATGTAGGATCGGCAGGTGCTTTATTGCTGATTTGGTTATTTACGGGTTTTCTAACTATTGCGGCAGCACTGAGTTATGGAGAATTGAGCAGTATGTTTCCAAAGGCTGGAGGACAATATGTGTATTTAAAAGAAGCTTTCAATTCGCTTACTGGTTTTTTGTATGGCTGGAGTTTTTTTGCAGTGATACAAACAGGATCAATTGCGGCAGTTGGTGTGGCTTTTAGCAAATTTGCGGCTTATGTTTTTCCTTCTTTAAGTGAAAAAAATATTATTATAGATTTCAGTTTTTTACAAATATCGGCAGCACAATTAACGTCTATAATTCTAGTTGTCTTTCTAACCTATGTGAATACACGAGGTGTAAAAGAAGGAAAAATGATTCAGACTATTTTTACGCTGGTAAAACTAATTGCACTGTTTGGACTTATCATTTTTGGTTTCACTCTGGCTGCAAAAGCTGATATCTGGAAAGCAAACTGGAACACTGGTTTTTCTATTAATAAATTAGAAGGAAACACATTGGTTCCTTATTCGGGATTTGCGATTATGGGAGCTTTAGCAGCAAGTCTTGTCGGGAGTTTGTTCAGCAGTGATTCCTGGAATAATGTAACTTTTATTGCAGGCGAAATAAAAAATCCTTCTAAAAATATCGGAAGAAGTCTTTTCTTGGGAACTTTAATTGTAACCATCATTTATATTGCCACCAATATGATGTATTTATCCGTTCTTTCAATAAATGAAATTGCCTATGCCGAAAACGATCGTGTAGGTGTGGTAGCATCGCAGCATATTTTTGGAAATTCAGGAACTTATATCATTGCAATATTATTGATGATTTCGACTTTCGGTTGTAATAACGGATTGATACTTTCCGGAGCCCGTGTGTATCATACGATGGCCAAAGACGGATTGTTTTTTAAGCAATTAGGGCAATTGAATAAAAACGGAGTACCGGAGAAAGCATTGTGGATTCAATGTATTTGGGCATCGGCACTTTGTTTAAGTGGAAAATACAATGAACTTTTGGAATATGTAATATTTGTTGTTTTGATATTTTACATTTTGACCATTGCCGGAATTTTTAGACTTCGTAAAACAAAACCGGATTTAGAACGTCCTTACAAAGCAATAGGTTATCCGATTCTGCCTTTTATTTATATCATTGCGGCTTTGACTATTTGCATTATGCTTTTAATTTATAAATACAATTCCTCGATACCAGGATTGGCAATTGTGCTTTTAGGGATTCCGATTTACTACTATTTCGTAAATAAAGACAAGTCTTAAATATCAATCATTTTCTAAAAGTTTTTTTGCCACGAATTACACAGATTTACACGAATTATTTTTTTAACACAACAATTTGCGCTAATTTAAAATACTTAGAGAGAATAGTTAGAATAAGTAAAAAAAAAGCTTTAAAATCTTAGCGTCTTTGCGACTTTGCGAGATTAAAACATAAAGCTTTTGTTTCAGCAACGAGAAATTTGCAAGCAAAGGCGCAGAGTCGCTAAGATTCTGCACTTAAATTTTAAGATTTAAAAAAAGGAAATGGAGTATAAAAAAGCATTCTGATTTGAAGATATTGATGTTTAAAAAAAAACAATTAAGAGAAAATAATAATCCTTTTAATCCTCTAATCTGTGGCAAAAAAACATTTGTAAACTTGGATTATTAAAAATATAAGTAATCATATGAAATATTTAGTAGCACAAAACAGAAAAGGAAACTCATTTGTAATTTTATTGTTGGTTTTCTTTTTTTTAGGAATTACTCAAAGTGCAGTTTCACAAACAAAATCTCCAGTTTTGCAATATGTAGTTTCGATGCCTAATCCTGAAAATCATTATTTTCATGTGGAATTACATTGCAGTGGCTGGCAGGAGGAAACTATAGACTTTAAAATGCCGAATTGGATGCCGGGTTATTATCAGTTAATGAATTACAGTAAAATGGTAGAAAATTTTACGGCAAAGGTTGATAATAAAAATATAGCCGTTAAAAAGGGGAACGAAAACAGCTGGCAGATTAAGACATCAAAGAATAAACCGTTTACTTTAAGTTATGATGTAAAAGCCGATAAGCAGTTTGTAGCCAATAGTTATCTGGATGCTTCACATGCTTATGTAATTCCGAATAGTTTATTTGTCTATATCGATGGACACATTAATACCTCTGTTTCTGTAAAAATCGAAGGAATAAAAAAAGACTTTAAAATTGCAACAGGCTTAGAACCGATTGCTGGAAAAACAAATGAATTTAAAGCTCCTGATTTTGATGTTTTATACGATTGTCCACTTTTGATTGGAGATTTAGAAGAATTACCCTCTTTTAAAGTTAACGGAATCGAACACCGTTTTGTAGGTTATAAAATGGGAGATTTTGATAAAGTAAAATTTATGGACAATCTGAAAAAGGTTGTCGAATCGGCGGTAGCCATTATTGGGGATATTCCGTATAAACAATATACATTTATTGGAATTGGGCCGGGGCAGGGAGGCATCGAACATCTTAACAACACAACGGTTAGTTTTGACGGCTCAGATTTGGATAAACCAGAGGCAATGAACAGAATGATGAGTTTTTTGGCTCATGAATATTTTCATCATTACAATGTAAAAAGAATCAGACCTTTTGAATTGGGGCCTTTTGATCATGATAAAGGAAGCAAAACAAATCTATTGTGGGTAAGCGAAGGTTTGTCTGTTTATTATGAATATCTAATTGTAAAAAGAGCTGGACTTGTAACGGATCAGATTTTATTTCATAACCTAGAAAGCGGTATCAATGCTTTTGAGAATTCCCTAGGCAAATCCTATCAATCTTTAACTCAGGCAAGTTTTGAAACTTGGAGTGACGGCCCTTTTGGCAAACAGGGAGAAAATGCCGACAAGTCTATTTCGTATTATGACAAAGGTCCGGCAGTTGGTGTTGTTCTAGATTTTGCAATTCGTAAAGCGACACAAAATCAAAAATCGTTGGATGATGTGATGCGCCTTTTATATTGGGAATATTATAAAAAATTACAGCGCGGTTTTACCGATGCTGAATTTCAAGAATCCTGCGAAAAGATAGCTGGAAGTTCATTAAAAAACATTTTCGAATATGTTTACACCACAAAACCAATTGATTATAATAATTATCTAAAATATGCAGGTTTAGAATTGAAAGAAGATTTACATTCAATTTCAAATAATAGAAAATTTTCCTTTCAGATTTTGGAATCAATTACCGATGAACAAAGGAAAGTACTGCGCAGCTGGTTAGGGAAGTAGAGTCGCTATTAGTACATCATAAAAGCCCGTCACAAATTAATCTAATTAATTGTGACGGGCTTTCAATTTTTGCCAATATCTCGATTTTTTGAATGAATCTTATTAATTGATTATTTTGATGGGTTTGTATTGTGTATTTTTTAATGTATTTTAAAATTTTATGCTTTTTGTTGTGTAGAATTAACATATTTTATTTTAATAATATTTTTTTTAATCTGTTTTTGGTGAAAAAACTCAATAAGAGGATAATATAATACAGGTTTCGGATAAATTGTTGGCTTTCTTGAGATTGGTTATCATTTAACTTTACAAGTGTTTAAAGTACACGATTGATATTTTGTGTAGTAAACAAGTATTTTTTAACCAAACAAAAACCAAAAAACCAAAAAAGCTATGAATTTTACTAACCATTCAGTATTGCAAAATTTGGGAAACAAATTGTTAAAGAAAAAACTGGGATTTATCGTCATTTTTCTCTTAACATTTTTTACTTCCGTTGCACAAACAAAGATTCAAGGTTCTATAAAAGATATTCATGGAGTTCCGATTTCAGGAGTATCAATTATGGAAAAGAATACATCTAATAATGGTGTATTGTCAGATTTTGATGGTAACTTTCAAATGACGCTTCAAAAGCCAAATTCCAAATTAGTTGTTTCTTATGTCGGATTTATATCCCAAGAAGTTACAATTTCGGGGAATAAGGTAGATGTAGTGCTTATCGAAAATGTAGAGCAATTATCCGATGTTGTTGTAGTTGGATACGGTACTCAAAAAAAATCAAGAGTTACAAGTGCTATTGCTAGTGTCAAAGAAAAAGATTTTACAAAAGGAGCAATTAGAGACGCTTCTGATCTTATAAGAGGTAAAGTTGCGGGTTTGTCCATTAATAATGGTTCTGGAGATCCTTCAGCGGCTCCTAATATTTCTTTACGTGGAGTTTCTACTTTACAAGGTGGAGTTGGGCCTCTGGTATTAATTAATGGTGTTCCGGGAAGCATTAATACCGTTGCCCCAAGTGAAATTGCTTCTATAGATGTTTTAAAAGATGCTTCTGCGGCCGCTATTTACGGAACAAGAGGAGCTAATGGGGTAATTCTGATTACTACAAAAACGGTAAACAAAGATATGCCGTCGACCATTACATATACCGGATTTACAACGGTTTCTAGTTTTGCAAATAAAGCTAAATTTTTGGATGCCGGCCAACAAAGAAATTTACGTTCCCAAGGACACACGATTCCTTTTGCAGATGGTGGTGCCAGTACAGATTGGTTAAAAGAAATATCTGGTAACGGATTTGCACAAAATCACAATTTAGCTTTTAAAGGAGGAAATGCAAAGACCAACTATATAGTAAATCTTAATTATGTAGATCAAACAGGAGTTTTTACAAATACATTTAATGAAGAATATCGATTTTCTTTTGATGTCAATCATGCGATGTTCAATGACAAGTTGAGGGTTAATTTAGGTTTGCTGAATGGTACACGAAACATGGGACTTGATGAAGTAATTGCTGGGTACGCCTACAGACAAGCCATGATTAGAAATCCTACTGCTCCTGTATATAATCCAGATGGTACCTATAATGAAGATCCTGCAAAGTTTCAATATTACAATCCTGTAGCTATTATGAACGAAACTATACAAGATAGGAAAGATACATGGCAAAGATTTACAGCCAATTTAACACTGGATTTATTACCAGGATGGGACGTAGGAGCAATGTTTGCGAAAAATAAGAATACAGGTCTTAAAGGCTATGCTGAAACTAAAAAGCATTATTCAAATACGATTAATAAACGAAATGGAGTAGCCTCAAAAGAAACCGGAGATACAGATAACGATTTTATAGAATTAACATCTAAATACCATAAAAGTTTCGATAAGCACGAGTTTACCGTATTGGGCGGTTATAGCTATCAATATACTGTAAATGAAGGATTTTCAGCTTCAAATTATGACTTTCCAACAGATTCGTTCTCTTATAATAATTTAGGATCCGGTAATGCTTTAACTGATGGAAAAGCAAGTATGGCTAGTTATAAGAATGATAATAAGTTGATCGGATTTTTTGGAAGAGTCAACTATGATTTTAATAATAAGTATGATCTTTTAGTCAGTATTAGAAGAGAAGGTTCTTCAAAGTTCGGAGCAAACTATCAATGGGGTAATTTCCCAGCGGTTTCAGCAGGATGGACTATAAATAGAGAGTCTTTTCTACAAGATGTTTCGGCTATAAATAACTTAAAAATAAGAGCAGGTTATGGAGTAACGGGAGTAATTCCTAGAGACTCTTATATGTCTAAAACATTGTATATATATGATGGCTATTTCTTTAATGATGGACAATGGATAAAGGGATTGGTTCCCGATAGTAATCCTAACCCAGATTTGCGTTGGGAGAAAACGACTGAGGTCAATGTAGGTCTTGATTTTGCATTTTTAAACAATAGAATTACAGGAAGTTTTGATGTGTACAACAAAAAAACAATTGATATGTTGTGGAATTACAAGGTACCAACTCCTCCTTATTTAGATGAAAATATTGTTGCTAATGTTGGGCAAATGGAAAATAAAGGATTTGAATTGCTTCTTAATACGATTCCTATTAAAACACAAAATTTTGTTTGGAATTCTTCTATGACTTTTTCACACAATAAAAACAAGTTGACAAGTCTTTCTAATGATTTATATAAGATTGAAGGAGATTATATAAATGTTGGAAACACTGGAGACCCGATTTCGTTTACGACACATAGGCTAGAAGTTGGTCAGTCCATTGGTAATTTCTGGGGATTAAAATCGGTAGACATTACAAACGATGGAAAATGGATTGTTGAATTGCCAGATGGTACAAGACAAACGCTTACTACTGCTATGTATAACGATAATAACAAGCAGTATTTAGGAAATGGTATACCGCAATATTATGCAGGATGGACCAATACTTTTTCGTACAAAAAGTTTGATTTGAGCGTGGTGATGACTGGTGCTTTTGATTTTCAAATATTAAACTCACAGCGTATGTTTTATGAGAATCCGACAATTGCTTACAATATGTTAGATACTGCATACGATAAAGTTTATGATAAAGCGGTATTAAATTACAATCAGACCTATGTAAGTTATTATATCGAGCAAGGAGATTATGTAAAGATTGACAACATTACATTGTCTTATAATTTTGACGTTAAGCCATTTAAAGTCGTAAATGCGATGCGTTTGTATGTTTCTGCTAATAATCTAGCCACATTTACAAAATACAAAGGTTTAGATCCAGAAATAAAAAGAGAAGACCCTTTGACTCAAGGAATGGATAATAGAGATAAATATCCGTCTACGAGAGCTTTTACTTTAGGTTTAAATGTAACTTTTTAAATTGAATCAAAATGAAGAATAAAAATATAATATATAAATTCCTTGTTTCTGGAATATTTCTTTTCGGAACAGGATGTACAAATTTAGATGAGACTGTTTATGACAAAGTTGTTGCGGAAGAAACTAAATTTACTGCAGAAGATTTAAATAGTATTGTTGCTCCGGCTTACAACTCGTTTAGACAAATTTATGCAGATTGGGATGCTGCTTTTAACTTATACGAAGATTCATCAGATTTAATGGTAACACCACAAAGAAATGGTATAGGTTGGGGAGATTATTACATTACAATGCACCTGCATACTTATGAGGCTGCGCTTCCTCACGCAGAGGGAAATTGGAATTACTTGTTTAATGGGGTCAATAATGTCAATAAAGCTATTTTTCAGATTGAGCAAATACCAGATCTTGAAAATAAAGAAACTGTTTTTCAGGAATTAAAAGCACTACGAGCGATTTATTATTATTTGTTGCTAGATAATTTTAGAAATGTTCCAATTGTAACGAAATATGATTTTCCGAAAGGATATTTGCCTACACAGAATACAGGCAAAGAAGTATATGATTTTGTAGAAAGTGAACTGAAAGCAGCTTTGCCTTATTTAAGTGATAAAAATAGTCCGGCTACTTATGGAAAAATTACAACCTGGGCTGTTAAAATGACTTTAGCTAAATTATACTTAAACGCTGAGGTGTACATAGGAACACCAAAATGGACAGAAGCTTTGGCAGAAGTCAATGATGTAATAAACAGCGGTTTATTTAGCTTAAATAGTAACTACTTGGATAATTTCAAAATAAAGAATGAAACTTCGCCAGAAGAAATATTATCTATTCCTTTTGATGAGGTTAAAGCGCGTGGAACAAGTTGGCCTTTTAGAACATTAGCAGCTCCAAGTCAGGCGACTTACGAGTTGTCAGGAGGACCTTGGAATGGAACTGGCGGTATCCCTCAATTTATAGATACCTACGATCCAGATGATCAAAGATTAAAAGATTGTTGGCTAGGAGGCAGACAATATACCAGTAAAGGTGATCCATTAATGGTAGACGGTAAACAATTTGAATATATTAACTATATGACGAATGTAAATGGATGCGAACCAAACGAAGGGTATAGAATGGTTAAATATGAAATAGGTACAGGCGAAATAGCTCAAACCAGTAATGATGTCCCATTTTACAGATTAGCTGATGCACTTATGATTAAGGCAGAATGTTTGCTGAGAATGGGAGATGCCAGCGGAGCCGCTCTAATTGTTACCGAAATTAGACAAAGAAACTTTAAGAACACTAATCCGGCTAAAGCAACTGTTACTGGAGCAAAACTTTTAGGAGGAAGCGTTTATAAATACGGAACCTATGAAGCTGGAGCAATTACAAATTTAGAAGGTGGAGCTGATATTCAATATGGTGGTTTTCTAGACGAGTTAGCTTGGGAATTTGTTGGTGAAGCTCATAGAAAACAAGATCTAATACGATTTGGAGTATATTCAACAAAATCTTGGTTTACAAATAAAGCCAATCCTCAGGGAGCTTTTAGAGCTATTCTTCCGATACCACAGGTTCAATTAGAAAGAAATAGTAATCTAAAACAAAACCCAGGTTACATTCAATAGGGGATATACAATAATTTGAATTTTGTAGATTCGATAGGAAGCAGATTGTTTTTTGCTTCCTATCATTTTAGTATCATTCAAAAAGGATATTTTCTTTAAATTATATTCATTGTTAGATTCGTTTTTTTATCTTTAGTATCAATGATTATCCAATAATAAATACTATTTGATTATGGAAATTAAAGTTCACAATTTACAAAACGGACAGGTTAGAGTCGAGAGATTTCTTCCTGAGAATGAAAACAATAACTTTTATGCATTTTCCTATACCGGAATTGCAAAACCAGTTAAATGTAAGGTCTGGCTTCCTGTATCAAGTTATTTGATAGAACATCCAAAAGGTGTAGTTTTAATTGATCAAATGTGTCATGCAGAAATAAATCAGATAAAACGTGATAAAAGTGAACTTAGTTTTTTTCAAAATCTTATAAATAAACCCTTTTTCGAGCTTGAGGATATTATTTGCGAAAAGCTCGCAAAAGTAGGTTATAAAACAGACGATATAGATTATTTGATACCAAGTGATCTTCCGTCAGATTATTCAAGAGGATTAAAATATCTCAAGAATGCAAAAAAAATCATGGTAAGCGATCTTCAATGGAATGCTGAGTCTGTAGAAAAACCTAAAAGTTTTGCAACGGAAATTCAAAATGATTTAAATTTTAAAAAATATAGTTTTTCAAAAACAGGAATTGGTCCACAAGGTTTGTCTTATGATTTATTTGGAGACAATACGGTTGTTTTGGTAAGTACGCCAGAATATAGTTCAGGAGCAGTAACTGCAATTATTAAAAATGGTAATTGATTTAGAATTAAAATCAGATTATGTTCAGGCATTTTTAGTAACAGAACTATTTAGGAAAGCAAAGGTTTTAATCGGTTTTGGAGTCGTGTTTTTATTGCCGTTCATTCCTAAATTTATAAAAAAAATGAAAATGAGATGTTGGTCTCTTTAATCATTATCATTTTTGATAAAAGATAGTTTGTAAATCAATCTTAAATGTTTTGATTAAAATGTTTTAGGATTTTTTTTGGAGAGCTAATGACTTCTCTTTGAAGAGCATCAAACCATTCGACTTCTTTACTAACTTCTGCACAACACTCATTTTTTGAGTTAAAAAAGGAGCTTTTTATATAAATTTTGTCTTTTACAGAACAATGCGTCATTACAACGAAAAAATATTCTGTAAACATCAAATTTTTGTAGCATACTAATTCGTGTTTTCCTTCCTGCAAATCTAAATTCATTGAATTGAGTTTTTCTTTTGAAAATCCATTAGAGAATAAAAAATGATACAATAATCGAAGTGTGTACGAAATGTATGCGGAATCTTCCATTACCATAAAATCATTAACATCTTCTCCGGAAACAATGTAATTTCTGTAGGTCATTTTAATTTGAATTAAGTTTGAAAAAAAGAGGCCGCACTAAGTAGTCGTAACGGCCTCCAAAACATTGTGTTCTAATAATCACCCAAATCAAAAGGAGTTCATTCAGAAGATACTATCTGTTGAAGATTTTATGATCTGAAGCCATCTATTGTCTAGAAAAGATTATTTAAGCAATAAAAAAATGTAATTAACCTTTATTTTGTCAGCAATTTTCTTTCGGACAAGTTTTGGTATTTCAATCCCAAAATCTTCTGGTTTTGCTTCAAATGCACCAACAGCATTCACTCCATTTGGAGCTTTAGAAATCTTTATAGTCACCACAACAGGATTTGTTTTTCCGTGAATGGTAAGATCTCCTTTTAAAGTAAAATTTTTAGGTGTATCTGTAATTTTTGCTATATCAAAATCTTCTATTCGGCCTTTAAAAACGGCTTTCGAATATTTTTCAGATTCCATATAATTTTCATTAAAGTGTTCTTCCATAAGCGCAACTTTAAATCGAAAACCTTTGATCAAAACCAAACTTGCAAAATCTCCTGTTGCCTGATCCAATACTGCCGATGCCGACTTGTTTTCTGCTGCAACCTCTTCATAAGAAGGCATAGAGGCTTGAAACTTTACATTCCCTGTTTTTGTAATCAGTTTTTGTGCAAAACCATTCGTATTGGCAACAATAAGCAGCAATAAGGTGAGTAAATGAATAAATGACTTTTTCATGATTAATTAGTTTTCTTTTAGTCCGTCAGTATTCCATTTTACAATTAAATCAATACTTGCCTGAGCCATTCTACCGCCTTGAGGCATAAGTCCTTGCTGGCCGTTCTGCAGCTGAATTCTGTTTAGCAATCCGGCGCTTTCAACCGCAGCTTTTACCTGTGCAAAAGTGGTAAGCGGTCTAAAAGCGGCAGATCTTCCGCTAGCATGACAGCCTATACAGTTCGCATCAATAATAGATTTGACATCCTTATTGTATGTAATTGCTGTTGGCGTTGTCGGATTGGTCGGATCAGTTGGATTCGTTGGGTCTGTCGGGTTTGTCGGAGCATTTGGTTGTGGTTCGATATCCTGATATGTATCAGAATCACTACAGCTTGCTAATGAGACCAATAAAATTGTAAGTGCGATTGTTTTTTTCATGATTTTTATGTGTTTGTCGTTATTAAAATACTCTGTATAGGTTAAATCCGAAGAAGAAATCTCCTTTACCCCAGTCACCAGCAGCATTGGTAAGATATCCGCTCTCGCTCATAGACTGCGAATTGGTAAAGATTAGTTGAAATACGTGTCCGCCAGTTTCGACATCTAAACCTACAGACAACGGATTTTTGTAGAAATCAGGTTTATCGAAATTGTGCATGTACTCTAAATTCACTGATAATCGTTTCGTTATTTTATAGCGTCCGCCACCGCCAAAAGAAAATTGATTGTCTTTTTCTATATCAGGATTGTATAGGTTTTTATGAATAAAAGATGGCACTAATTCGATTGATAATTTTTCACTCACTTTTCTGGATACTAGAATCTGCTGTACATACGCCATACGATGTTTAAATTCTAAGCCAGGATATTGTTCTTTTTCTAAAAATGTATTTATATCGGCAACACTATACCCAACAATGTCAAGAGGAAAATTATCGTTTTGTCTTGCTACACGGTATTTTAATCCGGTTTCGTACATTTTGTTTAATGTGTGTCTCGAAAGGCTCACAGACAACCAATCTGTTACGCCATAAATACCACCAAGTTTTGTTGTAGCATTATCAAGTCCAAAAAAACTGTCAAGACCATCTTTGACTGTTCCAAAACGGTGTGAGACTACAAAATAGAATTCTTTTTTTGCAGGCATTTTTGTTGTTTGTAAGGTTACCAGCTGTAAGGCCTTAAAAGTGGCTGTCGAATAATTTTTTTCTGTCTGAGTAGAATCTAAACTCTTGAGCAAATCATCCTGAGAGTAAGCCATTGTAGCTAAAAAAAGGCAGATTGGAACTAAAAATTTCTTCATAATTAATTATTTGTTTTGTTTGTTTATTAATGTGCACTGATCGATTTTGACTTCCATAAATAATTCGTCATATCCAATACATTTTCCTTTGATTGTCATATTGTTATCAATCAATTTGTCGTTTATTTTTTCTTTGAAAAGACAGAAAACAGTATTTTCAAGTATGATTACAGAATCGGATTCTTTAGTTACTTTTCCTGTTATTTCAATGGTTTTGTTGAGATATAATGAATCTGCTTTTTTAGGATCTGTACTGTAATTTTGGACTAATTTGGATGCAGAGATAGCATATTCGGGTGTTTCTGATTCGATATTTCGGGCTTCTTTAAATAGGACTCCATAATACAAATAGATTCCTGCTGAAACCAGTATTAGTAAGCTTGCAACTAGAACTGCTGTTTTTTTTCTTTTCATTTTTTTCTTTTGATTGTGTTCAATTGTTAAACAGCTTTGATGCAGATTACCCTACCAAAAAATTGCTATTTTCTAAAAAAAAAATGTAAAAAGATGAATAAGAGTCTTTTAAACTCTTGAAAAAAATGTAATAGAAGACTGATTATTTGATGTTTGGATAATTTGACTTACTCCAAGGTTTTCAAAACCTTGGAGGTATTATTTCTGCACCTTCAGAATATCTACAAGGTCAAAAAAAAGACCTTACAGGAAAGTCTAACGGATTTAAGGATAAATAATAAGTGAACTTAAATTAGAAAGAAACTCTAAAGCTCACGTTTGGGGTTCTTTGTAAAGAAAAAGTGTCGACTTCTTCTATCGAATTTGTTAACGAACTAATTCTGTAATATTCGCTGATTTCATTTCTTCGGTTTAGGATATTTAAGATTGAAATGCCTAATTTGTACTGAATTCCATCTGCGGTTTCCCATTTGTAGGTTGAAGAAAGATTGACCTGCGAAAAAATATTCAGATTGCTGTCGTTAGGTCTATTGTACACTAATACAGGGTTTGTAAGGTCAATTCGGGATACATCTGGCGATGTTTTTGGTCTTCCTGAAGACCATTTTGTGCCTAAAGCGATTTTGAAATTGTTTTTCTCATAGATTCCTGCCCACGATAAAGTATGGGTCAGTTCAAAATTATTGGGGAAAACTGGATATTCGTAATTTGGAAAATGATAGTTGTTTTCATTGTAAGTGTAACTGAACCAAGTTAAGAAATGATTTATTTTTTTCTGAACCAGCATTTCTGTTCCCCAGATTTCATAATCGCCTGTGGTGCGAACAAATTCCAACTGATTCTGAAAACCCTGGCTTGAAGTCGTGATTCCTTTAACTTTCTTATAAAAATTTTCAACGTCCAAAAGCCAATCATTTTTTTTGTAGAATAAATTTAAAGACAGCTGTCTGCTTTTCTGAATCGGAATTGTAGTGTTGTTTGAAACAATCCAACGTCTTTTTTCGATACCAAAATAATCTTTCTGCAGATCAATAATCTGTTGAGTATTCTGGCTTTTGAGTTCGCCCAGCAATTCGAGATTCATGCTTTTGCTAATGCCGTAGCAAAACTGAAATCGAGGTTCTGCTATGTATTTTTTGAATTTTTCGATATAGTTAATGCGTATTCCAGTCTTAAGATATATTCTGGAAATTGTGTCATTATACTTTCCCTCTAGAATTAAAGCGTGAGTTCTTAGTACATCTTTTATTTTACGATAAAAATCAGGATTGGTTACCTGCTCAAAATTAGTAATACCAATTTCATTAAACTGATAGCCGTTATTAAAACTAAATTTAGGACTTAAGATATGATTATTCTCTAAATTGATTCCGTTATTGTTTACCGTGTTTTCCTGAACAACAATTTGGTTTACGTAAGTTGTTTTTTGATTGCCTAAAAGTTCGTACGTAGAATTGTAAACGTTTATTTTGGTAGTGTTGAAGCTATTCCAGTTTCTTTTCCAAGACAAATTTCCGCCATAATTCTGTTGGCGTAAAATATTGTTTTCAGATATGTTTATGTCATAAAAAGATGCGCTTTGAAAAACTTCTAGATTGTCTTTTATGGTAATTAAATCGAGTACAATTTGATCTTTAAGGCCTATTTTCTGAGCATATTTTAGCGTTGCATCGTAAAATCCGAATTTTTTGTCACTTTGATAATCGACATTTTGATTCTGCGAAAAATCAGTAATAGTGGTATTTTGAAATACTTTATTGAAATATTCTTTATAAGTAGGAGTTTCTACATAATCAGTAATCGATTTACGAGCCGAGATTTCGATATAACTTTTTTCAGAAAGATTATACTTGGCATAGACATCAGCATTAATCATATTTATTCCTGCGCTGAAGGAGTTTTTTTCTTCCGTTTCTGGAGTAGAAGAAATCGCTACAACACTTGACACACTTTCGCCGTAAAAGGCAGAACTTCCGTTTTTATAAATCGAAATTGTATGGGCTAAATTGGGGTTGAAAACCGAAATTAAACCAAAAAAATGTCCCGTTTGAAACATTCGGATTCCATTCCACAAAAACAAATTCTGGTCATGTGTGCCTCCGCGAACGTTAATGCTCGATACACTTTCGTCCAGACTGTTCACGCCTGGAACCTGTTGCATAGTCTGCAAAGCATCGGGTTCAATAAGTCCGGGCAGAATACCAAATTTCTTTGGTTTAATAACAAGTGAACCGTCTGTGTTTTTAGAAATCCCCGAAGCTAGAATAGCATTGGCTTTAATCTCTTGAAGTTCTGTAATTTCAGGTTCCAAGAAAATTTGAATACAATTTTTAGAGTCTGTATTGCCCGCTGTAATTCTTTTCGAAGTAAAACCAACGTGGCTGATTATAAAGGTGTTTTTTTCTTGTTTACTAAACTCAAAATATCCTTCTGAATCAGTTTCAATATGAGTTTTATCAGGGAAGCTGATATTGGCATTTTCAATAGGTTTTTTATCTAAGACAGAAAAAACATAGCCACAGATGAGATTAGAAACCTTGTCTTTTTTATAAATATTAATGAATTTGTTTCCGATATTTTCGAAAGACAAATTAGTTTTTTTGGAGAGATATTCGAGTTTCTGTTCCAAAGAAAGTGATTTCTTAGGAGGATTTAATTCCAGATTGGCAATATTGTCTTCGGTATAATTAAAACTAACCCCATGCTGTTTTTCAATCTCAAGTATTATTTTCTTAAAGGGCATAACTTTTCCTTTATCCTGAGCAGATAGATTCAGAATAAAGAAAAGAAAAAACAAAAAATGAAATAATCTGGGGCGCAGCATTTATTTTTCGTCAAAAATTATTGTATTATTGGATACTTTTTTCGCTTCTAAATGATAGGTTGTACTGATAATCTGCAAAGCTGTATTTAAGTCTTTTGCGGGTAATTTTCCTGTAAATAATGAGATAGTGTCTTTGGAATTTAATTCAATTTTGATGTTGTACTGTCTTTCTACTTCATCCAAAAGGCTTCGTATATTTTCCTGATAAAAAGATATTTGATTGTCCATCCATTCGGGTTTCAATGAATTTACAGTTGTTTTAATTTGTTTTCCGTTTTCAAAACGAACACTTTGTCCGTGAGTTAACAGAATCTGCGTGTTGGCATAATTTACTTTTACGCGTCCTTCGTAACACACTACATCAAATCTGTTTTTTCTGGTTTTAACATTAAACTGTGTTCCTAAAACCGTTACTTTTCCAAGATGAGTCTCCACTTCAAATTTTCTTCCTTTTGCTACTCTGAAATAAGCTTCGCCTTTTAATTCAAGATGTCTATTGTTGCTCCAATTCCATTTTTTATAGTTTATTTCAGAACCTGAATTCAAAACGACCTCAGAATTATCAGGTAATGAAAAGGTTGTCTTTTGACCAAAATCTGCAGTTTCTGTTTGAGGCACAAAAACTTTCATAGCAAATGTAATTCCGAGAGCCAGAACAAATATGGCAGCGGCTCTAAACGCCCACTTTTTGTAAAGTGGTACTACTTTAGGTGTCGATTTTTTCTGACTCAGTATATTAGATAACATAGCATTTTCATCCCAATCATCTGTCTCCAGGTGAGAGGTATATTCTTTTATTTTTTTATATTTTTCAAAATCGGGACTTGCCTCAAATGCTGCTAATTCATCAGGAGATAAATCATCGTTGAGCCATTTTGCTAATAAGCGATTTTTCTTCATTTTATCGTATTATTTAATTAAAACAATTAGAACTAAATTTACCCTACTTTTTATAAATCAATTTCTTTACGTAAGCTTAACAGAGCCAAATGGATGCGTTTTTCAACTGCTTTTACGCTGATATTCAATTCTAAAGCAATTTCGCTGTACTTTTTGCCATCAATTCGATGCATTAAAAAGGCTGTACGCTGTTTTTCGTTTAAGTTTTCGATGGCTTTTAAAAGTTTAGCCTGAAATTGTTTTTCCTCCAAAAGATATTCTGGATTTTCATTTGTCTTGTCTAAACCAGTAAAGTTTTTTTCATATTTCAAAACTACTTTCTGATGTGCAATTTGATTGAGACTACTGTTATTGGCAATAGTATAGATATATGATTTTGCTTTTTCTAAAGGTACAGAAGCACAGTTTTGCCAAAGTTTTACAAATGCTTCCTGAGCAACATCTTCGGCCTGTTCTGTATTTCCAAATTTGTACAAAAGAAAATTTCGAAGTGCTTTTATATGACTTTTGAAGAAAGACGAAAAAATGATTTCATCACAAGTATTAGATTGGTTTTTATCTGGCATTTAGGTTTTCAATTTGTCAGCGCAAAAGTATTTGTTTTTAATTGAAGTAGGGTAAAAGTAAAGATGATTGTTTTACAGATGGATAAAATGCTATTGGTTTTTGATAATTTAGTATAGAAGAAAATTATGAAAGGCTTTACTGGCAGTTTATTAAAAAACAGTTTCTTTTAAAATTTATTACTTTTGTAAAAACATCAATATGTTCCTTTTGAAAAAATATTTATCAAGTGCAGTTTTCATGCTATTACTCATTTCATGCCAACAGGAAATAGATGAGGAAATCAATAGTAATCCGGGAACAATTACAAATGTTTCTCCGCTTACCAGTTATCTGCAAAGAGTCGCAATGGTAAGAACCGTACAGGATAACATGATTGACGGATCGAGTTATTGCACCATACAACTTCCTTATACCGTTACTGTAAATAATGAGCAAATTGCAATCAATACTTCTGCCGATTATCAAAAAGTATTAGATAACATCAATGCAAGTGCTTATGATGATGATATTGTGAAAATAGATTTTCCTGTAACAATGGTTTACTATAATTATATCGAACAATTGATTCCGAATCAGGCCGATTTCGATTCCTTAATTGCTTACTGGAATCTTTATCCCGATCTTTTATCCAAAATTAATGGACTGAATATTAATTATCCCATAACGATTACTATTTACAACAGCGTAAATCAGACTGCAAGCTCCCAATCGATAATAAGCGATGAGGCGTTTTTTAATTTTATCAAAAATTTAAATGACAGTCAGTATATTTCTTTAAAATATCCTATTACAATTACAGATTACAATAATCTGACAAAATCGATTACCAATAATTTGGAGTTCGAAAACGCCATTAAATATGCAATAGACTATTGTCCAGAAAACAATATTGTAGCACTTGATTTTGAAGAAACCATAACAAAAGGGACTTGGGAAATACCTTATTTTTATGACGGTTCTATAAAAACTACAAATTACAGTGGGTACGCATTTGTTTTTAAAGCCGACAAATCGGTGGTTGCCAGCAAAGGCACATTTTCAGAAACAGGACAATGGGAAAGTACAGTGCAAAATGGTGTTAGGGAAGTACAGCTAAATTTCAGTTCAGAATTGCTTAAAAAATTGAATTATAATTGGAAGTTGTTTGAGTTCAACAATTCCCAGATAAGATTGCGAGACGTAAGTACTGCGACTAATTATCTGTATTTTCAGAAACAAAATTAATTAATGTTTTCTTTTACTTTTTAACCAACTTAAAAATCCCGTAATGGATATACAAACAAGAATGGGATATTTATGCGGTTTGACTGAAAACCGGTGATTTGCCTATTGTATTAGCAATATCGAAGCATCAGGACTTTTACATACTATTTAGATGTCATAAAGATTTCTTTATCGAAAGAATTGAGAGTAAAAGATGTTCGTATGAATTCTATTTTGGTAGACTATATAGAAACAGATGGCGTGGCAAGAGAGAGAAGTTTATATCATATATTATGTGGTGTTTAAGTTTTTTATTAATCCAAACAAATCAACTATGATGATCTGTCAGAGAAATGGCAGAAAAGAGCTGGTGAATTAAAAAAGGATAATTAGATTTAAAAATATAAGTAAGAAGTAAACCGATAGTTTTTTTTGAGAACTATCGGTTTTTATTTTAGTATACCTATATATAAGGAGTAACTTCTCTTTCCACCCGACAGTTTCTAAAACCAGTCGGGTTTGTTTTTTTGTTGCATATATAATAAGTATAGCGCGCTTTGTAGTTTGAGCATGATTATCTTTGTTTTTTTAAGGAGCCGTTTCCCGCTATGCGCTTCAATCTTTTGTGCCGAACCCCGGCACAAAAGGATTTCCGCTCCTATCGGGGCTAGGGGCGTTTTCGGGAGAAGCTTATCGAATGGACAGATGAAATGAGGATGAAAAAAGGAAAAGCTTAGCGCCTTAGCGCCTTTGCGAGACTAAAAATTACCAAAAAGCATATTCGAAAGTTTGATTTCTTGGTATAAAAGAGTGCTGCAGACTAAAAATCCGATAAAATCAAAGGGAAAAACGGGCCGATAAATGCTGAAACCACATCAGGAAAAGGAAAAATCCTACGTATGATGAAAAAAGTTGCGGCTGTAAGGAATCCGTTATCAGCGAGTTAAGGAATAATTAAGAAAAAGAGCAAAAAAAGAGTGGTGAAAAGCTTGGATAAGCGGAAAAAGGTGCTACTTTTGCACCCGCAACAGCGAAAGGCGTTCACTGAAATACTGGCAAGCAATGGTAATCGAGACAGAAAAAAAATCTGAAAAAAAGATTGCGAAAAGCTTGCGGGATTCGAAAGAAGCTTTTACATTTGCACCCCGCAAAACACGGAAAGTTCGTTGAAAGATTGGCAGGTTTGAGAAGAGAAGGAAAAGTAAAATTTTCCAAAAAAAAAACTTCAAAAAACATTTGCCGGTTAGAAATAAGTTTTCTACTTTTGCACCCGCTTTGAGAGACAAGCGAAACAAGAAAAAGAAATACACGTTCGTAGACATATTGAATTGACAGCCGTTCCGATGCAAATCGGAACAAAAAGAATAAGAGTAATAGAGTCGCAGGATTCGAGAATAACCACTAGATTGAGCATCGAATATATAATATTAAAATATACGATGAAGAGTTTGATCCTGGCTCAGGATGAACGCTAGCGGCAGGCTTAACACATGCAAGTCGAGGGGTAGAGGCTTTCGGGCCTTGAGACCGGCGCACGGGTGCGTAACGCGTATGCAATCTGCCTTTCACAGAGGGATAGCCCAGAGAAATTTGGATTAATACCTCATAGCATAGCAACTTCGCATGAAGTCGCTATTAAAGTCACAACGGTGAAAGATGAGCATGCGTCCCATTAGCTAGTTGGCAAGGTAACGGCTTACCAAGGCTACGATGGGTAGGGGTCCTGAGAGGGAGATCCCCCACACTGGTACTGAGAC
>NZ_JBHLYW010000032.1:377506-378625 GCF_042431625.1 Flavobacterium procerum | reverse complement strand
GGGAATGATTCTGATGCGGAAGGCGACGCCTTGACGGCAGTCTTGGTTGCGAATCCTTCACACGGAACGCTGACGCTGAACTCGGACGGCTCTTTCACATATATTCACGACGGAAGCGAGACGCTTTCTGACAGCTTTACTTATAGAGCAAACGACGGCTCTCTGAACAGCAATACTGCAACAGTGACGATAACAGTTACTCCTGTAAACGATGCACCAGTTGCTGTTGATGACAGCAGCTATACGGTTGCAGAAGGCGGAACATTGAACATTTCTGCACCTGGAGTCCTAGGGAACGATTCTGATGCGGAAGGCGATGCCTTGACGGCAGTCTTGGTTGCGAATCCTTCACACGGAACGCTGACGCTGAACTCGGACGGCTCTTTCACATATATTCACGACGGAAGCGAGACGCTTAGCGACAGCTTCACTTATAAGGCCAACGACGGAACGGTTGACGGAAACACCGCAACAGTGACGATAACGGTCACTCCTGTTAACGATGCGCCTGTTGCTGTTGACAACTCTTACACGGTTGCCGAGGGCGGAACGCTGAGCATTACTGCACCTGGAGTCCTAGGAAACGATACTGATGCGGAAGGCGATGCCTTGACGGCAGTCTTGGTTGCGAATCCTTCACACGGAACGCTGACACTGAATACAGACGGCTCTTTCACCTACATTCACGACGGAAGCGAGACTACGACAGACAGCTTCACTTATAAGGCCAATGACGGAACGGTTGACGGAAACACCGCAACAGTAACGATAACGGTCACTCCTGTCAACGATGCGCCTGTCGCTGTTGACAACTCTTACACGGTTGCCGAAGGCGGAACGCTTAGCATCACTGCTCCTGGAGTCCTAGGGAATGATTCTGATGCGGAAGGCGACGCCTTGACGGCAGTCTTGGTTGCGAATCCTTCGCACGGAACGCTGACGCTGAACGCAGACGGCTCGTTCACCTACATTCACGACGGAAGCGAGACTACGACAGACAGCTTCACTTATAAGGCCAACGACGGAACGGTTGACGGAAACACCGCAACAGTGACGATAACGGTGACTCCAGTAAACGACGTGCCAGTTGCTGTGGACAACTCTTACACGGTTGCCGAA
>NZ_JBHLYW010000032.1:0-377337 GCF_042431625.1 Flavobacterium procerum | reverse complement strand
TGCCTTGACGGCAGTCTTGGTTGCGAATCCTTCACACGGGACACTGACACTGAATGCAGACGGCTCGTTCACATACATTCACGATGGAAGCGAGACTACGACAGACAGCTTCACTTATAAGGCCAATGACGGAACGGCTGACGGAAACACCGCAACAGTAACGATAACGGTCACTCCTGTCAACGACGCGCCAGTTGCTGTTGACAACTCTTACACGGTTGCCGAGGGCGGAACGCTGAGCATCACTGCTCCTGGAGTCCTAGGAAACGATACTGATGCGGAAGGCGATGCCTTGACGGCAGTCTTGGTTGCGAATCCTTCACACGGGACACTGACACTGAATGCAGACGGCTCGTTCACATACATTCACGATGGAAGCGAGACTACGACAGACAGCTTCACTTATAAGGCCAACGACGGAACAGTTGACGGAAACACCGCAACAGTAACGATAACGGTTACTCCTGTCAACGACGCGCCTGTTGCTGTGGACAACTCTTACACGGTTGCCGAGGGCGGAACGCTTAGCATCACTGCTCCTGGAGTCCTAGGAAATGATTCTGATGCGGAAGGCGACGCCTTGACGGCAGTCTTGGTTGCGAATCCTTCGCACGGGACACTGACACTGAACGCGGACGGCTCGTTCACCTACATTCACGACGGAAGCGAGACGCTGAGCGACAGCTTCACCTACAGAGCAAACGACGGCTCATTGAACAGCAATACCGCAACAGTGACCATCACGGTCACTCCAGTAAACGATGCTCCTGTTGCTGTGGACAACTCTTACACGGTTGCCGAGGGCGGAACGCTTAGCATTGCTGCTCCTGGAGTCCTAGGAAATGATACGGATGCCGAGGGGGATGCGCTTACCGCCGCTGTGGTTGCGAATCCTTCGCACGGAACGCTGACGCTGAACGCAGACGGCTCTTTCACCTACATTCACGACGGAAGCGAGACGCTGAGCGACAGCTTCACTTATAAGGCCAACGACGGAACGGTTGACGGAAACACCGCAACTGTTAGGATCACGGTCACTCCTGTCAACGACGCGCCTGTTGCTGTTGACAACTCTTACACGGTTGCCGAGGGCGGAACGCTTAGCATTGCTGCACCTGGAGTCCTAGGAAATGATTCCGATGCGGAAGGCGATGCCTTGACGGCAGTCTTGGTTGCGAATCCTTCGCACGGGACACTGACACTGAATACAGACGGCTCGTTCACCTACATTCACGACGGAAGCGAGACTACGACAGACAGCTTCACTTATAAGGCCAACGACGGAACGGTTGACGGAAACACCGCAACAGTGACGATAACGGTGACTCCAGTAAACGATGCGCCTGTTGCTGTTGACAACTCTTACACGGTTGCCGAGGGCGGAACGCTGAGCATCACTGCTCCTGGAGTCCTAGGAAATGATTCTGATGCGGAAGGCGACGCCTTGACGGCAGTCTTGGTTGTGAATCCTTCACACGGAACGCTGACGCTGAACTCGGACGGCTCGTTCACCTACATTCACGACGGAAGCGAGACTACGACAGACAGCTTCACTTATAAGGCCAATGACGGAACGGTTGACGGAAACACCGCAACAGTGACGATAACGGTGACTCCAGTAAACGACGCACCGGTTGCGAACGACGATACCAATGCGGTGATAGCATCAACTGCAAGTGCAACTACAATTAATGCTCTTTCAGGAACAGATGTAGACGGAACAATTGTGAGCTATACTGTTGTGACTTTACCATCACAGGGGACTTTGGCTTTGAACGGAACACCTTTAACAGCGAATCAGGTATTGACACCGACAGAAGCGGCAAATCTTACTTATGATCCAAGTGGTTCATTCAATGGTAATGATTCGTTCACTTTTATTGCGACAGATAATCTTGGAGCTACTTCAGCGCCAGCGACAATTACTATTCCTGTTGGGAATAATGCTCCTGTGGCAAATGATGATACTAATTCAAACATGCCTTCAAATGCAGGTACTAAAGCTATTAAAGCGTTAACTGCATCAGATACGGATGGTACAATTATAAATTATATTATTTTGACTTTGCCTTCTCACGGAACATTAGCTCTTGCAGGTGCACCAGTGACAGTTAATCAAATATTGACTCCAGCAGAAGCAGGAATGTTAACTTACACTCCGAGTGGAGCATTTTCAGGAAATGACTCATTTACTTTTACAGCAACAGATAATAGTGGAGCTGTAGATGCAACACCAGCGACGATTACAATTCCGGTTGATAAAAGAGTACTTGTTGCCGTGGCTGATCCTGTAGGTTCAGTTGTTGGAATCAACGAAGTGGTTGAAGTAGTAAATGTTTTAGACAATGATACTTTAGATAATAATCCATTATTGATTTCAGATATCAATCTAAATGTTTTAACTCCTGATCCAAATAATGTGGTGACATTGCGTCCGGATGGAACAGTGGAATTAATTCCAAATGCTCCTGCAGGAACTTACACCTTGACATATGAAATCTGCGAAAAAGCGAATTCAGCAAACTGTACATCGGCAACGGTTACAATTACTGTAGTAGCTCCTTCGATGACTGTAACAGCAGAAAGTTATTGTTCAAACAATGCGGCATTTGTGAGATATACAGTTACAGCTGATAATTTTACGCCAAAAGATTTGGTAACTATTAACTGGATTGACAGTGCAAATAATGTTGTGGCGACACAAACCAATATGCCTTTATCAGGAAATGTATTGTGGCCAGGTACTGTTCTTAACGCAAATAACATCCCAACTGATTGGCCGGGATGGGTATTGGTTAATGGACAATGGTCTGAAGGTGTTGATGGATTCGAATTGACGAGACCAGCAGTGACAATGCAGTTTGCATTAAATCCGACACAATCGATAACGGTAAATTATCCTGCAGCTTCATTGGGTTGTAATGCAAAACCTCAGTTCGGAATCGAAGCCGGAAATGATGATGATAGTGCAACTGCAGACGGTATCAATGGTTCGTTAGAAGTAATCAATGTTTTAGATAATGATAAATTAAACGGAATTCCTGTTAAGCCAGAAGATGTTATTCTTACAGGAAATAATTTCCCTACAGGAATAACTTTAAACGAAGACGGAACAATTGATGTTGCACCTGGTACTCAAGGAGGAAGCCATACGCTGACCTACCAGATTTGTGAAAAAGCAAACAGTAATAACTGCAGCACCGCAACCATCCATATTTTTGTCGAAGTTCCATCTATTTCATTAATTATGGAGGCAGCATTGAATGACGAAAACGGAAATGGGAATGTTGAGGCAGGTGAAACGGTTACCTATACTTTCACTATTACAAATACTGGAAATGTGCCGTTGAATGATATCATTATTTCTAATCTTTTACCAGGAGTTATTCTAAGCGGAAGTTCAATCAATTTGGCGGTTGGACAAAGCGACAGCACAACATTTACTGCGACATATACTTTGACGCAGGCAGATATTAACGCTGGTGTATTAAGCAACCAAGCGACGGTTTCAGGAATTTCTCAAAGCGGTATCATCGTTCTGGATAAATCTGATTTTGAAAATGTTGGTGGAGATAATCCTACTGTAATCGAATTAAACGGTTGTAATATCAAAGTCTTTAACGCGGTTTCTATGAATGGAGACAACAAAAACGAAAGGTTTTACATCAGAGGTATTGAGTGTTATCCTGAGAATACCGTTCAGATTTTTAACCGTTGGGGTGTTTTGGTTTTTGAAAGAGACCATTACAACAACAATGATATAGTATTTAAAGGTTTCTCTGAAGGAAGAACAACTGTAAAAGAATCGAACGGATTACCAGAAGGAACATATTATTATATTTTAAGATACAAAGACAATCAGTCTAAGCCTAGACAACAAGCTGGCTACTTATATCTGACTAAATAATATTTCCGAACAATACAATGGCTTAGCCATAGGTTAAGCCATTATTTTAAAAATATACAAATGAAAAAAATAGCTTTAGTTTTATTGTTTTGTTCTGCTGTAAGTTTTGCCCAGCAGGATGCGCAGTTTACACAATATATGCACAATACCATAAATATAAACCCTGCCTACGCTGGATCTAGAGGGGTTATGAGTATTTTTGGTTTGTACCGTACACAATGGGTCGGACTCGATGGTGCACCGGAAACGGGTACATTATCGGTAAACACGCCATTGAATAACAGTAATTTAGGATTAGGGGTTTCATTAGTAAACGATAGAATCGGTCCTACAACAGAGAATAATATTGCGGTAGATTTATCATACTCTATTCAGACATCGGCAGAGGCTAAATTGTCTTTTGGTATTAAAGGTTCTGGAAACATTTTTAACCTTGATCCTAATAAATTAAATCCTGAGCATCAGGGAGATCCTCAGTTTGCAGATTTTAAGAACAAATTTACGCCAAACATCGGAGCAGGGGTTTACTACCATTCAGACAAAGGATATGTAGGTTTGTCTGTTCCGAACTTTATTGAAACAAGACGTTACGATGATAACGAAACGGCCATTTTTAAAGAACTTATCAATTACTATTTAATTGCTGGTTATGTGTTTAATCTGGATCGTTACGAAATGATTCAGTTTAAACCTGCAGTTTTGGCTAAAATGGTAGACGGTTCTCCGCTTCAAGTTGATGTTTCTGCAAACTTTATGTTTAACGAAAAGTTCGTTGCTGGTGTTTCGTACAGATGGAGCGCGGCATTGAGTGCAATGGCTGGTTTCCAACTTAACAAAAGCATGTACATTGGTTATGCTTATGATCGTGAAACAACCAAATTGAACAACTATAATTCAGGTTCTCACGAGATATTCCTGCGTTTTGAGTTTATGAATAAGTACAGTCGCATTACTTCACCAAGATTCTTCTAATTATGAAATTGAAAAAAATACTAACTGCCATTTTTCTGTTTTTTTTCTTTTTGAACGGAAATGCGCAGAAAGCTCTTTTAAGCAAAGCAGAAAAAGAATATAATGATTACGCTTTCGCGGATGCTATTTCTATGTATGAAAAAGCTGCTGCCAATGGTTATCAAGACGAAAAAATGTTCCAGAGATTAGGAAATGCCTATTATTTTAATGCTGAACTGGCAAAAGCTGCTGGTTGGTACGAAAAACTTTTTGCTCTAAATCCAAAACAGGAACCGGAATATTATTATCGTTATGCGCAGTCGCTTAAAACTACTGGAGATTACGCTAAGGCGGATAAAATGCTGAACGAATTCAATAAAATAACCAATACTGATAGTCGCGGGATTTTATTCGAAAACAATAAAAACTATCTGGAACAGATTAAGCTGAATTCGGGTCGTTTTGAAATTTCTCCAACCAATATCAATTCGGAACATTCTGATTTTGGAAGCGCATTTTTAAACAATAGTTTGGTTTTTACTTCTGCGAGGCACATCGGAAAAAAGGAAGGAAAAACGTTTAAATGGACAAATAAATCGTTTACCAATTTATACGTCGCAACAATTAAAGCAGACGGAAGTCTTGACAATGCGGTTCTTTTAAACGATGAAATTAATTCTAAGTTTAACGAATCGACTCCCGTTTTTACGAAAGACGGAAAAACGATGTATTTCACAAGGAATAACTTTCTGGATGGAAAACGAGGAAAGGATGATAAAAACATCACTTTACTAAAGTTATACAAAGCCGATTTTGTAGCCCGTAAATGGACAAATATTAAAGAACTTCCGTTTAATAGTGATCGATATAGCACTGCACATCCAGCATTGAGTTTAGATGAAAAGAAATTATATTTCGCTTCGGATATGCCGGGAACTTTAGGACAGTCTGATTTGTTCAGCGTGACGATTAATGCCGATGGAACTTTCGGAAAACCGGAAAATTTAGGAAAAGGTATTAATACAGAAGGAAGAGAAACTTTCCCATTTATTTCGGGCGATAACGAATTGTACTTTGCAACCGACGGTCGTCCTGGACTTGGCGGATTGGATATTTTTGTTTCTAAAATTCTTGACAACGGCACTTACGACCGTGTACAAAATATCGGGGAACCGGTTAATACCAGTTTTGATGATTTTGCTTTTATAATTGACAGCAATACTCGAAAAGGTTATTTTTCTTCGAACAAAAAAGACGGTGTCGGAAATGATGATATTTATAAGTTTACGGAAACTAAAAAAATGGTTTGCGAAAGAACTTTGACAGGAACTATTCTGGATAGTAAGGCAAATGAACCGATTGAAGGAGCAAAAGTTACTTTGCTTGACGATAAGAATCAAGTTTTAGGTGAAATCACTACAGCAGCAGACGGAACGTATTCTTTTACGGTAAACTGCAATAAAAACTATCTTATTAAAGTAGAAAGAAAACAATATCCAGCCAAAGTAAGTCCGGTTGCAATTGCATACGGACTTGACAATAAATTGGATTTTGTATTAGAAAAAGAAAAAGTTGCCGCAATTGCACTGCCGCTCCCAGTAGTTAAGAAAATCAAAATTGGAACAGATTTAGGAAAAACACTAAATATTTCGATGATTTATTTTGATCTTGGAAAAGCCGATATCACCGAATCTGCAGCGGTAGAATTGGAAAAAATATTTGCTGCAATGCAAGAATACCCAAGCATGAAAATTGATATCCGTTCGCATACTGACAGCCGCTCATCTGCAAAATCAAATATGGTTTTGTCTGATAAAAGAGCAAAATCAATTATGGCTTGGCTGGTGCAGAAAGGTATTGATGCCAATCGTCTGAAAGGAAAAGGATATGGTGAAAGCAAACTTCTTAATAAATGTAAAGACGGAGTAAAATGTTCTGAAGAACAGCATTTAGTAAACAGAAGAAGTGAGTTTTTAATCACATCAATGTAAAAAAGAAATAGTTTTAAGTAAAAAAAGCCGTAAGAATATTTTTCTGCGGCTTTTTTGTGCTTAAGCTTTATTTGAAAGCGGTTAAAAAAAGTTAATTGATCTTAACCAAATGCGCTTCAATAGCGGCTCTGTTTGGTTCGTATTGTGCCGGAAGTTTTAAGTTTTGTCCTAATTCTTCTAAACTTTCGTCTACCATAAATCCTGGATTATCGGTTGCAATTTCGAATAAAACTCCACCTGGTTCTCTAAAATAAAGAGAGTGGAAATAATTTCTGTCAATCTGTGGTGTAATAGATAAACCAAACGCTTCGACTTTTTCACGGAAGTGCATTAAGATTTCATCATTTTGCACTCTAAAAGCAACGTGGTGAACAGTTCCATTTGCATTTAAGCCACGTTTTTCATCAGTCAATTCAACCAAATCAACAATAGCGGCATTTTCTACAGCATCGGTTGCATAACGGTAACGGTTTATATCCTGATCAATCAGTTTGTAACCGAATATTTCTGTTAACACTGCTGCGGTAGCTTTGATGTTGTTTAAGGTTAAAGTGATATTATGAAAACCTCTTTTCGCTACATCTGCTTTTACTTCTTCAGTTTCCCAAGGTTTTCTGTTGTCCTCTGTTTTAGATTCGATTAGTTCTAATTTCAAACCATCAGGATCAAGGAACGTCAGGTATTTTTCTCCGAATTTTTCTGCTGGTTTATTGTAGATTACATTGTATTGCTCAAAACGTTTCTGCCAGAAATCTAAACTTCCTTTTGGTACAGAATAACCAATTTCTGTTGCCATTCCAGAACCTTTTCTGCCTTGCTGGATTCCTTCTCCCCAAGGGAAAAAAGTTAAAATTGTACCAGCGCTTCCTGTTTCGTCGCCAAAGTAAAAATGGTACGTTCCTGGATCGTCAAAATTTACCGTTTTTTTGATGAAACGTAATCCTAGTATTTTTGAATAAAAGTCGAAGTTGCGTTTAGCGTCACCTGCAATTGCAGTAATATGATGTAAGCCTAAAATTTTATTTTCCATGGTATTTTATTATTAATTTGTTATTGATTTTCTTTTACAAATTTACTTCCGTTGCAGCTCTGGATCGATTAACCTAGATTAAGAAATAAAAATGGCCGTTTTTTCTGTCGGTCATATTGTAACCAAATAATATTCCTTTTGTTTTAATTTGCTGTAAATTAGTGAATTAGTGTTGAATTTTAGTTTTTTGAAATACGATATTTCGTAATTTTATGAATTGGATATGCTTTATTTCGAAAATCAATAGTTATTAAACAAAGGCTATTTCTTAAATTTACCTTTTACGCATTAATACCACGCCAAAGACATTATGGAAAAGCCGATAGATCAGACTGCAGTTATTATGAACAGGCTGCAGGAACGAGAAAAAGAACAAATGTTGACGATGGCAATTTGTAAGGCACTTTCTGAAGTTTTGACTAAAAATGAATTTCATACTCTTGCAAGTAGTTTATTAAAAGACCATCTTTTTTTTGAAGAGTTTATTTTGGCTTCTTCAAATGAAGAAGAAACCGGATATGAAATTTTTTATCAGTACACAAATCCTGAGATTCTTCCCAAAGCTTATACTTTAAAAGATAGTTTTTTTGATTTGTGTCTTGCATCAGCAGATACCGTGGTTTTTGATTTAAAAGATTTTGATGAAAGCAAAAATAGACTTCCTGATTATCTTCATTATGCTAACAATAAAAATTTCAATAACGGAATCGGAATTTGTCTTCCTTATATAAAAGGAAACCAGCATGTACTTTTTCTGTTTTTTAAAAATGCTGCGACTCTTACTAGAGAATCCAACAGAATAATTAGAAGTATTGCACAACAGCTTTCCATTACCACTAGAAATATAAAATTGGCTTCGGAATATGGAAAGGCTCTTGCCGAGCTCGAAATTTTGAAAAAGAATTTTGGTGAAAGAAAACTGGAAACTAAAATTGAAACCCAAAATTTTCAGGGCCTTGTCGGAAATAGTGCCGTCATGCAAAATGTTTATGAATTGATAACACAAGTGGCGTCTTCTGATTCGACTGTATTGATTTTTGGAGAAACAGGCACCGGAAAAGAGCTTATTGCCAACGCAATTCATAGTTTGTCATTAGTTTCAAACGAAAAAATCATAAAAGTAAATTGTGCTTCGATTCCTGAACATTTGATTGAAAGCATATTATTTGGTCATGAAAAAGGGGCATTTACAGGAGCAACAGACTTACGAATCGGTAAGTTTGAACAAGCAAATAATGGAACTATTTTTCTGGATGAAATAGGAGAACTGCCTTTGGAACTTCAAGGAAAATTGTTGCGTGTACTACAAGAAAAAGAAATCGAAAGGATTGGAGGTAGAAAAACCATCAAAATAAATGTACGAGTAATAGCGGCAACCAACAAATCGCTGGAAAGGGAAGTCTCCGAAGGTCGCTTTAGAAGCGATTTGTATTATAGATTGAATGTATTTCCGATAGCGCTTCCAGCTCTACGAAATCGCACTGAAGACATTGAAGATTTGGCGAATTTTTTCCTCGCGAAACATTCTCAAAAAATTGGAAAAAAGATAAAAGGATTTTCTAAAAAAGTCCTCAAAAGCATGATTTCAAATCCGTGGCCAGGAAATGTTCGTGAACTAGAAAACATGGTAGAACGCAGTATTTTGTTCGCTAAAGAAGAGGTTATAAAAGAGATGTCTTTTCCTGAAATTTTTATTGCCGAATCATCTGAAGCAGCAGCCGATTTTTATATTAAAAAACTCCAGGAAGTAGAGAAGGAGCATATCTTGAAAGTGGTAAAAAAATGTGGCGGAAGAATTTCAGGTCCGCAAGGTGCCGCTATTTTATTGGGCCTTCCGGGAACGACTTTAATTTCGAAAATGCAGAAACTCGGAATTAAAAAAGAACATTTCTTAAGCTGAGTTATTCCTGCATTTTTATTTTTCCCGAAGAAAATGCCCAGAAAACCAACAAAAGCATATTGATTGCCAAAGCAACTGAAGGAAACTGAAAGGAAAGACCGAAAGCAATTAAATAGGTTGGAAATCCGTACAGATAATTATTTCGGATCTTTTGAATGGCAAGAGCAGTAATTCCGGGACGTAAAAGTTTTTTGTTGTGAGCAGCCACAAACCATAAAAGGTTGTATGAAATATTGATAAGTACAAAGATTCCGGTATAAATCGCAACAGCTATACTAGATGCTTCGCCATCAAAAAAACGAGCCAGTAGCGCCGTTGGATACGAAACCGCAGTAACCAGAAAAAGAATTAATCCGTTGGAAAACATGATGGCAGTATTACGGCTATAAATCTGTTTGAAAATCTTGTGATGATTGACCCACATGATAAAAATACTGAAAAACGAAAGGGTGAAAGCGAGGTATGTCGTCCATTCTCCTTTTAAAAATTGAAGCAATTCATTTCCGTTTTTTATTGCAGAGGCATCTGGAGCATGAAGATCCAAGACCAAAAGCGTAATGGCAATCGCAAAAACGCCATCGCTAAATCCTTCTATTCTTGCGGTTTCTTTTTCCATTTTTATAATTTTATAAATATTGACTTTCTGAGTTTCGGCTCAATATTTTTGGTTTTATGCCCTTTGCCGGTCGTATCTTCTACTAATAAAATGGAACCGGTATTAAAAATTCTTTTTTCGCCAAGTGAAGTTTCGATTTCAACCCCACCTTCCAGCAAAACAATATATTGTCGGTCGGGAGCATTATGAAAATCGTAATCGTACGACGGACTGACTTCTCTAAAAACAATCGATTTTACGGATTCATCATCAGACAAAAATCCGATGTCACCATTGTTTTTCAACGGAACTTCAAAATCTTCAAAATGGCTTTCGCCATTCTGATTGCTGTAAATTCGGGTAATCGTAATCATTATTTCTTTGAAAAAATAAGCTGGTTTGCCAAGTCAATTTCATCCTGACTAATGGTGTGTCCCATATTGTCATAGATTTTTTTGGTTACATCAGCTCCCATTTTTTCAAGAAGTGCCGCTGTTTGATTTACTCTTTCCACTGGAACGTGAAAATCAGGATCGCTTGTTCCGATAAAAATCGGAGTGTTTTCAAAGTTTCCGTGATAATGCTCTTCATAAACCTTATCGCCTATAAGTCCGCCTGTAAAAGCAACAACACCACCATATTTAGCGGCATTTCGGGCTGTAAATTCCAAAGCAAGACAAGCGCCCTGAGAAAATCCTAGGAAATAAATATTTTCTTTCTCGATTCCGTTTTGCTGTACGGCAACTAAAACTTGTGACAGTGCTTGAAGTGAATTTGAAAATGAAGGTTCGTTTTCTGCAATCGGTACCAAAAAAGAATACGGATACCAAGTTCTGTTATCGGCCTGCGGAGCCACCAAAGCAAAATCTGCAGTATCAAGATATTTTGCAATAGAAAGAATATCATGAGCTCCGGCTCCGCGTCCGTGAAGCATAATTAGTGCTTTTTTGGCTTCATTTAATGGTACGCCTGCTGTAATTGTATCTAAATTCATAATGCTTTTGTTTTAAATTATTTTTTCCAGATGTCTTGATATTCATCAGGATGTTTTGTGAATTGTGCGTGTACGTACGGACAAAGTGCCTTAACCATCATTTTATTGGCACGTGCATACGAAACCATTTCTTCAAGAAGTTTTTTTGCATAACCTTTTCCCTCACCTTCAGGTTCTACTCCAGTGTGGTAGACAGTCAGTAGATCTTCTTTTAGGCTTACCGTCATTTCGCCAAGTTTTTTATCATCGACATAAAGATTAAAATTGCCGTGTTTTTTTTCGTCTAATTCTAATTTTATTGTTTCCATGTTTTTTTGTTTTATATGTTGATTTATAACTGCAAAGTTCGCTAAGATTGGAGTGAAGTCAACTTAATGTAGATTAATTATAGTCTTGCTTAATTCCTAATTTTTTCATTTTTGAATACAGAGTCTGCGGTTGTATTTGCAGCAATTCTGCGGCACCGCCCGGACCAGAAACTTTTCCTCCGCAATTTTGAAGAGCGGTCATAATATGTTCTTTTTCCATTTCTTCCATCGTTTTCATTTTACCGCTGTTTTCTCGTAAAGGTGTTGATGTGTTTGAAGGAAGATCTAATTTTTCAATTTCACTCGTTTTTGCCAACAGTACATTTCGTTCTATGAGATGCTCCAGTTCGCGTATATTTCCGGGCCAGTCATAATTCATTAATTGCGTTAGCGCAGATGGACTGATGCTCGAAACATTTTTTCTTGATTTTGTGGCGTATTTTTTCAGGAAATAGTTTGCCAAAGCTTGAATATCTTCTTTGCGTTCCTTTAATGGAGGAAGCTCAATCGGGAAAACATTTAATCGATAATACAAGTCTAGCCTGAAACGCCCTTCGGCAACTTCTTTTTCGAGCGACCTGTTCGTTGCGGCTATGACACGTACATTTATCTTAATAGTCGAACTGCCACCGAGTCTCTGAATTTCTTTTTCTTGCAGTACGCGCAGTAATTTTACTTGCGAATCTAAAGGAAGTTCTCCAATTTCATCCAGAAAAATTGTTCCGTTGTTGGCTTGTTCAAATTTACCGATTCTTTGTGAGTTGGCTCCCGTAAAAGCGCCTTTTTCGTGTCCAAACAATTCAGATTCTACCAATGACTGAGGCAATGCAGCACAATTTACAACCACAATGGCATTCGATTTATTTGTCGAAAGATCGTGTATTGCATGAGCGACTCTTTCTTTTCCGGTACCGCTTTCGCCAAGAACCAAAACAGAAGTTTCTGCTGGAGCTACAATTCTGATTTTTTCTATAACCTCGTTCAAAAGCTGACTGTTGCCAATTATTCCTTCTATTTCGGTATTTTCGACAGTTTGCAGAATAGCTTTAAACGATTCTCTTTCTTCTTTGTATCTGTATTTGGCGATATCTAGCATTACCAAAAGATCCCGTTCTCTAAAAGGTTTTACCATAAATCCGTACGGATGTGTTTCTTTTACCGCTTCGAGCGTAGACTGGTTGGTATTGGCAGAAATGTATAAAAACGGCAACTGCATTTCACGTAGTTCCCAAGCCAAATCTATACCAGTAAGATTGTCTTTCAGCATGATGTCTAATAAAACCCAGTCTGGTCTTTTGGTTTCTATAAGTTTACGCGCCTGAACTACAGAAGAAGCGATGCCAGTAATTTGGTAACCCGCTTTGATGAGCATGATTTTTAGATCATTTGCTACGATAAATTCGTCTTCAACAATTAGAATTTTTTCTTTCATTGCCTAAAAGTTATATGATTGCATCATTTTCGTTTGATGCTTCAAATTCTGTATTTCTTGTAAATGTAATTTTGAGTTTAAGTCCATTGTCACTTTTCATTTCAAAAATTCCGTCAATTTGATCAGTGAGTCCCATCATTAAGTTCATTCCGAGCGAATCTCTTTCGATTTCATCAAAATCAGATGGAAGGCCAATACCGTTATCCATAATCAACAATTCATAATTATTATAGCCGATATTTTTGAGCACTATTTTTACAGCACCTTTGCGGTCTGCAGGAAAAGCATATTTTATGGCATTGCTAATCGCTTCATTTATAATTAATCCTAGTGGAACCGCCTGTGCAACATCAAGATAAACTTTTTCTGTCTCTAAAACAAAATTGATTTTTTCTTCAGTGCTGAAACATTCTCTCATATTACCAATCAATTCGTAAATGTACCATGACATGTCAATATTGGCCAGATTATCAGACTGATATAATTTTTGATGAATGAGCGACATGGCGTGCATTCTGTGTTTGCTGTTCTGTATCGCCATAAGTGCATCTTCATTGTCCAGATAAGCCGATTGCGTATTTAATAAACTAATGACAATTTGTAGATTATTCTTTACACGATGATGAATTTCCTTTAAAAGCCATTCTTTCTCCAAAAGCATTTTTTTGTTCAGCTCATTTTGCTCGGCAATTTTCTGTCGTTTGATTTCGAGCTGTTCGTTTGTCTTCTTTTTCAATCTAAATCGGTTGTATAAAAGTAAGACTAGTGCACTCAGAATAACGACGATGATAATAAACAGATATCTAACGATAGTGTTGTTGTGAATTTTTATTTCCTGAAGTTTCGCTTTTTGCTGCAGCAAATCAATGTTTTTGTCTTTTTTTTCGCTTTCAAATTCGATTTGAAGACTGCTGATCTGTTTGCTTTTTTCACCTTTAAAAACCGAATCGGAGAGACTTTTATACAACTGATAATGTTTGATTGCCTCGATATAATTTCCTCTTGAAGAATCTGCCTTAAACCAAATCAGATAACTTTCGGATCGGATCAGATTGTTTCCCGCTCCTGCGGCGAGTGTGTCCAGACGCTTAATGGTTCGGTAGAAATCATCAAACTTTTTTATTTGATAATGATAAGAGGCAAAACTTCTTAAAATCGCAATGCTGTTTCCGTTTCTATCTGCATTTTCACCATAATAATCTGCCAGTTTTTTATAGTAAATTGTGGCGGTACTATTGTTTTTCAGAATTCTGTAAATATTAAACAACAGATAATTTTCTTTCATCAGCCTCTCCATATTAGAAGTCGGAAAATGAAGCTGCATTTCTTTTATAAGTTTAAGCGCTTCATTTTCTTTTTTCTGACGGATGAGAAGCGAACATAGATTTTCTCCAATTGTTCGCACATATTCTGTATCCTTATGATATTTTGCAATTTCTAATGCCTTGTACCAGTATTCTTCGGCATCGTTATTTTGACGCAAGTAATAATAAACGAGTCCGACATGATTGTAAATAGAACTCAACTGAAGCGAATTATCATTTACCGCAATAGCTGTTTTTTCGGCTAAAAGCGCATATTTTAAAGATTCCGGATAATTTCCTTTTTGCGTATTAACTTCAGAAAGTAAATTGTAAACTCCTTGCAGTTTCTGATATTTGATAGATTTATACAGCGCTAGAGATTCTTTCAAAAGCGGTTCTGCCTTATTCGGATTTTCATTGATGCTGTATAATTCTCCTAATCCTTTTAAGTTTTCAGCCTGTTTCTCCTGCGCACCCGTTTTTTTGAAAAGCAGAATTGCTGTTTCCTTATATTTTGCCTTTTGTTCCAGTGAAGCATCATACATAGAAAGTTCGGCATAACTTTCTGCCTGTAATTCAATCAAATTATGTTTTTTGGAGTAATCAACAGCTTCTTTTGTCTTTTGCAAAGCATTACTGGTGTCGCCTTTCTCCCTAAAAATCTGTGCATCGAGCAATATGGCTTTTCCTTTTCCAGCTTTATAAGCTAAACGTTCACATAATAATTTTGCCTCAGCATTTACCGTTTGTGCGTTTTCGAGATCAGTCTTAAATTCGCCAGGTTTGTTGAGATAATAGCTGCTTAGATTTAAAAGTAATCTTGCCTTTTCTGAATTGTTTCCGGAAGTGGCTATTTTGCTTTTTAACTCATTTGGATTTTCTTTTTTTTGCGCATTTCCTATTTGATGCGTCAAGAATAAAACAACTGCCGCATTCGCAATAAATAAGTGATTTTTGACAGCGTTTAAGGAGGTAAAATTCATTTTTTAAAGATAATCTATTATCAGAGATCTGCAAGTTTATGAACAGTTTAGTCTAGTTATTTCGGTGATACCAATAACAGATAATCATTGCTACTCCTGGAAGGATTAAAGTACCTAAACCAAAGTATTTTCCGGCAACGGCACCTAAAAAACAACCTGCAAGAAAACCGGTAATCGTAACCAACTGTTTCTTAAAACTCAATAGAGAATCTGAATCTGAAGTGCCGTTTTTGATCAGGTTTCCTAAATCAAGAGAAGCTTGGGTTACATTTCCTGTCATCATTGTAGTTGGTCCGTGCGTTTCTTTGGCATACAATTTTCCAAATGCATTTTGTAATCCCATAGCAAAAACGGTTGTCATAGCCACGCCGTACATTGCCCATTCTGAAAAGATTTCCAAATATCCAAATGCATACGAAGCAATGCCACTTAGCAATAATATAATTCCTTCCCAAAATAAGATTGTATATCTATTAACGCTTTTCAAAACAATTCTTCCTCCAACAATTACGGCAATTATAAAAATTGGAAACGTTAATAGTTTAATCCAAGCATGCGCATCAGAACCTTTTACGATTTGATAAGCAAAAACAATGAAGTTGCCCGTAACATGTGCAGAAAATATAGAATCTGCGGCAACAAAGGTTACGGTATCGCAATACCCTGCTATCATGGTGAGCAGCAGGGTTACGTACCAAATATTTTTTTGTAATTCCATAATGATTAATTTAAATGAGCGCGAAGCATCCAAGCCATTTTTTCGTGATTTTCTACAAGTCCCGTAATAAAATCACTTGTTCCAGCATCTTGAAGTTCTCCGGCAATACTGTTAATGTTTTCACGCAAGTAAAAGATAATGCTTTCGTGATCTAGAAGTAATTCCTTGATAAATCCATTACTGTCGTTTTTCTCTTTTAATTCTTCTGAAAGATGAGTCAGAGCCAGAAAATCTTTTAGCGACGCAGGCGCATAATGCCCTAAGGATCTGATTCTTTCTGCAACAGTATCGACGATTTCATCAATTGCATCGTATTGTTGTTCGAAGAAAAGATGTTTGTTATAGAAATCAGGACCTTCAACATTCCAGTGTGCTCTTTTTGTTTTAGTATATAATACAAATTCATCTGCAAGAATTTTAGTTAATACATCTACTACTTTTGAGATGTTTTCTTGTTTAATTCCGATGTTTGCTTTCATTTTAAATTAGGTTTAATAAATAATAATCAAGTGAATATTTTCCTGCTCCAAGCGCAAGAATTAATAATAAGGACAAAGTGTACATGTATGGGACATCGCGCACTTCTAGCGAATCTTTTCTGTGAACTACAAAATATCCCACAGCTGTAACTCCAATTGTTGGCAATACGGCCAATCTGGTTCCGAGACCGAGAATGATAAAAAGCGGCACTACAGTATCAGAAAAAGTAGCAACTAATCCGTTGAGTTTTTCTGGTAGATGCAACGGATTCGGCACATGCTCTTTTTGGCCATTTTCTACACGGAATTTTTTCATGCCGTGTACTCTGAAAAGTTCAACAGCCAGCAGAATTCTAAAGAATAACAAAGCCAGATTGTTGAAGGATGTTCCTAAATCAGAGAATAAAATTTGTTTTATAAAATCAGTCATTTTTTTGAATTTAAAAAGCAAAGCAGGAACAGCCCAAAGCGCCCCAAAATGCATTATAATTGTTTACCGGAACATTGCTCAATCTTGCAACATCGTGATTGTGAGCATGAACATCACAACTTCCGCCACAACTGTGAATCTGAGCTGTCAGTTTTGGTTTAGCATTGGCTTTTGTGTTTTTTTCAATAGCGCTCTGCAAACCGCTTCTAACAGGATAACCGTTGTAAATAGTAGTTGGCGACCAGTCAGGAAGAATCGGAATGTGTGGCGGTGAAAACGAAGAAAAGTCTCCATTGGCGTACACAATTTTTCCATCGACCATAGTCAAATCAGCTTCGATTTTTTTGATTTCTTCATCATCAATCGTAAAATAATCACGGTCTAAAACCACTAAATCGGCAAACATTCCAACTTTAATATCACCTTTTTTGGTTTGTTCCTGAGAAAACCAAGCGCTTCCTCTTGTGTATAATTCCAAAGCAGTTTGTCGGTTTAAGCGTGTTTCGTTATACAATTGCAAACCTCCAACCGTTTTTCCAGCTGTCATCCAATACATAGAAACCCAAGGATTGTAACTGCTAACTCTAGTGGCATCAGAACCCGCACCAACCGGAACTTCCATTTCAATCATTTTTTTAATTGGTGGTGTGTTTTCGGCTGCTTTTGCTCCGTAACGATCGGTGAAATATTCTCCTTGATAAGCCATTCTGCTTTGAACTGCAATTCCGCCTCCAAGTGCTTTTACGCGTTCAATATTGCGTTCATCGATTGTTTCGGCATGATCAAAAATCCAAGGAAGTCCGTTAAATGGAATTTCACGATTTATTTTTTCGAAAACATTCAAAAATCTTGTAATGCTTTCGTTGTAAGTTGCATGAAGTCTGAACGGCCAGCGATTTTCGACCAAAAGGCGAACCACTTTTTCCAATTCAGCTTCCATGTTTTCAGGAAGATCTGGTCTTGGTTGCAAGAAATCTTCAAAATCGGCAGCAGAAAAAACTAACATTTCGCCAGCACCATTATGGCGGTACATATCGTCTCCTTGATATAATTTTACGGTGTCGATCCAATCTGAAAAATCTTCAAATTCGTGTTTTGGTTTTTGAGTAAAAAGATTGTAGGCTATTCTTACCGTCAATTGTTTCTTTTCATTCAATTCATTAACCACTTTATAATCGTCGGGAAAGTTCTGAAATCCTCCTCCTGCGTCAATAACACTTGTAATTCCGAAGCGGTTGAGTTCTTTCATAAAATGACGAGTCGAATTGAGCTGATGTTCGTATGAAAGAGTAGGACCTTTAGCCAGAGTAGAATACAAAATCATTGCATTTGGAGTTGCAATTATAAGTCCCGTTGGCTCTCCGTTTGCATCTCTTTCAATGTGTCCTCCAGGAGGCGCAGGAGTATTTTTGTTATAACCAACCGCTTTTAATGCCGCCCTGTTCATGATTGCTCTGTCATACAAATGAAGGATAAAAACAGGTGTTTCTGGAGCAATGGCATTGATCTCTTCTAAAGTCGGCATTCTGCGTTCTGCAAACTGAAACTCAGTCCAGCCTCCCACAACACGAACCCATTGCGGATTTGGTGTGCGGTCTACCTGTTCTTTAAGCATTCGTAGTGCATCGGCAAGTGAAGGAACACCATCCCAGCGCAATTCTAAGTTATAATTTAATCCTCCTCGAATCAGGTGAATATGCGAATCGTTAATTCCCGGAACGACTCTTCGGTTCAAAAGATCGATGATTTTTGTTTCTTCAGAAGCAAATTCCATAACACTGCTGTCGTTTCCAACCGCTATAAATTTACCATCTTTAATGGCAACTGCGGTCACATTTGGAGTTTCGGCATTGAAACTATGAATTTTGCCATTAAATAAAATTAAATCTGCTTTCATAATTTAAGATTTAGCGTTAAGTTTTGCGATTGCTTCTTTGATTCCTTCTCCTGCAACAGTATAAAAAGCCGGTCCAGCTAGAAGAATGATTTTGCTCAAAGGTTTGTGGTCAGATAATCTTTTGTCTTTTAAATAAGTCTGTGTTCTATAAGCTTCAAAAGAACCTAAAACTACATTTTCTGCTACTAAAGCCGTTGGAGAATCAATTCCGGCATCTTTGATATCGCTTGCAAAAGAAAAATCAGTCGCGCCCAGACGAAGTGCTTCGCGCATAGCCGTGCTTCCAACGCTGATCATCAAATCGGGTATAAATTTATTGCGATCGCCTAAACCAATTAATAATAATTTTTTTGAAGCCAAAGTGCCTTTAGGAGGTGTGATTAATAAAGTTTCAAGAGAATGACCTGTAAATTTTCCGCTTTTACGCAATTCGGTTATGATGCCTTTTAGAGCGTCATCTAAATGCACCATTCCGTTTAGGTTTGCAGGAAGTGCTGGTGGATTAAAGATATCGCCTTCTGTGTATTCAAAAACACAGGCAACCTGTAATTCTGCAACTGCGGCAGACGGTCCTTGAACCAATCCATTTACTGCAACGCCGTCTACTTTACCCCAAGTTGTAGTCGAGCCAAGTGCAGCATTTTGTGCAGAAACAGAAGTAGTTAAGCCTGTGAATATTAGAAGAATTAGAATGATTTTTCTAATTGTATATTTTTTGAAAAAGGTTGCTTTTTTCATATTTAGAAATTTAGTTGATGTTGTTTTGTATAACATAGAATTTGACGCGGATTTAAACAGTTTCTATTTTCAGGATTTTATTAAAAAAATCTGTTTTTTATCTGCGTTTTCGCGATAGCGAATCCGTTTTATCTGTGTGCTATTTATGTTCTTAAAATTTAAACCCGAGTCTGGCATTAAAGAAAACACCGTCTTTCGAATTTGGAATAATGTCGTTGATAAAAGCACCAGTTTTAAAATACTGAATACCGCTCACGACTGAAATATATTTGTTGACGCTATAAGTGAAATTGGCCAAATAAGCCGTTCCGATATAACGTTCGTCTGATGCGCTTCCTGCAAGATTCAATGTACCGCTTGGTCTGTAAACACCGTCATTGGTAGAATACCTCCAATTGAAAACAACATCTACTTGCATTTTTAATTCTGGAAGTAAATCCAGTGTAGCATACGGATGAATATCGATTAGATTGACAGGACCAACCTGTGGACTAAAACCAAAATAACCTCCTTTTGGATATAACGGATTAAACGTTTGCAGGTTTTCATTGTTTTTGTTTAAATCTCCCGAGATATAATCATTGCGCAGATTGATGGTTGGCTTAAATTTGGTGTTTTCAAAAGAATAACCAATATCTGCAGATGCTGTCCAGGCATTTATATTTCCAGAACCAAAACTTCCGAATTGATAAGCGGCTTCTAGATTGTAAATAAAACCGCCTCCGTATTTCCAGAATCTGGTTCCAGCAGTATGCCTTTTTTCGGGAGCGATTCCTTGTTCAAAGAGCGATTCATTTCTTTTTATTCCGAGATAATACAAATCTAAATTTCCTGCTTTCGGAAATATTATTTTAGAATAAGCCCCCCAAAGATTCAGTTGCTTAGACATTTTATTATCAAAAACACCTGCATAAATAGTGTCGGCCATCATAGCAAAAGCGTCAATCGAAAATCGGGACGAAGCGTACATGATTTTTCCTCCTGTAAAATAAAGCCTTGCATTAGGTCCTTCTCTCACCGAAATTAATCTTCCTGAGCCGTAATCGAGTTCCTGTCTTCCGGCGCGAAGTATCAGTTTTTTATCTTTTTGTTGCCATAGCGTTACATCCAAAAAAAGATTTTGAATATTCAGCTGGTCTTCATCGATTCCTCTCGGGCCGTTAATTCTTCCATCCTGCAAGGCGCTTCTTAATTGTGCAAATACTCTAAAGTTTTTTCCTAAATGAATGTCTGCATGAAGATCATAACGCTGCAAAAGAAAATTGTTATGGCCGATATTGAGTCTTCCCCAATCTTCATTATTGAAATCAACATATTCATATCGTGCTTCGCCTCCAAAAGAGAGGTAAAAATCTTTCTCTTGATTTAATGGAACAAATTTTAAATTCTCATAAAAGTTTCGCGAAGAATCTTTTAGGGATTCATAATTTTCATCGTAACGCAAAAGTTTAAAATTTTGTGCCGATGCAATAGTTCCTAAAAAGAGAAAAAGAAAAAGTGATTTGACGATTTTCGATATGGATTTTGCTGATTCCAAAGTAATGAAGGCTTAGAGATTGTATTTATTTTTGTTTCAAGTTTCAAGTTTCAAGTTTCAAATTGAAATGAATTAGTGTTTCAACATATTGTGAGCGTAGTGAATTCCCAATCCGTAAGAGCCACCATGTTTTTTCATTAAGTTCGTTACAGGAACATAAGTTTCCTCACGAGCCCAATCTCTTTGAAGTTCCAATAAATATTGGATTGAAGTGATAGGCATTGCGCCAGCTTGAACCATTCTTTGTATCGCACGCTCGTGAGCTTCTGCGCTAACATCTCCGCAGGCATCTGTAATGATGTAAACTTCATAACCTTCTTCGATAGCCGATAATGCTGGGCCTACAATACAAACACTTGTCCATAAACCAGCCAAAACGATTTTTTTCTTGTTTTTTGCCACGATGGCTTTATAAGCATTTTCGTCTTCCCAAGTATTCATTGAGGTACGGTCAATATATCCTGAAGTTGCGATTGGATAAAATTCTTCTACTTCTGGAAAAACTGGACCTGAGAAACTTTCTTCTGCAACAGTTGTTACAACAGTCGCAACATCAAATATTTTTGAAGCGCCACTAATGATAGCAACGTTGTTTCTTAATTCGCTTAATGGAATATTATGTGTTGCAAATGCCATTTGCCCTTCAAAGTCAATTAATACTAAAGCGTGATTATCTGGAGATAATAAGTTTACTGATGGTTTCATAGTTATTTATTTTTAAAGTTATTTTTTAAGATTAGGCTATTTTAGAGCCAAATATTCAATTTGTTGTTATACAATAGGTTCTGGATAAAACCTGATTTTTTATTTACGGTATTTCCTAATTTTGTTAATGTGTAGAAAGTTTCCTGATCATTTCGGCAGAAACAGAATCAGCATAAATTCCGAAGGCGCTGGTTAAAACACCTTTTATAGCATAAACTTCAGATACAATTCCGTACACGATATCTTCGTCTCCAGGATTTGTATCTCCCTCAAAACGAAAAAGATATTCGATCTTAAATTCGTCAGGAGACATGGATTGTGAATTGTTATTGTAACGAATACAATTGACATCAAGATTGAAATTTTGCGTAAAACCTTGATTATTCAGCCATTGTAAAGCTTCGGTAACTGTGTCAAAAGCGGGTGGTTGAAATGGATTCATACGTTAGAAGTTTTAAACTGTCTGCGGATAAATGAAAAGCGCAGACAGTTTTAATTAATAAAACAGCTTATGCTTTAATAAAATCTAAAATATCGTTGTTGATTGTTTCAGCATTTAGGGTTGGCATACCGTGAGAGAATCCAGGATATCCGATTAATTTTCCGTTTTTCAAAAGTGCCGCCGCTTTTGGTGCTTGATGGTAAGGAACAATCTGGTCGTCTTCGCCATGCAATACAAGAACAGGAATTTCTAAACTCTTAAGGTCTTCTGTGAAATCAGATTCAGAAAAAGCTTTAATGCCTTCATAATGAGCCAAAACAGAACCCATCATTCCTTGGCGCCACCAGTTTTGTTTGATACCTTCTTGAACAGTCGTTCCTTCGCGGTTCCATCCATAAAAAGCAATTGGAAAATCATGGTAGTATTGTGCTCTGTTGAATCCTGTACCTTTTCTGATTTCATCAAAAATCGCTAATGGCACACCTTCTGGATTAGTTTCGCTCTGAATCATTATCGGAGTAATAGCACTAATGATTACTGCTTTTGCAATTCTTCCTTTTCCGTATTTAGCGGCATATCGTATCACTTCTCCCCCTCCGGTTGAGTGGCCAATGTGTATAGCATCTTTAAGATCCAAAGCTTCAGTCAGTTCGGCGATGTCTGCTGCATAAGTGTCCATATTGTTTCCTTCTGAACTCTGTCCTGAACGTCCGTGTCCGCGGCGATCGTGTGCAATAACTCTGTAACCTTGTTTTAGGAAAAACATCATTTGTGTATCCCAGTCGTCACTTGATAAAGGCCATCCGTGGTGAAAAACAACCGGCTGTCCTTTTCCCCAATCTTTGTAATAAATTTGTGTTCCGTCTTTTACTGTAATTGTGCTCATTTTTGTATGGTTTTAGATTATTAAATGTTTCGATTAATCGAAATTTAAACTTGTGGTCAAAGCTGTTTTTTTAATGCTTTTGTTTTCTGTTAAAATTTCTTCTGCAAACTTAGAGCAGGTGCAGAAAGTTGTTGATTAATCTAGATTAAGAAATGAATTTTTATATTTTAAATTATTGTCTTACAGTGTTGTAAGGTGTTTTTGAAATTTGAATCGGAATTTTTTCAGGGATTTTTCTAAGTCTTTTCATGTTTACATTTTTTAATGAATATTGGATGCCAGACATTAGCCAAATTATGTGCCTAAAAGAAAAGATTCTTTGTTTTCAACGGTTTGCAGATTTATGCCGTTTTTTTTATTTACGATATATCGTTAATTTATTAAAAAAAGTTTTTACATGATAAATAAATCATGCATTCAAAGCAACCTATTTAAATAAAACAGCCATATTTCAGGCTGTAAGCGAGCAAAATAAATTGTTTCTACAAAAAGGAATTTATTTTTAAGATTTTTTTCTTTTTTTTTGAAATATTAGCCTTTTTTTATTATTATATTTGTTAGAGAAACCCAAATATCACAACAAATGCAAAAAAACGTTTTAGCAAGCCTAAAGGAATATGAAAGCAAATTAAACACTATCTGGACACAACTTCTTCTAGAAAGAGGATCGACTGATGGAGCAACTGAGGAAGAAGAATCAAAAGAGTTTACAACGCTTTTCTTAGAGGCTATAAAACAAGGTGGCAACAGTGCAGACTTAAATTCTGAAGAATTTGAAAAACTATATGATTTACTGACAGGAATCTCAATATCGAGAGCAAAACGCGGTTTTTCGCCACGCGAAACAGGACAGTATATTATTTCTTTCAAAGAAGCAGCTTCAAAGATTTTATCCGATATCGAAAGTGACCCAGCAGTACTTTATGCTGCAAATCTCGAGTTAAATAATGTCGTAGACAATCTTACGATTATGACTTTTGAGTCTTTCCTAAAAGGACGCGAAGATGTAATTTCAAGACAAACAGACGAAATCAGCGAAATTTCTACTCCAGTTATCCGTGTTTGGGAAGGTGTTGTTGCATTGCCTATTATTGGAACATTAGACAGCTCCCGTACGCAGATTGTAATGGAGAATCTATTACAGCAAATAGTAGATACAGGAAGTTCAATTGCGATTCTGGATATTTCTGGAGTGCCAGCGGTAGATTCTCTTGTTGCACAGCATTTAATCAAAACAGTTAGTGCAACACGTTTAATGGGAGCCGAGTGCATTATAAGCGGAATTCGTCCAGAAATTGCACAGACTGTTGTGCATTTGGGTATAGATCTTACAGGAATTGTTACAAAAGCAACTCTTGCAAGTGCTTTAAAGACAGCATTTGATATGCTGCAACTTACGGTGGTGAAAAGAAAATAGTCTATTTAGATTTTTTGAATGATATGGAAAGAATTCCGATACTAAAGATGGGAGATTTTCTGTTGGTGACAATACAAGTTGATTTGTATGACCAATTAGCAGAAAACCTAGAATCTGACTTAATAAATACAATCAATAAACATAGTTCTAAAGGTGTTTTAATTGATATATCAGCTGTCTCCATAATTGATTCGTTTATGGGACGTATACTAGGTAATATAGCGGTAATGGCCAAAATATTGGACGCACAGACAGTAGTTGTAGGAATGCAGCCTGCTGTTGCAATTACATTAGTAGAACTTGGATTGTCATTAAATGGTGTTATTAGCGCCCTAAATGTTGAAAAGGGTATGGATCTGCTTCGCGCAAAAATGTATAAGGGCGATAACGAAGAACAGATCGATGATGATAACAGCGACCAATAAAGTAGAAATTGCAATCGTAAGAGAACAAGACGTGGTGCCGTTGCGTAACCGCGTGAAAGATTATGGCGTAAAAGCAGGAATGAGTATTTTAAACCAAACCAAGCTTATTACCGCCACAAGCGAACTCGTGCGCAATCTTTTGAAATATGGAGGAGGAGGAAAAGTTCTGGTTGAAGAAGTCAGTAACGGACGCGATAAAGGTGTTCGTGCAACTTTTATAGACAATGGTCCAGGCATAGTAGATATTGACCTAGCCATGAAAGATGGATACAGTACAGGGAAAAGTCTTGGACTGGGATTACCCGGAACCAAAAGACTTGTTAATGAATTTGATATAAAAACAGAAATGGGAGTTGGAACGACTGTTACTATAATAAAATGGAAAAATGGATAGTACTTTTTCCAGCTATAAAATTGAAGACCGAAGTCTGGTGGCTTTTATAAAGAGAGAAATACATAACCTTGCCCTCCAAGCAGGTTTCAGTGTTCATCGCGCGGCAGAAACAGATATAATTGTTGCCGAATTAACATCAAACCTTATCAAATATGCCAACGGAGGTGAATTTTTATACCGTAGCCGTGAAGTAAAAGGGCATAATGAAATTGAAATTTACTGTATTGACAATGGTAAAGGCATTGATAACGTCGTTAAAATAATGAATGATGGTTATTCATCAGGAAATACTTTAGGACATGGACTGGGATCTATTAAAAGGCTGAGCAATGATTTTCAGATATATTCACGCAAAGATTGGGGAACTGTACAGTATGTAAGAATCTGCGAAAAGGCTGATACATTTGTTTCTCGAGAGGAATCTGGATTTAATAGCGCCGTAATAAATGTTAATTATCCGGGAGAGTTGGTCTGCGGAGATGGGTATCACGTAAAATATACTGCTAAAGGATTTCAAATATTTGTAGGAGATGGTCTCGGTCATGGCACAAATGCCAACGAAGCGGTTGAAATGGGAATAAAAGCTTTTATAAGATCTAAAGGAGAAGATGCTGCGGAAATATTAAAAGAGGTTCACGAAGCAGTAAAAAAATCAAGAGGACTTGTAGCATCGATTGCCTGTGTAGATTATAAAACAGAAACATGGAATATCTGCGGTATTGGTAATATCAATACGCGAATCTACAAAGGTTTGGAAAATAAAACGTTTACGCCGTATAACGGAATCATAGGAATGAATATTCCGCGAACAATGAAAAGTACCATTTATCCTTATGCAAAACATCAGATAATCATTATGCACAGCGATGGATTGCGAACCAGATGGAATCTAAACGAGATGATGTCAATCATTAAACAGAGTTCGGGTGTAATAGCGGCTTCATTATATAAAGATAATCTCAGAGGTACAGACGACGCAACGGTGTTGGTTGGAAAAATAATTTAGGCTATGAAAGAGATTGTAAGTATAAATCTTGATAATGAAATGGACCTGATTCTGGCTCATAGGCGATCAATGAAAATTGCAGAGATGTGCGGTATGCCTTCTTCATTTCAAACCAGATTTGCTACTGCTGTTTCAGAGGTTGCAAGATGTTCTATTGCGATTGGTGAAAATTCTGTACTCACACTGGGAATCAATGTCATAAAAACAACTCATAAAGAAATTGTGGCCATTGTCAGAGATTCTAATGATTTGAAAAAGTGCAATCCAGAGGCTTTTAAATATGCAGCCAAACTTTCTGGAAATATAGAATACAGTTATGAAAATAATTCTTCTATAACGCAGTTCAGCCAGAAAGTGCTTTCTCCTGGATTGCTTTCTGAAGCAAAAATTAAAAGTCTTGCCGACTATTTTAAATACGAATCGCCGCTTTCTCCTTATGACGAAATCCGAAAGAAAAACATAGAACTTATAGCACTTTCGGAGAAATTAGGAGAAACTGAAAACAGATACAGGCAATTAGCCAACACAATTCCGATTCTCATCTGCATCATTAACGAACGCAATCATGTATTGCTTACAAATGAATTTTTCCAAGGATTTTTGAAATTTCCATTTATTGTTTTTGAACGTAAGGATTTGAGCACTTTTATTCATCCTGATGATTTAGAAAGTATCATTGATAATTGGAACAAAGTAAAGAAAAACCGTGGCGAATATTACGGCGAAACCCGCATTAAAAAAGGAGACGCCTATAGATGGCATTTAATTTCTATAATTCCGAATAAGGCAGAAGACAGTTCATTTACCAATTGGCTGGTTTATTTTGTAGACATTCATGCCCAAAAAACGGTAGAAGAAACGCTTAAGAATAATTCTGAATTGAAATTGATTCAGCGCGAATTGGAAAATGCCAATTCGAAGCTTATGTTCAAAAATAAAGAATTACAACAGTTTGCTTATATTGCAAGCCACGATTTACAGGAACCGCTAAGAAAAATCAGGATAATGCTTTCGCGCGCAGGCGAAGGATTGAGCGAAGAACAGAAAAACAAATATTATTTTGATAAAATCAATAGTGCGGCAGGACGAATGTCAGACTTGATTTCTGATGTGCTCAATTATTCAAGAGTAGACAATAATGTGCATACGCTTCTCCCAGTTGATCTTAATGAAATTCTGCTGGAAACCATAAACGATTTAAGTCTGATAATTGACGAAAAGAATGCGATTATTAACATTAATCCGCTTCCTGTTGTTGCAGGATTAAGTACGCAATTGCGTCAATTGTTTTTTAATCTAGTCAACAACGCTCTTAAATTTAATTCTTCGGAACCTGTTGTGACAATTAGTGCCGATGACGAAAGTAAGGCATTGCTGGATAAGTATAAACCGCAAGGAAATTACCATTTAATCATTATTTCAGATAATGGAATAGGGATGGACAGTAAATATTCGGGACGGATATTTGATATGTTTCAGCGCTTGCACGATAGAGATCAATATGGCGGTAACGGAATCGGGCTGGCGCTCTGCAAAAGAATTATCGAAAATCATAACGGTGTGCTTAATTTTACCAGCGAGCCTGGAAAAGGAACCACATTCTATATTTATTTGCCGAAATAAAAAACATGCAATTCCTACTTTATAAATTTAGGAGTTTCGGCAATCAATTCCTGCATTAACTGCGAAGCATTGCGATGTTTTAAATTGGCAGTATTTTGCCCCGACCAAAAATTTACCAAATCTGCTCGGCCTTGAGCAAGAGCTGCGATTTTTAAAGGAGTGATTAATTTGGTTTGCAAGGGAAAAGGCAAGACTTCGGTTTCAAAAGCAATTTCTTCTGCGATTTTATTACTTACCATTCTTCCCATTCTTCCAGTAAGAGATTTTGAAATTACAGTAGCATTCGAAATGTCAGAAAATAAAATTTCCTTATGAAGCGGTACTGCAGCCGATTCGTCTGTTGCCAGAAATGCTGTGCCTAACTGTACAGCATCGGCTCCCAAAGTAAGTGCCGCCGCAATCCCTTTAGCATCTGTTATGCCGCCAGCCGCAATTATAGGTGTCTTGATTTTAGCTTTTAATTGTTGCAAGAGGCTGAATAATCCTGTGAAAGATTCTTGTGCGGGTTTCAGAAAAGAAGGACGGTGTCCTCCGGCTTCAAATCCGGCCGCAACGATGGCATCTACTTGAGCTTCTTCTAAAATAAGAGCTTCTTCAAGGGTCGTGGCAGCACCAACAGTTTTGATTCCTAATTTTCTGCTTTCGGCTAAAATTTCTTTGGAAGGAATTCCAAAAATAAAACTGAAAACAGCAGGTTTGATGCGGAATAAAACTTCAACCTGATTTTCAAATTTTGAAGGAATATCAGTCGAAAGTTCAGGAAGCGGAATTCCTAATTCATCAAAATAGGGCTTAAAGAGGAGTTTGATTTTTTCTAATTTTTCCTGTGGATAATTTATAAGGGTTTTGTCAACATCATCAACCCACAAATTAATGTTATACGGTTTAGAGGTTGCCGCTTTTATGGCTTTATCAGCTTCTAAAATTTCATCGGGACTTAGAGTGTAAGCGCCGTAACTGCCCAAACCGCCGGCGTTGCTTACAGCTGCAAGAAGAGAAGGAGTAGAAAAACCACCTCCCATTGGTCCCTGTAAAATGGGATAATCTATACCGAATAATTGCGTTATCTTAGTTGAATTCCACATCAGTTTCTTAGTTTACATTTGTTGCTGCTTGTTTCCATCCACTAAGATACAACATGATTGAACTTAAATTTAGAAGTTTTTGTTCTTATTTAAAGTAACGCCGTTGGTGAAAATACAATACCATAGTTTCATTCAACAAAATAAAATCTATTTTGATCTGCAGAAATCTTTAAAAATCAGCGTGAAATACTTTTTGCGCATCGATTTTTTTACGCAGATTTAAACAGATTTAAATTTAAACTGATAAGTAAAATTGAAAAATAATAATTTCACCCAACGGGTTAAAGTAATTCTAATAAAACTAAAATTTTTGTTATCATTAAAAGTAAAAAAGATGTACTTTTGTGAACAAATAGTTAATAAGCAGTTGAAAAGGTTATTCATCATAGTACTTTCCATTTTAATTTTATCCCCGTCATTTGGGAGCTTATTCATTTATGCTTCATTTAAAATCAATCAAAAAGAAATAGCCCAAACTATTTGTGTGCAGCGAAAATCAGTTTTTAATAGTTGTAACGGACGCTGTGAACTTCAAAAAAGCATAAAAAAATATTCTGACAACGAAAGAAAAATGCAGAACATCCTAAAAGATAAATTAGAGGTTGTGTATATTCAGAATGTTGGAATCTTAGAATTTACTGTTGTTCCAGTAATTGAATCTAAAGAAAACAATTCCCTTTTGTTTGATAAAAAGCCAGTAGGAGCTTCAAATCTTACGTTCCATCCTCCGGTCTATTTCGTATAGATCAAAAATTCAGTTTATATAAGTTAATTTTCGATTTGAAGATTGATGCAGCTTTTGCTGATGGTCGCTCTGTATCCAAAATCTTGGTATTGGCTTTGGGCATTTGCTATTCAAATATTCCAAGCAAACGGCTCATAACTTCTTAAAACTGATTTTTCTGATTTCTTTCGTAATTGAAGAAACGCTTTGCCGAACCTTCATTTACACTTCTATTATCTTGGTTAATTAATGGTTCCGATGGTTTGGTAACATCAAATTGTCGTATGCCACATTATGTAGTCTTTAACCCTCAATATCAAAATGAAATTTTTTAATTTTTTGGTAATCGCAATTTTTGCGCTTACCTCGTGTACACTTGACAAAACAGATTACGAAGCCGAAACAGGTTTAGAAATTCCTGAGTTGTCTGAATTTAAGGAAGCCGTTTCGTTTACGACAGGTAATTATAAAGTAAGCATCGAAGCTCTAAACGGAACTTTTTATAAAGGTTATAATGAGCTTCATTTGAAAGTTTTAAATACACAAACAAATCAAACCATAACGCCTTCTGCTGTTACTTTCCTGCCTGTAATGACGAACTCAGTTGATTTTCATACTTCATGTCCGCATCAATACAATTTAGAATATAATACAGTTGCTAAATATCACAGCGGCTATTCTGTATTTACAAGCGAAAGCAATGCTTCTAACAATTGGGAACTATATCTTTCTTTTACCGTTGACAATCAGAAATATGAAGTTAACAAAGAGATTTCTATAGAAAAGCAGAGTAATAAAAACCTGAACATGACTGCCTTTACAGGAAAAGATGGTGAAGAGTATTTTATAGCATTGACTGCGCCTCAAAAACCAAAAGTGGCAGAAAATGCATTGGTAGCAGGAATTTATAAATACAACAAACCAACCACAATAGTAGGAACTTTTCCGGATCCGTCGCAATTTTCTTATTCAGAGGTAACGGGATATACATTAAAACTGGATCCGAGAATGCCAGAACCTTCTATGGGAAATCATTCTTCTCCTAATAATAAAGATTTGACCCAACAAAACGATGGATTTTATCATGGCGTTGTCAATTATACCATGACTGGAAATTGGACACTGAACTTGATTTTAATGAATCAAAACGGATTGATTCTTAAAGGAACTGTTGTTCCATCTGATTTTACGCCCGGTGTCGAAGGAGTAAAAAGCGAATTATACATTGATACTTTATTCTAGACACATGAAATATTTTATAGTAGTACTCTTTTTGGGAATGTCACTGAATGCTCAAAATAATCATGCACATCATGATAGTATCAAAAATCTAGAAGAAGTAAAAGTACAAAGCGCCACAAAAAAGAAAATTGAGACTGAGATGAAAATGGCCGTTTCTGTTGATGAGTTTTTGTCTTCTTCTGATAATATAAGTTTCATAAAAAGAGGAGCTTATGCATGGGAACCGCTTTTGAACAATATGAGTACAGAACGTTCTCAAGTTACGATTGACGGAATGCATGTTTTTGGAGCTTGTACGGATAAAATGGATCCGATTACCTCTTATGTAGAAAGCAATAATCTCGCGTCAATAGATATTAAATCTGGACAGGAGGGAAGCCTTCATGGAGCGACCGTTGCCGGAAGCATCGATTTAAAACGAAAAAGTACGTCTTTTAGTCCCGAACCAAAATGGAAGGGTGTTTATCAGACTGGTTTTGAGTTTAATAATAAACAGTTTTTCAATCTCGGAAATGTCTCTTATTCAACCCATAAATTTGTTGCCGATGGAAGTATTTCGTACCGAACTGCCGATAATTATTTTGATGGAAACAACGATGAGGTCAAACATTCGCAATATAATAAGTTCAATACTTCGTTGGGATTGGCTTACAAAACCACTGATTTGTCTTCTGTAAGAGTTGATGCGATTTTTGATGTGGCGAAAGATGTTGGTTTTCCGGCATTGCCGATGGATTTATGGCTTTCTCGTGCTTTGATTACATCGGCTTCTTATAAACAATTGTTTGAAGACGGATTGTTTAGAGTGGTGGATACCAAGATTTATTACAATGCCATTGAGCATTATATGGATGATACGACTCGTCCCGAAAACTTAGTTCATATGGATATGCCAGGATGGAGCACGACTTACGGATTGGTTTCTAAAGCTAATTTGAAAACAAATAGTTATTCTTCTGAAATTTCATTGAATGCTTACGATAATGTATCTATTGCAGAAATGCGAATGTATCCGCAAGATAGAAGTAACAGAACGATGTTTGCTTACAGCTGGCCTTGGGTTACGACTCGCTTTGCAGGGCTTGCGATGAACAATTCATGGGATGTTTCAGAGAAAAGTCAAATCAATTTGGGGGGTTCTTTAGGTGTCAATTACAACTATTCTAAATATGTCGAATTCAACTGGATTTTCCATCCAGGTGCTTCTCAGGAAAAAACGAGATTTCTACCAAGTCTTCATGCCAGTTACCAACTGAATATCGACCAGTTTAATTTTTCGGTTGGAACGGGTTACGGCCATAGAGCGCCTTCTGTTTCTGAAGGTTATGGATATTACATTTACAATAGTTTTGACCGTTACGATTATATCGGAAATCCAGATTTAAAAAATGAAATTTCGTATGAAGGAAATGCATCTGCGGGTTTTAAAAACGAAAGATTAAGCATTCAAGGAAAAATAAATTACTTCTACATCCAAAATTATATCATCGGAAGAATTTTAAGCATGGGAAGCCCTATGAATTACCAATCTGTTGGTGTTAAAGGCTATACTTCATTAGACTATGCTAGACTTTTGAATATGTCTATGAATGTCAGCTACGATATTTTGGAACATTTACATTGGAAAGGAATGCTTACCTACGCGCGAGGAACCGATAATAAAGACGGAAATCTGCCTTTTATTCGTCCGTTAAGTTATCTGACTTCGCTTCATTTTATGCATAAAAATTTCGGAATCCAGACTTCTGTAAATGGTGATTTCGAACAAATCAATTACAGTCCAGAATATGGAGAAGATTTAACTCCAGCTTATACCATTTGGAATCTTTCGGCTGATTATACTTTTAAAATCAATAAAGTACAAAGCACCGTTCAGGTTGGCGCAGAAAATTTATTAAATGAATATTACAGCACCTATGCCGATTGGGGAAATATTCCAAGAATGGGCCGTAATATTTTTACTTCATTAAAAGTAAGTTTTTAAGAAAATGAAAAGAGTTTTTAGTATCGCAATGACTATTCTGTTTCTGTTGGTTTCTTTCCAGCAGGGATTGATCATTGTACACTATAAACTCAATCAAAAGAATATCGAGCAAGAGTTTTGCGTCAATAAAGCAAAGCCAGAAATGCAGTGTCATGGCAAATGTCATTTAAATAAAGAATTACAGCAATCAGAAAAAAACAGTGATCTTGAATTAACCGGATTAGGAAAGAAGATTGATATGATTTTGATTTCGGAGATTGAATTTACCTGCAGTATTATAAAGGAAATAAATTCCAGAAAAGTATTGATATATAAAGAAATAGGTCAAACAGAACCTTGTCTCGAAATTTTTGTACCGCCACCTATTGGGTGATTAATTTCCTCAATTCTTTAACCGCAAATTACGCAAATTCCCACAAATTGGTTTGCGAAAATTTGTGCAATTTGTGGTTAAATCAAGCTTCATAATAGTTGTCAAAACTAGATGCTTAATTATTAGAATGATGAAGTATTTACATCTAATGGACTTAATTAAATACAAAAATTTAAATATCAAAAAATGCAAAATTTAAAAAAATACCTTTTATTGGCAGTTACTGCTTTAGCCTTTGTTTCTTGTTCAAGTGATGACGATAATCCAGCAGGAAACAATGTAACATTGGAATTCGATAATACCTTTAAAAACACAACCATCGTTTTAGGAGATGCCGCTTCGACTTCTGCCACAATGAATACTTCTGCTGCAGGACAAGTACACCATTTTTCTGAGCTAAAATACGTAATCAGCAATATTCGTCTGGTAAAAGATGACGGAAGCGAGGTTGCTTACAACATAAATGATTTAGACAAAGGAGCAACCGTTATTGATCAGTCTAAAACAGCTACATTGCGTTATGTTTTAAGCAATATACCAGCTTCAACTTATAAACAAATCAAATTTGGATTGGGTATAAAACCAGAGCAAAATACTTTAGACCAGGTTAGATTTCCGAACTTTTATGCTGCAGCTGGAGCAAATGACACGTCAATGATGTGGGAATGGGGATCAGGTTACCGTTTTACAAAAATTGAAGGTTTTTATGATACCGATAACAAAACAATGTCAATTCATACCGGAAGCACTGTTGAAGGAACTAAAGGAAACACAGCTACTTATACTCAGGGCGTAAATGCTTACAGAGACATTACTTTGAATCTGACAACCAATGCGATTGTTGGAAGTAACGCGCCTAAAATCAAAATCAAGGCCGATTTTGATAAAATGTTGAGTGGTAAAACGAATACCATTACGCTGTCAACCGGAACAGGCGGAAGCGATAATGCAACTCCAAATATTCATACAGCAGCCCAGATGGTTAAGTTTGTGGACAATTTTGGTGGAAATGGTACAAGCGATATTACAGGAATGTTCTCTGTGACTTCTGTAGAAAACTAAAATTATTTAGAGCTGTTTGAAAATTTTAGATTCAGACAGCTCTTTTAAAATTCATTTAAAAATGAAAAAAATAATTGGTTTTATATTTCTGATAGCGACAATCTCCTGTAGTAATGATGATGCTGAAATGATTTCTGTTGATAATCCCGAAATTGCCTTAAACATTCCTGCTGATTTTCCAGAAGTGAATAGTTTTGTGAGTTTAAACAAACCTACTAAATATGGCGTCGAATTGGGAGAAAAGCTTTTTTCAGATAAAAGATTCAGTGCCGATAATACCATTTCGTGTTCTAGTTGCCATATTAAGGCAAATGCTTTTGCAGATCTTAATCCGCAAGGAATTGGAATTGAAGGAAGGGTAGGACTTCGTAATACGCCTCCGATTCAGAATTTAATGTTTATGCAATTTTACAATTGGGACGGAAGCAAGCAACAACTCGAAAATCAGCCGTTGGTTCCTATTATAACTCATGAAGAAATGGATTCGTCTATTTTGGAAGTTATCGGTAAAATTGAAAATGATGTGGCTTATAAAGAATTGTTCAGAAAAGCATTTGGAGACGAAAATATTACGCCGGATAGAATTTACAGAAGTATCGCTCAGTTTGAATATACATTGGTTTCTGCAAACAGTAAATACGACAAAATAAAGCGTAAAGAAGGTGAAAGCTTTACGGTCGAGGAAGCAAAAGGCTATGAAACTTTTCTGCAAAAATGTGTAAGTTGTCACAGTACAGCATTATTTACAGATCAAAGTTTTAGAAACATAGGTTTTCCTCTAAACACAAATTCTAATGAAGCAGGAAGAGCCAGAGTTACTGGAATTCCTGCCGATTTTATGAGTTTTCGTGTACCGACTTTACGAAATATTGAATATACAGCACCTTACGGAAGTTTTGGTCAGTTTGCAACTCTGAGAGCAGTTTTGGATTATTTTGATAATGGAGTTTTGGAAGCCGATAATCTTGACCCGATTTTTAAAAAGAACGGCAATAGAATTCCACTTTCAGAAGAAGAAAAAACGAATCTTATTGCTTTTATGAAAACATTAAGTGATAAAGAGTTTGTGAAGTAAGCTGTTTTTTGAACTTTTAAAAAGCCTGTAAATTAATCTTTACAGGCTTTTTTTAATTGTCGTTTTTCGGTTTCATCCACCATGTTTTCTTGGTGATTTCAAGAGGGATTTTCTTTTTTCTTTTGAAATAAATCGTTATAAATAGTGCTATGAATATTGTTGAAAATCGGAAAATATTAGCATAAGTATCGCCTAGCGAATTGGTGCTGACATCAAAAATAAGCCAATACAGATTCATTAAGCAGTGTAAAAAAATAGCTGTCCATAAATTGAATTTGCATTCAACGTAAATCCATGCAAATAAAACAGAACCCAGAAACGTAAGCAGAAAGATTCCGATAAGCTCATCGATTTCGGTGCTTTGGTATAAATGTGCTATTCCAAACAAAAGAGAACCTAGAAAAATAGAAGGCACAAAACCTAATCGCGTAAATCGGTACAACATTCCGAAAAGAAATGCGCGATAGATGATTTCTTCAAAAAAAGCAGAAGAAATCGTATTGATCAAAATGGTGTCTAATGATAATTTAGTATTCAAACTAAAGTTTACCAAATAAGCAATCAGCATGGGTAATGTAGAGACAAAAGCAAAAATAAAACCGATAACGATGCCTTTTGACAGACCTAATTTCTCAGGAACACTACTAATGCTTTTATGCAAAAACATTACGGTAATAAATAAAGGGATTAAAGTTATGGTATAAGCAAGGACATGTCCTAGAATTTTAGAATGACTTGTTGCTGTTATTTCTTTCTGTAAGATGGAAAAAGTACTGGCATCGATAAAGAAATAAATCGCAAAACCGAAAATGAAAAGCAACGGAAATTTTAATTTGTTCATAGTTGTTTCTAGTGTTTCCGGCAAAAGTAGGAGGTAAAGAAACTAGAAATCAAATCAAAGTGGCGGTTGACAAAAGTTAGGGACGAATGGCAAAATTCTTTATAATTGGCATTGTTGAGTCAATATATTTCCTTGAAATGGCCAATTCTTTTTCGATTCTTTCTATCGAAATTTTATATCCAGAACTATTTCCTTTAAACTTTACAATCTTTTTTAGGTTGACAATAAAAGAACGATGGACTTGTTTTATGGCGTCTGTCTGAATTTGGTTTAACAATTTTGTTAGTGAAATTCGAATCATTTGCTTTTTAAGAGTTCCTTCCGAATAAAAATAAATGATACAATAATTATCAGCGGATTCTGCGAATAGAAAATCTTGTTCTAGCAATTCTAAACAAAAATGACCATAATCTGCAATGATAGATAATTTGGTATTTTTCTCATTTCCTTCAAGTTGATTTTCGTTTTCAACAAGAGATTTTACGAAAGATTGAACTTCATTTGCTGCGACATTATTTTTGTTGCTGAGGTAAATATATCGAGCCAGAATATAAGCCACAACAATCGGACCTCCCAGCGCTGTTGTGTAGGCGAACATATACAAGTAGTTTTCAAAAGAAAAACGTACTTCGCTTACAAATACTGTATTGTAGAAGTAAGACAAAGAAGAAATCAATAACAAAATCCAGAACGTCTTAAACAATTCAGAGCCGATTGTCCATTTTATCTTTCGTTTTGGAAGCAACAAATTGACGATGCAAAATGAAAACGCAGTAATAATTCCATAAGGAAATAACAGCAAATATTTATAGCTATGCTCAAACTGACTGGTTCCGAACGGCTGATAAATTATTAAGAGGAAATACAATAAAATTCCTGTAATGGAAGAAGTTAGGATGATTTCTTTATTGGTTTCGCTGTTTGGATACAGTGCTTGTAATATCATTTTGATTGTTTGATTGATGATGAGATGATGGCGATCTGGTGGATTGCGAGTTTTTGTTGATACGTGCTAATTTATGGAAATTACAGAAAGAACAGATGTATAATTATTTTTCTATATATTTTTCTGGATGCAATTCTCTTTTATGCCCATAATATCCTGGTTCTTTTCGTACATTATCTATTGTTCCTTTTATTAAATAAATGAATCCAGATTCAATTTTTCCATTAGTTTCATTTTTTCCTTTTGTATATAAAAGAATTAATTTGTCATTATAGCTTACTATATCATATTTTCTATGATCCCAAGTTAGTATGCTGTCTTTAGATACAGACCATTTTAGAGGAAACAATAAGACATCTCCAGCAGTTTCTCTGACGATAAATTTATTTTTTTCAATACTAACATTAACACTAGTTTTATTTTTGTTAAATTTTAAAAATGAAGGTCCATGATATGTTTCAGTATAGTACTGCCAATACTCATTTGGTTTGGTATAAAATGCTTCTTCAATAGGGTTTTGTTTTGTACAGCTCATCAGAGTAATAAAAATGAACAGTATGAAAACTTTAATTTTTATTGTGTCGCGTTGTGCATTTATTTTCATATTTAAATGTGTTTATAATTTTAGCAAATTTGTTGTTTATATTTGAATAAAAAATGTTTTTACTAAAAATATTCTTACTTTTAAAAGTACTGAGAAACAAACCGAATGAGTAAAAATTCTTATTTTTTTTAACTTTATAGAAATCGAAAAAGCGAAGGTGAAATTAGTAATTGGCGTAATGGAAGAAGTAAAGTTTTTCAACAACATTTAAGAATAAGTTTTTTAGGGCAACAATCTGTAAATATGTATAAATAGTTTATTTAGTTGAGGTAGTTTTTATGAGAATAGCAAAAATAAAATGTTCGGATTACAAAGAAATTCAGAGAATATATAACTATTATGTACAAAATACACTTTTTACTTTTTCTGATGAGTTAATGACAGATAATGAAGCTATTCAATTAACAAACGAGGGGATGCAATATACAGGATGCGTCGTTTTGAAAGATGAAATAGTTATAGGTTTTGGTATTGCGTATCCTTTTCGAGTAGAAAATATTTTTAATAAGACAATAAAATTGACATATTTTTTAAATCCAACTTATCTAAGAAAAGGATTAGGAACTAAAATTTTAAATTACCTTTTTGCAGAATTGAAAGAAAAAGGATTTAAAGAAATAATCGTTAATATATCTTCTTTAAACAAACCAAGCATTGACTTTCATGAAAAAATGGGGTTTGCAGAGTGTGGTTTTTTTCAAAATATAGGTAGAATTAAAGAATATGAAATTAGTATGATATGGATGCAAAAGAGAATATAGGGATGATGTAAAAATTAGCTGATAGTTTCATTAAAAATTCTATCTTATTATAGGAACAAAAGCTAAATAAAAGATTGGAAGAATTGGACATATGAAATTCTAATTGAAGAACGTTCAGATAGGAAGATATTTAAAAGAATCATTCATTTCCGGAATGAAAGACCTATAAAGATTAGTATCTACTTCTGTTGAATTTATATTTTATTGTGTTGATTTCTTAAGAGGATGAATAGCAGCCTGATTTTAGATGTAATTATTAAAAAAGCCTGTAAACAAATAGTTTACAGGCTTTTTTGTGGAGTCGCCGGGAATCGAACCCGGGTCCAAACAAGCAGCTAAAGAGCTTTCTACACGTTTATTTCCTGATTGAATTTTCGATGTTGAGCTAGGTCAGAAACAACCACCCAACACTTATCTTCTTAATTTTCGAAATCCACCCGAAGCTCATGAAAATCTAGGTTTATTTTTACGGTTCCCCTTGACAGAACGCCACAAACCAAGGCTTTCTAGGAGAATCCAGCTTCCCTACCTTGTAGGGACGTGGCTAATCGTACTATGATTCAGATTATGCAGCTAAAGCGTAATTATTTTCGCCGTTTAAAAGTGTGAAATCTTATATTTACGAGCAAGGTCTCAATGCTCGACGTGCTTACTTTCCAACTCGACTTGCTGTCAAAACCAGTCGACCCCAAAAATGAGTTTGCAAATTTAGACTTTTTGCAATTAGTTTATACTAAAATTTTCAGAAAATTTTGGTTATTCTTCGTCTTTAAAATTAAAAGGATAATCGCCAAAAATCGGAGCCAATTTACGAACTGCGTAAGTGTTTCGTGTCATTTTATTAGAAAGTGCGATTATCGTTACTTGTTCTTTCATTAAAGTAATGTAAGAAGAAGTATAGCCATGCCACCAACCATTATGGAAGTAAAAATTCTGTCCCGTTTCCCAGTTTATCATTCTGATTCCCAAGCCGTAGTTTTTGGTGCCTTTTCGCTCATTGCTATAACCCACATAAACTTGTTTTAACAATTCTGGTTTCAGAAAATCAGGAGAATTTCGAGCGCGGTCAAATTTCAGTAAATCTCGAGGTGTCGAAAATATATTCTTATCACCATAAACCGCATCCATATAATCAAGACCAATTTCTACGCCAGACCCTTTATAAGAAGGAACGATTGTTTTGCGGTCTTTTTCAAAATCAAAAACAAAAGTATGTGTCATTCCTAACGGCTTAAAAATCATTTTAGTCATTGCTTCTTTGTAGCTTAAACCCGTGATTTTTTCAATTATCAACGCAAGCATAGCGTAGTTGGTATTACAGTAAGCAAAACGAGTACCAGTTCTGGATTCCAAACCGATATCTTTTGTGGCCATAATTTCGAGAATATCCTTATTAGTCAATTGGTTGTGTCGGTCCCAAATCGTTTTGTCTCGGTCTGTAAAATAAGCATAATTACGCATTCCGCTTCGGTGATCTAATAACATTCTAATGGTACAATCTGGATATGGGAAAGTTTTTAGAATAGTATTTACTTTCTGATCGAGTTCTATTTTTCCGGCATTAGCCAATTTCAAAACCGCAGTAGCTGTTAGCACCTTGCTTACAGAAGCGATATGAAGCGGTGTATCTGCATTTATTTTTGTTCCATCATTTTTATCAGCAAAACCATTATATCTTTCAAAAATAATTTGACCATTTTTAGCGACCAAAAAGCCACCATTCATATTATTATTTGGCCAGTTTTTATTGTAAAAATGATTAATTCTGCCCGTTACAGAGTTTTTAAAGGCTTGAGAAATCTTTGTTTCTGCGCCTAAAGGTTTCATTTTGGGTAAAGTATCTTCGATTGCTGGTTTTTCAGCTGTTTGTATTTTTTTATCGTTTCCACAAGAACTTAAAACTAGGACAGAGAAAAGTATTTGTGGTATATTTGTTTTTTTAAGGAAAATCATTTGCATCGTTCTTTAAAAACAAATATATCGAATTCAATTTTGATGTTTTCGCATTTTAAAGGACTGTAGAAAGGGTATGTTAACAAATTTTTAACAATTTATTTTTTTAGTTGTTTGTTTATCAATACTTAACAGTTGTTAAACATTCTAAAATGTTTTTTTGAAAGAAAATTTTAACTAAATTTGTTATATTTGGAACAAATACGTATAAAAAAGTTATATAAATTAATATTTAAATCTGGTTTAAATGAAATTTGGAATACTAAAAGAAAGAAAAAATCCGCCTGACAGAAGAGTCGTATTTTCACCAGATGAACTGGCGAAATTGAAACAACTTTATCCTAAAGCTTCAGTTGAAGTGGAGCGTTCTGATATCAGGATTTTTTCAGATTCTGAGTATAAAAATATCGGGCTCAATGTAACCGACGATGTGTCGGATTGTGATGTTTTGTTTGGAGTGAAAGAGGTTCCAGTAGAAAATTTGATTCCGAATAAGTCGTATTTCTTTTTTTCGCACACCATCAAAAAGCAACCTCATAATAGAAAACTGCTTCAAGCTATTCTTGAAAAGAATATTGACCTTTATGACCATGAAACCATTGTCGATGAACACGACCGTCGTTTGATTGGTTTTGGAAAATATGCCGGAATGGTCGGAGTTTATAACGGAATTAGAGCTTTCGGAATAAAATTCGAATTGTTTAAACTGCCTAAAGCCGAAACGCTTTCTGGGAAAGAGGATTTGATAAAACATTTAAAACGTATTACGATGCCAGCCCTGAAATTTGTAGTTACAGGAACCGGCAAAGTTGGAAGTGGTGCAAAAGAAATTTTGGATGCAATCAAGATTAAGGAAATTACAATAGAAAATTATCTGACAAAGACTTACGCTCAGGCAGTATATGTTCAGCTTGATGTATTGGAATACAATAAACGTAAAGATGGTCAAGTTTTGGATTTTAGAGATTTTGTAACGCATCCGGAAGAATATGTTTCAGATTTTGAACGATTTACCAAAGTATCGGATATTTATTTTGCAGGACATTTTTATGCCAATAATGCTCCAATGATTTTGACGAAAGAAATGCTCAATGCAAGCGACTGCAAACTGAAAGTGGTTGCCGATATTTCATGCGATGTAAATGGACCAATTGCTTGCACAGTGCGCTCTTCTACCATTGAAGAACCGCTTTATGGCTATTATCCTTTAGAAGACAGAGAAGTAGATTTTTTTCATCCAGCTGCAGTTACAGTAATGGCGGTGGATAATCTGCCGTGCGAAATACCAAAAGACTCGAGTATAGGTTTTGGAGAACAATTTATGGAATATGTGATTCCAGCTTTCTTTAATGGAGATAAAGACGGAATCTTAAAACGTGCCAAAATAACCGAAAACGGAAAACTGACCGAAAGATTCAGCTATCTGCAGGATTATGTGGATGGGAAGTAGTTTTTTTGTTTCAAGTTTCAGGTTTCAAGTTAAAAAAAGGGAGAAAATTTTAAATTTTCTCCCTTTTTTGGTTACTGTTTTTATCTGTTCAGTATCTCAACCTGAAACTTGAAACCTGAAACTTGAAACAAGAAAACTAAACCATATCCTCAGCCTTAACCCAAGCATCAAAATCTTCAGGAGTTACATAGCCAAGGCGTACAGCTTCGTCTTTTAATGTTGTTCCGTTTTTATGCGCGGTTTGTGCGATTTCTGCAGCTTTGTAATATCCTATTTTTGTATTCAGGGCCGTTACCAGCATTAGAGAATTATCTACTAATTCTTTGATTCGTTTATGGTTTGGCTCGATTCCTTGCGCGCAATGTTCATCAAATGAAACGCATGCATCGCCTAATAATCTTGCTGATTGTAAAAAGTTGGCGGCCATTATCGGTTTAAAAACATTCAGTTCATAATGTCCTTGCATGCCTCCCACAGCTATCGCCATATCATTTCCGATAACTTGGGCACAAACCATGGTTAGCGCTTCACATTGCGTCGGATTTACTTTTCCAGGCATGATAGAAGAACCCGGTTCATTTTCAGGGATATGAATTTCGCCAATTCCTGATCTCGGACCAGAAGCCAGCATTCTAATATCGTTTGCAATTTTATTTAAAGAAACGGCTAATTGTTTTAGTGCGCCATGAGTTTCAACAATGGCATCGTGTGCGGCAAGTGCTTCAAATTTATTTTCCGCAGTTACAAAAGGATGATTGGTGAATTTTGCGATGTATTCTGCAACTTTTACGTCGTATCCTTTTGGAGTATTTAAGCCGGTTCCTACAGCAGTTCCTCCAAGAGCGATTTCAGATAAATGAGATAAAGTATTTTTTAAAGCTTTTAACCCGAAAGCTAATTGTGCGGCATATCCAGAAATTTCCTGACCAAGGGTAAGGGGAGTAGCATCCATTAAATGCGTACGTCCGATTTTTACAACATCTTTGAATTCGTTTGCTTTAGAAACTAAAGTAGCATGTAGTTTTTCAACTCCCGGAATCGTGGTTTCAACTACCATTTTATAAGCGGCAATATGCATTCCGGTCGGAAAAGTATCGTTAGACGATTGTGACTTGTTTACATCGTCATTCGCTTTTATGAATTGCTCGCCTTCGCCGATTTCAAAGCCTTTAAGAACTTGAGCGCGATTAGCAATTACTTCATTGACATTCATGTTGCTTTGTGTTCCTGAGCCGGTCTGCCAGATTACAAGCGGAAACTGATCGTCTAATTTTCCTTCTAATATCTCGTCGCAAACTGCCGCGATTGCATCTCTTTTCTCGGTTGATAAAACTCCTAGGTCACAGTTAGCATAAGCAGCTGCTTTTTTCAAGTAGGCAAATCCTTCGATTATTTCTGATGGCATAGAACCAGCTGCTCCGATTTTGAAATTATTTCTGGAACGTTCTGTTTGTGCACCCCAATATTTATCGGCTGGAACTTGAACTTCACCCATGGTGTCTTTTTCTATTCTGTATTTCATTGTATGTAAGGTTTGTTGTTTATTGTTATCGTTCTTTTGAAAATGAGTGCCTAGCCCTGATGGAAGCGGCATCTCCCGATTTAGAAAAACAAGGCTTTTTAGCCGTAGTTTTTGTTTATCGGGAATATAGCGTACAGCAGGTTTTTGCTTCATATAAAGATTTTGCATCTTTTAAAAGCCTTTATTTAAAAGGGATTCGCATTCAAAAAAAAGCTTATTTAAAATGAGTATAAATATACATATAAATGTTATTTCACGAAAATTGATTTAGATTTTATTGCTGAGAAAAAATATAAGGCTTACATTTGCCGTAACATTCAAAATTCCGGAAAACATGTTTGAATTTTCACAGTACTTAGGCTTTTTACTTTTCTTAACCATACTTACTATAGGGTTTTGGTTAATGTTTTTCTTAGTTGGTTTCGTATCTTATTGGGTTACGGGAGCTAGCTGGGAAATGTTCAAAGAAAAAAGAGCCAAAAAAAGACAAGAAGAACAATCAGTTAAAATCTAACTGATTTCAAAAAAAGAAAGGACCCGTTTTTACGAGTCCTTTTTTTTTTGAAATTCCAAAACATAAATTCCAAATTCCAATAAAAAAAATCCAAATTCCATGTTTAACTGGAATTTGGATTTTTTAATTATTGAATTCAAAATTGGAAATTGGATTTTCTTTATTGGAATTTTAATAAACTTTATCCAGGAAAATCTCCACCTTCTTCGCCACCATTTTTAGGTTGTGCGTTTTTATCTCTTTCGCCTTTTGGTTTGTTGAAACGGTAAGTGAATGATAAATTGAATTGACGTCTACGCCATTGCATTTCACCATAAGAAGTTTGGTTTAAGAAATAAGTATATGATTTCATAACTCTTGAGTTGAAAATGTCGCTGATATTGAAGGCAATAGTTCCTTTGTCTTTCATCACATCTTTGCTCAAAGAAGTATTCATTCCGAACTGACCTAGGTTTTTACCTTGAGCAGTTTTTTGCTCTCCATTGTACATACCCGTTAACTGCCAGTCAATTTTGTATGGCAAGGTAACTTTCGAGCTTACTCTTGCAAACCAAGAATTGGCCTTATTGTCAAGGTTTTGTGTGATAACTTCGCCAGTTACAAAATCAGTATAGCTGTTTTCTCCAGTTGAATTTACGTTGTAGAAGTTGAAATTACTGTTTAATTTCCACCATTTGTATGGAGTGTAGTTGAAAGTAAATTCAAAACCAAATTTCTGTTCTTTTCCTAAGTTGATCGGACGGCTTAAGATAACCGGAATTCCGTCTACCACTTCTCCCGTTGGAGTTCTTACAAAGCTGAAAACATCTTTTGTGTCTTCAAAATACGCAGAAGTGCTAAAAGTGACTTTTGTCCATCTTTTGATATAACCAACATCGTATTTGTCTGTTAAAGATGGGTCTAAGTCAGGATTTCCTTGAAAGATATTAATGTTACTAGCATAATTAACCGCAGGATTCATAAAACGTCCTCTTGGTCTTGATAAACGTTTACTGTAGCTTACGTTAAAATTACTCTGATCAGAGATTTCATAACTGATGAAGGCACTTGGGAATAAATTATTGTATTTTTTAGTGTTAAAGTCGTTAGAATCTAACAAGTTCACCTGAATATTTGTGTCTTCCCAACGTAGACCAAATAAATATGAAAATTTATTTACCTTAAAACCGTACTGCGTATAGATTGCATTAATGTTTTCTTTGTATTCTAAATTGTTAGAAAGATTGGTGTCTTTTGCGCCTTGTGCGTCAGTTACAAAATATTCGTTATTTAGATCGCCGAAACTTCCTTTGTAACCTGCTTCAAACTGTCCTGCTTTTCCTAACGGAAGAACATAATCTGCCTGAAATAAAACTTGTTTCTGAACTTGATCGTTTAAAGTTGAGTTTACGATTGTATTTGGTGATGTCGAAATCGCACTGTTGCTGTCATCAGTATTTCGTGAAATAGACAAATCTGCCGTAAGTTTGTGTCCTTTGTCGTTGAAATTTTTGATTAAGTTAGACGTAAATTCTACGTTTTCGCTTCCAGTATCTCCATTGTTTAAACGGTAAGTTGCTCCAGTGAAATTACGATTTGCATCAAAATTGTTATAATTGATAAGATCTCTATCTTCGCCGCTGTTTTTTTGGTAATTAATTGCGTTGGTCCAGAATGTGTTTGGAGCCACTGTCCATTCTACACCGCCTCTTGCATTAAAACCATTTCGCGTTCTTTTTGTGTCACGATCTTCGTCAAGGTAATTTTTTGTTGATCCGTCTGGATTAAAGTATTCAGAGTTAGTTAAGCCACGTCCTTCGTTGGTTCTGTAATTGTAACCAGCAGTAGTAAAGTAGTTTAGTTTTTCTGTTTTATAATTTAGGTTTCCACTTAAACCATAAGTTTCCGGAATTCCCGTAGAAGCTATAAAAGTTCCGTTGAAACCTTGATTTTTTCCTTTTTTAAGAATGATATTGATAATTCCAGAACCTCCTTCAGCATCGTAACGCGCAGATGGATTTGTGATTACTTCTACTTTGTCAATTGCATCTGCAGGAAGTTGTCGTAAAGCCTCAGCCATATTGATAGCATTTGAAGGTCTTCCGTCAATCAGAATTCGGATGTTGTCACTTCCTCTTAAGCTTACATTTCCTTCAGTATCAACAGAAACTGATGGTACATTGTCTAAAACATCGCTAACGCTTCCGCCTTTTACGATCATGTCTTGACCAACGTTGTAAACTTTTTTGTCCAGTTTAATGTCTACTGTCGATTTCTCGGCACGTACTACAACTTCATTTAACTGAGCGGCATCTTCGGATAAATTTACAACACCTAAATTGGTGTCGCCTTGAATGCTTTTCTGTTTTAATTCGGTCACTTTAAACGAAATAAATTCAATTTTGATATCGTAGGTACCCGGAGCTACCGCTACTTCAAATTCTCCTTTTGGATTGGTGATACCGCCGGCAATAACTTTGGTATCGTTTGGAGCCATAATCGAAATTGTAGCATATTCCAGAGGTTGTTTGGTAACTTTTTCTAAAACTTTTCCGGTAACCTTGACTTTGCTTTTCGGACCCGGGCCTTCTTGTGAATAGTTGTAAATGCTTGTAAATAAGAATACAAGCAATACAGCAAATTTAAATTGTTTCATTTTTTTGGTTTCTTTTTCTTTTAGACCGTAAAAGTAGCTTTTGGTTTAATTTAGAAAATCACAAAAAAATGTTAACATGATATTTTAGAGCTATTCTAAAAAGCCAGCAACTGCTTCTAAATCTCGTCCAATTATGGCTTTTCCGTTTTTTACAACGATTGGTCTTTCAATCAAAATTGGATTTTCGACCATTGCCTGCACAATTTCATCATCAGTTAGTGATTTGTCTTTGTAGTTTTCAATCCATATTTTTTCTTTGGTTCGAATTAATTGTAGTGGTTTTAAATCAAGCTGCTGCAATAAAGTTTGTAATTCGTCAAAAGAAGGATTTTGTGTTAGATACGGAATAACTTCAAATTCCTGCTTTGTGTTTTCAATAAAAGCCAAACAGTTTCTAGATTTTCCGCATCTCGGATTATGGTAAATTTGTATCATTTTGTTATATTTAAGAAATGGTAAAAACGCTAAGCTAAAAAAACGGTATTTTAGCATTGTCAAAAATAAGATTAACTTATAAAATTTGAACCCTCCTATTTAAAATTTTAAAATATGTTTTTAGAACAAGGAATAAAACCTGAAAATGATTTTTGGAAATACCTTTTAGGGTCTGTTTTTATCATTGCGGCATCATTTATAGGACAAATTCCGCTTTCTGCAGCGGTACTTTACAAGAGTTTTGTTGAAAACAAGCCTTTCCCCACAACTGATGAAGAGGTTATGAAGATGTTCGAGTCTAATATGACCTTGTTTCTCGTAATGATATCGTTTGTTTTTGCCTTTGTCGGAATTTATTTTGTTGTAAAATATATTCACCATCAGACCATATTGTCGATAACAACATCGCGTACAAAAGTTGACTGGAAAAGAATTTGGTTTTCATTTTTTTTGTGGTCTCTCTTTTCAATTGTTAGTTTTTTGTTTGTGTATTTAAAGTCTCCAGAACATTTTGTATTCAATTTTAATTTAATTCCTTTTTTAATTCTGATTGTGATTGCTTCGCTTCTGATTCCCATTCAGACCAGTACAGAAGAATATGTTTTTAGAGGATATTTAATGCAAGGATTTGCCAATCTTTCGTACAATAGATGGTTTCCGCTTCTTATGACGTCTGTAATTTTTGGCACGATGCATATTTTTAATCCAGAAGTTGCCAAAATGGGAAAAATCATAATGGTTTATTATATAGGAACAGGTTTGTTCTTGGGGATTATTACTTTAATGGATGAAGGAATGGAGCTGGCACTAGGTTTTCATGCGGCAAATAATCTTGTTGGAGCGTTATTAGTAACATCAGATTGGACTGTTTTTCAGACTCATTCAATTTTTATCGATCGTTCAGAACCGTCTGCCGGATTAGACGTAATTCTTCCGGTGTTAATCATTTATCCGATTTTGCTTTTTATTTTCAGCAGAAAATACGGCTGGAAAAATTGGAAAGAAAAACTTAGTGGAAATATTAATAAATTTGAAAATCATGTTAAATTTAAATCATAAAAACGTTCATAATTATTTTAAATTAAATGGATATCATTTAAATGCAAAAGATTTATGCCGTGTCGGATATAGTTTCATTAAAGAAGGAGATGCCTACGAACAGTCAATCGGCGAGTTTTTTCTGGATTGGTTTGATGAAAAAGAATATATCGAAATGACGACATCCGGCACTACCGGATTGCCGAAATTGGTGCGTTTAGAAAAAAAAGCCATGATTTATTCTGCTCTTGCAACGGGGGATTTTTTTGGATTAAGGCCAGGAAACAGAGCTTTATTATGTCTGCCGACGCAGTTTATTGCGGGAAAAATGATGCTGGTGCGTAGTTTGATTCTAGGTTTAGAATTGGATGTTGTTTCGCCAAGTCTGCATCCGCTAGAGCTCAATAAAACGGTTTACGATTTTGCAGCGATGGTTCCTTTACAGGTTCAGAACTCTATCGATAAATTAGGAGCTGTACGAAAATTGATTATTGGCGGTGCAAAACTTGATTCTTCTCTTGAAGAAAGGCTTTTGCCGCTTAAAACCGAAATTTATGAAACTTACGGAATGACCGAAACCATTACGCATATTGCGGCTAAACGTTTGGGAGATTCTGTTTTTTCTGTTCTGCCGAATGTAAAAATAGCTCAGGATGACCGTGAGTGTTTGGTAATAAATGTATCGACAATTTCTGATGGGCCAATTATAACAAATGATTTGGTTGAATTAAGAAATGACCATCAATTTGTATTTCTTGGACGAATAGACAACGTAATCAATAGTGGAGGAGTAAAGCTGATTCCAGAACAAATCGAAGCCAAATTGATTGGAAAAATAAACGATAGATTCTTTGTAACAGGACTTCCAGATACTACTTTGGGAGAGAAATTAGTTTTGGTTATTGAAGGAGAAAAACAGGATTTTCCTGCTGGCTTTTTTGATGTTTTGGGAAAATATGAAAAACCAAAAGAAATTATTTTTGTTTCTAAATTCAAAGAAAATGAAAATGGAAAACTACTCCGTAAACCAACTTTACAGTCGTAAATTCCAATATTTTAAATTCCGAATTCCAAACTTTGACAAAGTTGATGCGAAAGGGCAATAAAAATAAAAAATCCAAATTCCAAGTTTAAAATTGGAATTTGGATTTTTAGTATCGAGTCATTCCAAAACAAATTGGAATCTGGAATTTGAGTATTGGAATTTATTTCTTGCGTTCCATCAATGCCATATAGAACCCGTCAAAACCAGATTCTGAAGCCAGCATTTTGCGATCTTCGATAAAAGTAAATTGTTGTCCGATTTCTGTTTTTAAGAATTTCTCTACCTGCTCTTGATTTTCTGATGGCAATACAGAACAAGTTGCATAAACTAATTTACCACCTGGTTTTACAATTTTAGAATAACTCTCTAAAACTTCGCTTTGAACTTTACGGATATTATCGATAAATTCAGGCTGTAATTTCCATTTAGAATCTGGATTTCTTTTTAAAACTCCTAATCCGCTACAAGGTGCATCAATTAAAACACGATCCGCTTTTTCGTGTAGTTTTTTTATCACTTTTGTGCTGTCAATAATACGATATTCAATATTGAAAGCGCCGTTTCTTTTGGCTCTTAGTTTTAATTGCTTTAATTTACTTTCATACAAATCCATTGCAATCAACTGTCCTTTGTTTTCCATTAAAGAAGCCATGTGCAATGTTTTTCCACCAGCACCAGCACAAGTATCCACTACGCGCATTCCTGGTTTTACGTCCAGAAATCCTGCAACTAATTGTGAGTTGGCATCTTGAACTTCAAAAAGACCTTGTTTAAAAGCATCAGTTAAAAATACATTCGCTCTTTCTTTTAAGACAAGAGCTTCTGGCTGGTCTTTTAAATATTCTGTTTCAATATTCAAATCCATTAAAGTGTTTCGAAGGCTTTCTTTAGTTCCTTTTAAAGTGTTAGTTCTTAAGATAACTTTTGCCGGCTGATTCTGAGCAGCAATTTCTTTTGACCAAACTTTTTCACCTAATTCTTTTAAGCCCAATTCGTCCATCCAGTCTGGAATAGATTCTTTTAGCGCTCTATTTTTAGATAATTCGTCAAAACGGCCTTTTATTTTTCTTTCTGGAGTTCCTTCCAATTGTCTCCAATCTGGAATTGGATAACCGCGAAGAACAGCCCAAACGGCAAACATTCTCCATAAATTATCTCTGTCATAAGGTTCCTTAACTTCTGCAATTTCAGCGTATAATCGTTTCCATCGAACAATCTCATATATGGTTTCAGCAACAAATTTACGGTCAGAACTTCCCCAACGTTTGTCTTTTTTTAATGCTCTAGCTACAACTTTGTCTGCATATTCTCCTTCATTGAAAATAGCATTCAAAGAATCAATTGTCGTATAAACTAAATTTCTGTGTAATCTCATTTTATTAATTTGAAGTGCAAAGGTAGTATTAATTGATTGAAAGTTAAATTTTTAATACTGAATCTTATTTTTGATTCTCATTAAAAGAAAAAACACTCTAATAAAGAGTGTTTTTTTTGAAATATTTTGGAAGCTTTTATTCTTTAGAAACTATACGCGTTAATCCAATATTTTCTGGAGCATGAAGCACCATTGGGAATTTCTCTACTTTAACAGAACTGCTGTCTAAGCCAAAAGCTCTTTCCTCAGACAAACTCAGTTTTTTGATAAAGAAATAAGAGTTCATGATGATGTTTTCGTGCCATCTTAAATCGTTATCATTCGAAAGGAATTTCTCAGACAATACAAATTTGAAGTCTCCGATAATATTGTTTTTGTTTAAAGACTCATAACGGCTAGTAATATCAACTTCGCCGCGTTTTACCATGTCTTTGATTACTTCTCTAAACATCAAATTGATTTTGGTTGGTTCTCTAAAACCTAAATTGAAATCAATTCTGTAGATGTCATCCTTAGCGATTTCTGTAACTTTATATTGTGTTTTATAAGGTTCGGTCAAAATGTTAACGTGAACAAACCAATAGATATCGGCTCTTTTCGGACGTTTTTGAAGGATAGAGTAGATGATTTTTTCCTCCAGTTCATCTACACGATTTGCATTTGTCATGTAAACCAAATGTGTCGCGTATTTTGGAATTGATAAATCTTGACTTAATTCTACTAAAACTTGTTTGTAATCGTCAATCTTAACTACTTTAGTGTAATTCTTGTTGATTTTCTTAGCCAAATACCAGATTGTCATTACCGAAATCAATAAGCTGGCAATAATCAAAGTTACATAACCTCCTTCGGCAAATTTGGTGATATTGGCGAAAAGGAAACTAAATTCGATTACTAAGTAAATGGTAATCAGCGGTACCATAAAGTACAGTTTTACACGCTTCATAATCAAATAATAATTCAAAAGAATCGTGGTCATAATCATACAAAGAATAATGGCCAAACCGTAAGCATGTTCCATATTTCCTGATTTTTCGAAGTGTAAAACAATTCCAACACAACCAAAAAATAATAACCAGTTAATTGAAGGAATGTACAATTGACCTTTTACTTCTGTAGGATATTTGATTTTTACTTTAGGCCAGAAATTCAAACGCATTGCCTCGTTGATCAAAGTAAACGAACCGCTAATCAATGCCTGAGATGCTATTACAGCAGCTAAAGTTGCTACTACAATTCCGAATGGTAAAAACCAATGCGGCATTATTAAATAAAACGGATTGCCATTTTCTCCACCCAATTGTTGTAAAGTACTTCCTTCGTGATGAATTAAGTAAGCTGCTTGTCCGAAATAATTCAAAACAAGAGTTGTCTTAACAAAAATCCAGCTGATTCTGATGTTTTTTCTGCCACAGTGTCCCATGTCAGAATAAAGAGCTTCGGCTCCAGTTGTACATAAAAATACAAATCCAAGAACAAAGAAGCCATCAGGATGAATAGAAAGTAAATGATAAGCATAATAAGGATTTATGGCCTTGATAACTTCAGGGAAATTGATAATCTGAATAGCTCCTAGTGTTCCCAGCATCGCAAACCAAATCATCATCATTGGAGCAAAAAACTTACCTACAAGTTTAGTTCCAAATTGCTGAATGGTAAATAAGACAAATAAAATGCTAATTACAATATAAACAATGGTTTGGGTTTTCATGGTTGGATAAAACGCCCTAATTCCTTCAACTGCAGAAGAAATCGAGATTGGAGGTGTAATGATACCATCCGCGAGAAGTGCGCTTCCTCCAATAATTGCTGGCACTATGAGCCATTGAATCTTTGTCTTTTTAACTAGTGCGTACAAGGCAAAAATTCCTCCTTCGCCATGGTTGTCAGCACTTAAGGTAATAAGTACATATTTTAGTGTAGTTTGTAAAGTCAAGGTCCAGAAAACACACGATATACCTCCTAAAACAATATCTGCATTTATGCTGTGTTCGCCAAGAATGGCCTTCATTACGTACAATGGAGAAGTTCCTATGTCTCCGTATATTATCCCTAATGTAATCAATAAACCCCCTATAGTCAACTTACTATGTAAGTTTTTATGCGATGCGCTCATGTGTGTTTTTATAAAAGACGGTTGCAAATTTACTGTTTTAAAACAAATTAGCGTCAATTATAATTAAAAAGATAAAAAAAAGCACAATCCTAAAAATTGTGCTTTTAATTTTACTAAATATTGTTAACCTCTTCTGCCGCCACCGCCTCTAGAATTAGAGCTATTATCTCTCTGCGGCTGTCCGCCACCTCTAGATTCTGGGCTTACTCTAGGAGATTCTGAACGCTGCATTGTTTGCTGCGGTCTTGCAGAGTTTGATCTGCTTTCATTTGAAGATCTACTTTCAGAATAACCTCTTGATGGCTCAGATTTTTGATTGTTTGAAGCTCGCTGTGAATTCATTCTGTTTTCGTTTGAACCATTTGTTCGCGATTCTGTTCTCGTTTCTGTTCTTGGAGCACTTTCAACTCTTGGCGTATTTGATCTGTTTTCAGAATAACTTCTATTGTCATTTCTAGATTTAGTTCTCGGACTGTTTTCAACGCGAACAGGATTATTTGGTTTTGCTGTATTGTCTCTGTTTACAGTCGGACGGTTCGAATTGTAGTTTCTATCGCCAGAAGTTCTAGAAGAATTGTTTCTGTTATCAGCATACGTTCTGTTATTGTTTCTGTTTTCGTACGAATTTGATCTAGAAGAATTGTTTCTGTTTGTGTTATAGCTGTTTCTGTTGCTTTCTCTGTTTGCAACTCGTCTTTGATCTAGTTCATATCTGTTGTTTATATTCGAATGTCTTTGAGCAAAACTATAGTTCGGACGAATTTTTTCGTAACCATAAGAACGTCTTGTTTCATAAATTACAGGAGCTCTGTAGCTTCTTCTAACATTTACATAATTGTAATGGTTGTTTACGTTGATACAGATATTGATGTTGTTTCTGTATCTATAAACTGGGTAAGGTCTCCATGTGGTGTAATACGTTGGATAGTATCCCCAATACCAAGTTGAATAATAAGGTCTGTAATTGGTAACCCAGAAAGAGGTGTAAATTACAGGAGCCACATTGTAAACAGGCTCATAAATATAGTTGGCACCATATAAATAAGAGTTCCCAACTACCTGAACACTTACTTTGTTGTAATTGTCTCTTTCGACATCTATAGTGGCAACATCTTGATATACATCACGGTCAAGTACAGCCTGAATAATTACAACATGAGTTCTGTCTTCTACACTCTCGATTACTCGAAGATAATCTACTTCATCGTCACCATTTAAGTCAAGGTTTGATAACTGATATTTCGGATCATTTAATCGTCTTTCGAAATCTTGAAGATTTGCTGATTCTCCAAAAATAGAGGCAACGGCTCTTAAATCTAAATTATCACTAATATCTGAATTCTTTGCGTATACAGTAGTTTGGCTTTGCAATTTTGATGAGCTAAAACCTAAAGTAAGCAGGGCTAAAAAAAGTAATTTGGCTTTCATGGCAAATCATATTAAAGTTTAATATTGTGGAATATTCAATTACTGTGCCAGAAAAAAACATAAAATAAATTTTAGATGTTGTAAATAATTGTATTTTAGCAAAACCCTAAATTTTTTATTTATTATGAAAAAAATAATACTATGTTTTGGCGCTTTCGCTTTGTTGATGTCTTTTAAATCTCCTGTCTGTAAAGATTTGGTGAAGTTTAATAATTGGTTTTCAGTTGTTGAAGTTGATACATTGATTAAGGACAGAATCAGCATTCGTGCCATTTCAATTGATAAAAACAGAGTTTGGTATGGCGCTGATAATTCTCGTTTCGGCTATTACGACCTCGATAAAAACCAAAAATTCGAAGAACATATCTATCGCGATACGCTTAAATTGGAGTTTAGAAGTATTGCTCAAACTCAAAAAAGCGTTTTTTTATTAAGTATCGGTAATCCAGCTTTATTATATCAAGTAGACAAAAAAACGCAAAAAGTAAAATTGGTTTATAAAGAAGTAAATTCGAAAGTGTTTTATGATAGTATGCAGTTTTGGAATGAAAAAGAAGGAATTGCTGTAGGAGATCCTACAGAAGATACTTTTTCGGTTATCATAACCCGTGATGGCGGAGAAACTTGGACTAAACTTTTATCAGATAAACTTCCTACTAACGCTCAGGGAGAAGCCGCTTTTGCATCTAGTAATACCAATATCGTAGTTAAAGGAAATGACACCTGGCTGGTTTCTGGAGGAAAAAAATCAAGAGTGTTTTATTCTCCAGACAAAGGAAAAACGTGGAAGGCAATAGATACGCCAATCGTTCAAGGTCAACAAATGACCGGTATTTTTACTGCAGACTTTTTTGATGAAAAACAAGGATTTATTGCTGGAGGAAATTTTGACGAACCTGAAAAAAACTCAGACAATAAAGCGTTCACCAAAGATGGCGGAAAAACTTGGGAATTAATCGGGCAGGGACAAGGTTTTGGATATTCTTCTTGTATACAGTATGTTCCTGGCGGAAACGGTCAAGAACTCGTATCTGTAGGGTCAACAGGAATTTACTACACAACAGATGGTGGCGCGAGCTGGGTTCAGTTATCTCCAACTACAAGATTTTTCAGTATTCGTTTTATCAATAAGAATACGGCAATTGCTTCAGGCTATAATATTTTAGCAAGACTTCGTTTTAAATAATTAAAATAGTTTCTACTAAAAATAATAAGAACCCTAAATAATAAAGTAAGTATTATTATATAGGGTTCTTATCGCTGTTGTTATTGTAAAAGATTTAATCTTTTGCTGCTTTATCGCGGTATTGCTGCAGTAATTTTCGATTAAAATCGTCTTCTGATTTTTTAAGCTTAAGTATTTTTTTTGCCGAAAGCACCTTTTTTAGATTTGACATGTATTTTTCTTTTAACTGAAAAAGTTCTTTGTCTGTGATTTCCATTTGTGAAAGCAATGCAACAGATTCTTTTTCTGTCATTGAACTGAGATTGTCATCATCTAGTTTGTTAAGGTATGTTTTCATCTTTAAATGCCTTAATTCGAATTGTCTATCGTCATAAGCATTGTAAATTGGCCAAAATTTTTCGGCCTCTGTTGGAGTCAGCTCTAATTCAGTTGTCAAAAATGAAACTTTGAAAGCTTTAATTTTCTCTCGTTTCTCGTCTGTTTTGTTGTTTTGTGCAAAAAAAGAAAAACTTGTCAGAAAGAGCAGTAACGTTACTGTATTTTTAATTTTCATCGTTTAAGCTTTGTTTATTCAGAAATTAAGTGTTCTATATTCGGATTAGAAGATAAAATATCTTCTAGCGTTTCTTCTTCCAGAGCGACATTACTGTCCAGTTTTTGAATGTCTTTATCATCAAGTCTCTGAATTAAATCGTATTGATTGATGTTTGACTGATATGAAATATAATTTTCCAGTGTAGTTTCATCCAAATCATTTGAAGCAGATTTGTAATGGTTGACAATCGGAATCATCAAAGCAAAAACAACCGCAGCAGCTGCAAGCGTGGTTAAAACTTTTTTACGTCTGTAAAGCGGTATTACCTTAACCTGCTTCTGATTAATTTCTTCTAAAACCTTTGCCGAAAAATCATCAAAATAATGGTCCGGCGTGCTAAATCCGGATTTTATTTTCGGTTCGTTCTCTAGTTTAAATGTTTTCATAATACCAGTTAGATATATTTTGTTACAAAAGGTTTAATTTGACGTAACATATAATTCAATTTTTTTTACTGCATGATGATACGAGGCTTTTAGTGCACCGACAGAAGTGCCTAAAATTTCTGCTATTTCTTCGTATTTTAATTCTTCGAAATATTTCATTTTAAAAACCAGCTGTTGTTTTTCAGGCAACGTTACGATTGCTTTCTGCAATTTGATTTGTATTTCATCACCATCAAAATAACTGTCTGCCTTTAGATTATCGATGGTTTTATTTTGCAGATCTTCGGCGGTAATGCCGTTTAATTTCGCTTTTTGATTTAAGAATGTAAGAGCTTCGTTTGTTGCAATGCGATACATCCAGGAAAAAAGCTTGCTCTCTCCTTTAAAATTTTTAAGATACTGAAATACTTTTACAAAAGTGTTTTGCAAAACATCATCGGCATCATCATGATTCAAAACAATATTTCGTATATGATAATATAGAGGCTTCTGGTAATCTGACAAGAGCTTTTGAAACGCGGTATTCTGCGTTTTAGGATCTAATAATTGTTGTATAAATTCCTTCTCGTCTATCAAACCATTTGTTTTATAAACCTTTACTGTTAGTTAGACTGATTTAAAAACAAAAGGTTTAATGAATATGTTTTAGAATTCTGATTGCTCTTCTTCAGTAGTAGTTTTTGCTGGTTTTGGAGCAACAGGTTTTGGTTGAGCCTGTTGAGCTGGCTGCGTCTCTTGAGCCGGTTGTGTTGTTTGAGTTTCTGGCTCATAAACAGGAGCTTTTACAACAGGAACGATTTTTGGTTTGGTCGGAAAATAAATTTCAGTCATTAATTTAGACGAACCTTTAACGTCTAATTTGCTGATTGAAAGTATTTCAAGGTGTGACCAACTTAAATCAGGAGTGATTTTTTCGCTGTTGATAAAAGCAGTCGTCTTTTTGATTGCCTCGTCTCTATGAGAATAATCGCCTTTTAAGGTCGTTTTTACAGCTTCAAAACTATCTAGTTTTCCAGACGAAATATCACTTCCGGCACTAATTGAAATTTCTTTATTGATTGGAAGGCAGATTGAAATTTTCGCAAGTCCGTTTGCTGTGTCATAAGTATGGTAGATAATAAAAGGCTTACCGTTTGAAGACAAATTATTTGTTTCACTGAAATGAATCAGTTTCGGAATTACAATACGGGCATTCTTGTTTATTTTCGAAATTTCGCTTGTAAAAGTTTGTCGTATATAAGGTGTTGCAGTTTTTTTGACAAGACCGTTTACTTTTATAGCATAAGTTTTGGTTTCGTAATCTAGATTTTTGTCAATGTTTACAAGGCTTTTTTCGTAAATTGTTCCAATAACTTTGTCTGACCCGCCATGAAGTGCGGCATAAATCTTAAATAAAAAACTCATTGTGCCTTTACCTTTCCAAGTAACTTTTGTTTTTCCGTTTAAGGTATCTTTAAGTGTCCAGCTTACTGCTGCATCAGTGCCTTCGTATTTCATTTTTTGTTCAATGCTTTCTCCTTCTTTTGTATTTAAAGTGATTGCATTTCCTTTTCCTTCAGATCCTTCCCAATAAAATGAAGCGCCGTTTCCGGTCGTTTTATTCGGATAAGTCATTTTCATCGAAGGGTCTTCAACAGACCAAGATTCAAAATCTTCATAATTTCTAAAATCATTAAGGTAGCTGTAAACTGACGTTCTTGACGAATTGATGACTTTACTTCTTTCAACAGTAAAATCTCCCTTTTGGGTAGCGACAAAAACAGTAAGTGCAACAAGGCTTAATAATGATAGTAGGAACAAATATTTAAGAATCTTCATTGGTAGGTTTGTTTATTGTCGTAAAGTTATAAATTTTATCGCGAGTCTTACCTTTATAACAAATATATAATAAGTTTTATTTCTTAAACAGTGTTCTTTTTTTTAAATCAATAATTCTTAATAGAAATTATCTCTTAAAAAAGATTTTGATTGCAAATAAAGTAGCTATAAAAAGAAGAAAGACAAGCAATACTTTGTAATTTCCTTTGTAAAACACTTTGTGTAGTGCCAAATCTTTTCGATATGCAAATATCATTATGATTACAAAAACCGCAAAAAAGCAGGCACCAAATATTAACTGACCTTGACTAAACATAATTTGAATTTATTTTCGACAAATTTAAAGAATTGTAGATAAACTTCGGTTGTCTTAATGCGGTACTTATGAAATAAAACGCTTATTAGTTTTTATTGAATTGAGTAAAATGCGTACTTTTAGAAATTCAAAAAACAAAAGAATATGAAAAAACAACTCGATGCTGTTACCGAATTCCATACTGCTTTTAGAATTGGGCACAGTACGACTCCAACAACAAACTTAAGCGCAGAAAAAAAGTTGCTTCGTTATAATTTAATGAAAGAAGAAAATGAAGAATATCTTGAGGCTGTGCAAAACGATGATTTGGTAGAGATTGCAGATGCTCTGGGAGATATGATGTATATTTTATGCGGAACAATTATCGAACACGGACTTCAGGATAAGATTGAGGCGGTATTTGACGAAATTCAGCGTAGCAATATGAGTAAATTAGGCGAAGACGGCCAACCTATTTACCGTGAAGACGGTAAAGTAATGAAAGGTCCAAATTATTTTAAGCCTGATTTTTCTAAACTTTTCTAAAATACAAAACCCGATAAATATGAATTTATCGGGTTTTTTTATTGCTATTTTTTTTGATTACTGAACTTTAACTGTCCATCCAAAAGTATCTTCAGATAATTTGTTCTGTAAGCTTGTTAATTTCTCTTTTAAGAATGAAGCGTATGAATTTTCAATTGGAGTCATTTCATAATATTCTTCTTTATATGAAAAACCTTTGATTACGCTGATAACAGCAGCTGTTCCTGCTCCAAAAATTTCTTTTAGAGATCCGTTTTTTGCAGCTTCAACCAATTCAGATACAATAACAGGGCGAACTTCTACATTTAAGCCCTCTTTTTTAGCCATCTCAATCAAACTTTTTCTGGTAATACCATCCAAAATTCTTTCACTGGTTGGAGCAGTCAATAAAGTATCATTGATTCTAAAGAATACGTTCATTGTTCCAGCTTCTTCAAGTTTGGTATGCGTAGCATCATCTGTCCAGATTACTTGTTGGAAACCATCTTTATTGGCAAGGTTTGTTGGATAAAACTGTGCGGCGTAATTTCCGGCAGCCTTTGCAGCTCCAATACCGCCATTAGCGGCACGGCTGTAATGTTCTGCAATGATTACTTTTACTTCGCCTCCATAATATGCTTTTGCAGGAGAAAGTAATATCATGAATTTATATTCATCAGACGGATTTGCAATAACTCCAGGGCCTGTAGCAATCATAAAAGGACGAATGTACATACTAGCTCCGTTTCCTCTCTGGATCCAGTCTTTGTCTAGTTTTAATAATTCATTCAAACCATCCATAAATACAGATTCTGGAACTTCTGGCATTGCCATTCTTACTGCAGAATTGTTGAATCTTTTGTAGTTTTCATCAGGTCTAAACAACCAAACATCATTATTGTCATCTTTGTAAGCTTTCATTCCTTCAAAAATTGCCTGTCCGTAGTGGAAGACTTTTGAAGAAGGATCCATCAAAATGGGAGCATAAGGCTTAATGACCGGATTCTGCCATTGCCCGTCTTTAAAATCACATTCAAATAAATGGTCTGTAAAAACAGCACCAAAGCTCAGGTTATCAAAGTCTACCTCATTTATTTTTGTAGTAGCCGATTTGATGATTTCAATTTTGCTGGTTTGAGTCGTACTCATAATTATGTAAGGTTTTTATAAAATTTTCATCACTGGATAAAAATATAAAGTGATGATTTAATGTTAAATAGATTTTATTGAATGCAAAATTAAATAAAAATATATAATTTGCTTAGTAAAAGTGCATTAATTACGGGCTTTAATTGAGATTTATTTATCTTATAATAAACTCAAATATTTGCTTGTATTTTATAAAGAATTTATGAAAAAAAAGCACATTTTTAGGGCTTTACGCATTTGTTTTGATTAAATTTGACTGATAAATAGCTCAAAATGCCTTTGTGGCGAGTTGTAAATTTCTAAAAACAATGAAAAGAGAAATCATTAAGACCCTCGATGGGTCTACTACTATATTTTTGAAAGATTGGGATGAGTTTTATCATTCTAAACATGGCGCCATTCAAGAAGCAAAGCACGTATTTATAAAAAACGGTCTTGATTTGTTTGAAGATAAACCAGTAAGTATTTTAGAAATTGGTTTTGGAACGGGGTTGAATGCTTTTATTACTTTTTTGGAATCGATTAAAAAAAAGCAACATGTTGATTATGTTGGAGTAGAGGCGTTTCCTGTTGCTCCAGAAGAAGTTGTAGGAATGAATTATGTTCAAGAATTGGGAGCGGAGGAGTACAGGTCGATTTTTGAAAAAATGCATCAATATGATTGGAATGTAAAGAATACTGTAACTTCTGATTTTTCGTTAACTAAAAGAAAACAATTTTTTCACGAAATTGACGATCATGAGATTTTTGATTTGATTTACTTTGATGCCTTTGGATATCGTGTCCAGCCGGAACTTTGGAGTACGTTAATTTTTCAGAAAATGTACAATAGTCTAAAGCCTGGTGGCGTTTTAGTTACTTATGCAGCTAGAGGAGTTGTTAAAAGAAGTATGACCGAAGTCGGTTTTACAGTAGAAAAATTGGCAGGGCCTCCAGGAAAACGAGAAATGTTCAGGGCTGTTAAAAAGGTTTAAATGAGTTATTTAGAATTGTTCTATATTGATTTATATATTTTAAGAAAACGGTTTCGTTGCTAAAGTTTTTAAAAAAAATAGTTAAAATAGGATTTTATATGGGTTATTTGTTTAAATTTGGTGCGAGTTTAAAAATATAGATAACCCCAAAAATCTTATTTTATTATGTCAAAAATGATGTTTGATTACACGAAATCAATACTTGAAAGAGTTAGTTTCGATCCGGTACTTTTCTGCAAAGAGTTAGAAAAAGCTATCAAAACACTGTTACCATACGAAATGGAACAATTGCAAGAATGGTTACTAAGTTTTGTAGTCGGAAAACCAGAATTAAAACCAAGTCTACAGCTAATTAAAGTATAAAAGAAAGGAGCCTCATCGGCTCCTTTTTTATTGCGCTTTCTTTTGTAGCGGACTAATGATCTGTACATTCTGAAAAACAATTGCTCCTTTTACAACACCGGCAATTGTAGATCTGATGGCATCAATGATTTGCATTTTTAATTCGCTCTTTGGGTAAATCAAACTTACCTCTCGGGCTGGTTTTGGTTCTTTAAAGTTTCGTAGTTTCAGTTTATCTGAATCTTTTAAGTCTAAGGTATGCAGATACGGAAGTAATGTAGTGCCCAAGCCTTCGTCGGCTAATTTTATCAAAGTTTCAAAGCTTCCGCTTTGAATCTGGAAATTATTCTGGTCGATATCAGAGCCGTTTTTGCATAAATTCAAAATTCCGTCTCTAAAACAATGACCATCCTGTAAAAGCAGTATTTCATTCAAATTCAAATCAGAAACCTCAATTTCTTCTTTCTGAAAACTGCTGTGGCTTTCTGGAATATAAGCTACAAATGGTTCAAAGTATAAAACTATTTCTTTGATTTTTTCATCTTCAAGCGGTGTTGCGGCAATTGCAGCATCAAGATGTCCGTTTTTTAGCTTGGTAATGATTTCTTCTGTATTTAATTCTTCGATCAAAAGTTTGACTTTAGGATATTTTTTGATGAAATTATTCAAAAACATTGGCAGAAGAGTAGGCATGATGGTCGGAATTATTCCCAATCGAAATTCGCCACCAATAAAACCTTTTTGCTGTTCTACGATATCCTTAATTCGATCTGCTTCATTTACAATATTTTTAGCCTGATTGACGATTTTTTGGCCAATATCGGTTAGTTGAATAGGTTTTTTGCTTCGATCGAAAATCAAAATATTTAATTCTTCTTCGATTTTCTGAATTTGCATACTTAAAGTAGGCTGTGTAACAAAACATTTTTCGGCTGCAAGTGTGAAGTTTTTATGTTCGGCAACAGCTAGTACATATTGCAATTGAGTTATAGTCATTTTGATAGTAATTTTTGATGCAAAAATAAGTAAATATAATTTTTTATTATATATAAACTATAGGAGATGCTTTAAATTTGTAGTAAATTAGAAATAAAAAATGATATTATGAAGACAAATATTTTAGGATTACCAGTAAAAGAGTCAGAGTTGCTGGTTCAGGAATTAAATATATTATTATCAAATTTCCAGGTTTACTATCAGAATTTGCGAGGTATTCATTGGAACATCCGCGGTAAGCGTTTTTTTGATTTACATGTTAAATTTGAAGAATTATACACAGATGCACAGCTAAAAATTGATTTGATAGCCGAAAGAGTTTTGACAATTGGAGGAACGCCGTTGCATACTTTTGAGGATTATGTGAAGAATAATAAATTAACAGTTGGGAAGAATATTTCTAACGATGAAAAAGCCGTGCAATTAATTGTAAATTCATTGTCTGATCTTCTGAAAATTGAGAGAGGAATATTAAACAAATCAGGCGAAATCAACGATGAAGGAACCAATTCTATGATGAGTGATTTTATTGCAGAGCAGGAAAAAACAATCTGGATGATGAATGCATGGTTGGAAGAAACGCTTTAAGAGTTTGTAAATTAAATATTTAATAGCAGAATGGAATGAAAATTGCATTCTGCTTTTTTATTATTGTTAAATTTCTATAAAAATCTCTTTGATTTTATTTGTTTAACGTTATTTTTGTCTTGATGAAAATACTTGCACGCATATTATTATTCATATTTATTGCCTTCTTATCGACCCCGACTATTGTTCAGGCGTTAAAGAAAAGCAATAGTGCGGCTGTATCTTTTAGTATTGCTGAAGAAGAAGTTCATAAAGAACTTAAAAATGTAATGCATCCTTCAATTCTAGAACATGACGTTTTAATTCCGGTTTATATCGAGAAAAAAACCATCATTTCTGAAAATATTGTAAAACTAGACAATATTTCTCCGAGCATATTTGCTCCACCTCCCAATTTAGTATAATACTTCCGATTATTTGACCCCTAACCGCATTGCATAAATGTGGCAAATCTTTAATGAATAATTTTTTAGTATTGTATTATGACAAAAAAAATCAATCTTTTTGCCAACCTTAAATCTGATTTTGCTTCAGGTTTAGTGGTTTTCTTGGTGGCTCTTCCGTTGTGTTTAGGTATTGCAATGGCTTCTGGAGCCCCTTTGTTTTCCGGAATTATCGCTGGTGTAGTAGGTGGTATTGTTGTTGGATATTTAAGCCAGTCGCACATAAGTGTTTCAGGCCCAGCGGCTGGACTAACAGCTATTATTTTGACTGCAATTACTGATCTGGGAGCTTTCGATGTGTTTTTAATGTCTGTATTTATTGCTGGAGTAATTCAATTAGCCTTAGGATTTTTAAAAGCCGGAAGTATTTCAAATTATTTTCCAACTAATGTAATCGAAGGAATGTTAGCGGGTATTGGTGTTATTATCATCTTAAAACAACTTCCGCATGCATTTGGTTACGATGCCGATTTTGAAGGTGATCAGGCTTTTATTCAGAGCGACGGAAGCAATTCGTTTTCATTTCTATTTGACGTTTTAAATCATATTCATTTAGGAGCTGTTGCAGTTTCGGCAGTTTCATTAGTAATACTGCTTTCATGGGAAAAAGTTCCTTTTTTAAAAAGGCTAAAATTAGTTCCTGGTGCACTTGTGGCGGTTATTGCTGGTGTGGTTCTAAACGAAATTTTCTTGTCTTCTGGCAGTTCGTTAGCAATTGCAAAACAACATTTGGTTTCGCTTCCAGTTCCGAAGTCGTTTGATGATTTCAAGTCAATTATAATAATGCCTGATTTTACAGCGGTAGCAAATCCAAAAGTTTGGGTTGTTGGAATCACAATAGCTATTGTAGCTTCTATTGAGACTTTGTTATGTATTGAAGCTTCAGATAGAATGGATGTTCAAAAACGTTATACCAATACAAACGTTGAGCTTAAAGCACAAGGATTTGGTAATATTGTGAGTTCTCTTTTAGGAGGTCTTCCTATGACATCTGTAGTTGTGCGTTCGTCTGCCAATAATAATGCGGGTGCGAAGTCTAAAATGTCGACAATAATACATGGCTTTTTGCTATTAATCAGTGTATTATCTATACCAGTAGTTTTAAATAGAATACCACTTGCAACTTTGGCAACGGTTTTAATTTTAGTTGGATACAAATTAGCTAAGCCAGCTACGTTTAAACATTTCTGGGAAAAAGGAAAGTATCAGTTTGCTCCTTTTATTGCGACTTTAGTGGCAGTAGTTACGACAGATTTACTGAAAGGGGTTGCATTGGGAATCATCATCAGTATAATTTTTGTTCTTAGAGGAAACTTAAAACGAGCTTATAGCCTTAATAAAGAAGAATATGAGGACGGCGATGTAATTCATATTGATCTTGCACAGGAAGTTTCGTTTTTAAACAAAGCAGCCATTAAAACGACCTTAAATGATATTCCTGAAAATTCGCGCGTTGTCATCAATGCCGAAGATACAGAGTATATTGCTCATGATGTCCTGGATTTGATTCGCGAGTTTAAAGAGACCCGTGCTGTAGACGAAAATATAAAAGTAAAACTGAAAGGTTTTAAGAAAGCCTATGAACTTGAAAATTCCCCCGATCTAAACAATCATGTTACGATTGAGCATTATTACGATGTTGCCAAAAGAACAATGGTGCAGAAAGAAGTTGTAAAAGAAGGATTTAAATAAAAAGAGTAATTAAATAGTTGTTTTTGCATTTAGATAAATATCAAAATTAGATAACTTTACAAAAGTTCTCTTTTTGAGAAACCAAATAGCAGGATACTTTAAAAAAAATAAAAGAAATGAGAAAATTTTATGAGCAGTTACTAGAGAATAATAAAAAGTGGGTTGAAACTTCATTAGCAAAAGATCCTAATTATTTTGCTGATTTGGCAAAAGGACAACAGCCACCATTATTATGGATTGGATGTTCGGACAGTCGCGTTCCTGCAAACGAAATTGTTGGAGCAAAGCCTGGAGAAGTTTTTGTACACAGAAACATTGCTAATATGGTGGTTCACTCTGATATGAACATGCTAAGTGTACTGGATTATGCAGTAAATGTTTTGAAAATAAAACACATTATTGTTTGCGGACATTATGGTTGCGGTGGTGTAAAAGCGGCAATGGGAAATCAGTCTGTTGGAATTATTGATAACTGGTTGCGTCATATTAAAGATGAATACCGTTTGCATGATAAATATCTAAATTCGATTGAAGACGAAACAGAACGTTTTAATGCTTTTGTAGAAATTAATGCGAAAGAGCAAGTTTATAACTTAGCAAAAACTTCGATTGTGCAGGGAGCTTGGAAGAATGGCCAAGATTTAATGCTGCATGGATGGGTTTACGGATTAAATTCTGGTTTTGTAACCGATTTGAATGTAACCATTAGTTCTAACGAAGAATTGGATTCAGTTTATCAATTGGATCTTTAATATATAGATAAAAAAATCGCCCTCTTGAAAGGGCGATTTTTTTTATTCGTTTTCGTCTAAGTTTTCGTTAAATGCAGAAGGCAACATCGTCGGGATAAACTTGATTAATATCGGTAGTAATAAACTTCCGCCTGGAAGTAAAAATATAGTGAGCGACGGAATGGTTTTGCAAATATCCAAAAGCTGTTTTTTTACTTTCTTTTTCTCTTTAGGATCCAAATCACGAGTAGTGGAGTGGGCCAATAAAACCATTAATTCTTTACTCTGAACGATTTCCTTAATCAGTCTGTTTTTGTTTCTTACGATTAATTTCATAACGCTGTGCGTCATCTGGTCGTAAAAATGCTTTACAGGGTTTGAATAGTTAAAATATGGAATTTTCTGCTTGTGAGTCGTAATAAAATTATTCGTTGTCTCGATGCTTTTAGTAACAAAATCATCTGAAACTCCCATTGTTGACCCTAAGGAATATAAGAAATACGATTCTTCGTTTTCTACAACACCATCGCTCCATAAAGCCATTCCGGCCATATCGATTAAGTAATATTGCTCCAGTTTGTTCTGAAAATAATCAAGCTGTAGTGTTTCGAGAGTCTCAACAGTAACTTTGGAGAATTTCGAATAACGTATTGAAGCTTCAAAAAGTTTGATCAGTAAATCGTCATGCTGTGATTTAACAGTTTTAGTTTTTAATGCCAATCCCACAATTCCAAGCACGGTTTCCTCTATTCTTTTTAAGTATTTTTCTGGAATTTCTCCTAATTCAAGATATTTTCGAAATGCCAGAACATCAATAAATAAAAGTGCATTAGTTACCAGATGCGAAAAGTTTTTACTGATGATGCTGTCATTGGTCTGAACTCTTTCGTCAATGATATTTTCTAAGGATAAGGAAGGAGTATCTTTTGGTAATAAAATTTTAAATAAATTAAATCCCTCTGGACTCATTTCTTTGTAAAATTTTAAAACTTCAGAAATAAAATTATTAGGCTCAGAATTTCTTTTTTCCAGACAAAATACATGATACAGCGTATTTAAAAGGGCAACTTTGGAAATTTCGGTTTTAAACCAGCCTTTTATCGGAATAGGAACCTGAGAATCAATTGCAATGATGTGTCCGTAAATAAAGCCTGTTTCTCTTACTTTATAGTAAAAGAAATCTGGAGTCTCAAAAGGAATGGCTTCTGAAAACTTCTGTTCACTAAAGAATTTATCGATCCAGCCGTGTGCTGATGGATTAATCATTGACTTAATTTTGCTGATGCAAAGCTATATCTTTTTCTTGTTTCTGAATTAATTTTAAATGAAATAACCACTACTTTTTGTTAAAAATAGTGGTTATGTTTTTTTTTAGTCAAATATTTCTACTTAATTAATCCTGCACAAGCAACTCTGCCTCCTGCATTTCCTGTAGGTTGCGTAGTAAAGTCATCTGTTCCAGAATGTACAATTAAGCCTTTTCCTAATACATCTTTGCTGGCATCTCCACATCCTACACACCATTCATCTGTAGTAAGAGTAATAGTTCCGTTTCCTTTTGCATCTGCTGTAAAGTTTCCGATGTCACCTTTGTGATACTCTGCAGAACCCCATTTTCCGTGCTTTTTAAAAGTTGGATTCCAGTGTCCTCCCGCAGAACTTCCATCGGCAGCGCTACAATCGGCTTTTTCATGAATATGGATGGCATGAACTCCAGGTTCTAACCCAGTTATTTTTGCCGTAAAAGTTACTTTGCCATTTTTTTCGGTAAAAACTGCAGTGCCACCAACTGTACTGTTGCTTTTTGGCTCTAATGCTACAGTTAATACTTTGGCATCGTTTGATTTTGTACTGGTCTTACAGCCAATAATTAAGGCTGTAAGTATAGCGAATGAGACGATTATTTTTTTCATATATAAAGGCTTTAAATTAAAGATTAAGTAAATTTAACATAAAATAACGGAATTAATTAACTCTAAAAGTTAAAAAAAAGTCAAACTAGATGCAGAAAATTAAGTCGGATAGAGCTCAAAAAAACAGAAAATAATCCTTAAATTAGATGTGGTTAAGTGTGATGGTTAAAAAAAAAAAAATTCGTAATTTATTTATAATCAATTTTTTAATGATATGATTAAAAATGTTTTAACTCTAGTTTTCCTTTCTACAGTTTTATTTTCATGCAATTGTGCAAAAAACAAAAATGGCGATGCAGTTTCTAAACTTGAAGGGAATTGGGAACTGAATTATATAACAGGACCTAGAATAGCTTTTGAAGGATTATATCCAAATAAGAAACCAACTATAAGCTTTGATTTGAAAGAAAACAGAGTTTCGGGAAACAGCAGTTGTAATTCTTATACAGGAAAACTTGTTGTAGAAGGAAATAAAATTGATTTTACTCAGCCAATGGCAATGACCAAAATGATGTGTCTGGACGGACAGGGGGAGCAGGTTTATATGAGTACGTTGCAAAAAGTAACTTCTTACGATATAACTGATGACGGAAAAACTTTGAATCTTATTTCAGGAGATATTGCAACAATGCGCTTTGCAAAAAAATAAAAAATGAACTCAAAACAACTATGATTATGAAAAGGAAAATTGCGATTATTTTATTTTTATTATTGATTGTGAATAATGTGACAAATGCTCAGGAAAAATCTAAAAAAGAACTGAAAGCGGAACGAGAGCAACAGCAAAAACAAAAAATAAAGAGTTTAATAGATTCAAAGAGTTTTGTTTTTGAAGCACAACAACTAACACCGCAGGGAGGCAGACTTATACAGTTGGATTATAATACTTATTTTTTAAAGTTTAATACTGAGAAAACCATTTGTGATTTACCTTTTTTTGGACGAGGATTTAATGTAGGCTATGGAAATGAAGGAGGAATCAAGTTTGAGGGAAAACCCGAGGAATTAAAAGTTAACGAGAGAAAAAACGGTTGGAATCTTAAAGCGGTAGTAAAAGGCACAAATGATGTTTATAATCTCACATTTTCAATTTTTACTAATGGAAGAGCTTCATTAACTGTTATTAGTAACAATCGCGCCTCTATTTCTTACGATGGCGAAATAAGTGCTCCGAAAACTGAGTCAAATAATTGAAAAACAATTGTTTAATCTAAAATGCGTTCTATGGATTTGTGTTTATTTTCTTAGTTTTTATGATATTGATTTATTGTAAATCAGTATATTTGATATTGTATATTTATGAACAAACAAATTCTTGCACTATGAAAAAACTAAGTCTTATTCTTATTTTGGCGGTAGCCACATTTTCATCTTATGCGCAGTCTTCTTTTAAAGAAGATGTAGAAGTGGTTCAGAGCGTTTATGGTAAAACTAAAAGTGAACTCGTAAAACAATACATGAATTTATCTGATGCACAGTCAGCGACTTTTACTAAAGTTTATGATAATTATGAAACAGAAAGAAAAGCTCTAGGACAGATTAAATTTCAATTAATTAATGATTATGCGGCTAATTATGAAACGCTTACTGATGCCAAAGCTGACGAATTAGCAAAAGGAACTCTCAAAAATCATATTGCATATGAGAAACTTTACGCTAAGACTTATAATCAGGCCAAAAAGGCAATTGGTGCTATAAATGCGGCAAAATTTATTCAGCTTGAAGTTTATCTACAGACCATTATTCGAAGCGAAATTTTAGAAGCGATTCCGTTTATCGGAGAATTAGACAAATCAAAAGTGCAATAGATTTTTTTATTCAGTATAAAAAGAAACGACAGTTATCTATCCGACAGCTGTCGTTTTTTGTTTCTTTTTCAGATTACTTATCAATTTGTTTTAGATGAATATCTTGTTGCGGAAAAGGAATTTCGATGTTGTTTTCCCTAAAAACTTTATCAATAGTAATAATTAAGTCACTTTTTACATCATTAGCAAAATTGATGTGATTTACCCAAAATTTAATTACAATGTCAATTGAACTTGCTCCAAATTGTGTAACCCAAATAATAGGTGCTGGATTTTGTAATACTAAAGCATGATTTTTTAGTATTTCGTTTACTAAGTCTTTAGCATCTTGTAAATTAGTTCCATAAGCAACTCCAATTGCAATATCAGTTCGTTTTTTATTATTAGACAAGGTCCAGTTGGTTAAATGCTGGCTTAATAAATCTCCGTTAGGTATAATAACATCAGCACCATCAAAAGTAGCCACAACACTGCTTCGAATCCCAATAGATTTCATTTTTACAGTTTGACCTCCAATGTCAATGGTGTCATTTATATTGACAGGTTTCTCAAAAGCAATAATAAGTCCGCTGACGAGATTGTTTACTAAAGTCTGAAGACCAAATCCAATTCCGACACCGAGTGCACTAATTATAATGGTTAAACGGTCAACTGGAATTCCAGATGAAATAAAGGCAAGACTAATTCCGATGCTGAAAATGGCAATTTGAATCAATAACAGCCAGCTTCCGAATTTATTGTCTTTATTTCCAGACGAGCTTCGAGTTGAACCGCTTGTTAAAAAAGAAACAATCTTAGCAATTAGGATAGATGTTGTGATTATGAAAAAGAAAACCAGAATACTTTGATACGAATAATTGATGTCTCCAATAGTTCGCTGTTTGTTAAAGTAGTCAATAATTGGATCTAAGATGGCATGAAAAAAGTACGAGTTCTTTCCAATAGAAATCAGCCAGCCGATAAGGAACAATATATTTGTATTATTATTAAAATTAACTTTTTCTAATTCGTTTATTTCAAGCTGTTTTTCTTCATTAGTTTCTCTTAAGAAATTAGAATAATTGATAATGTCCACAACTAAACGATAAGTGTTTGTAAATAGATAATACATTAAAATCGTTATTACGCCATTTACCATAAGGAGTTTTCCTAAATTATAATTTTTGTCTATTAAAATAAAGAAAACGGAAATTACCTCAAATGCGATTACAATGTAAAGACTGTATTTGAACAGTGATCCGGTTATTTGTTTGTTTTTTAATAGATTATAAGCACTAAACGCAATAGTTGCTAAGGCTAAAAACAAGATTAAATAAACTTCTTTTACAGAGTGTATCAAGATGTTGTTATCGTATAAAGTTAAAAGGATGATTAAAACATAAATCTTCCAGATAAATTTATCTTTTGAAGTAAAGTATTCTTTGTTTACGATTGTTAATGCAATTATCGAAATAAGCCAAATTAAAGCTGTAAAGGCAAATGGAGGATAAATAAAGAAAAAATTAAATAAAGTAAAAGAGATTAAAATCGCACAGGCAATGGGGTGTTTGAATATTTGTTTTGAAAACTCTATTTGATGATAGATTCCTTCTTTTTTGTATTTGTTTTTAAGAAATAAAAGATAAATAACTAAAGCCGTAGCCAGCAGCAACATTAAAATGATGGTATTAAAATGATTGCTGATAAAAAAGACTAGAATAATCAGTTCTTTGGTAAGGGAATAAATAAAAGTTTCTTCAAACCCCATTTTATTAGCTCCTCTTTCAAAAATTTTACCATCCGAATCGAACAAGTTTTTAAATTCGTCTTTTCTTATATTTTCGGTTTCAATAATATCGTTTTGAAGATTGTATTTAAAATTGTTTGCGGTGATTTGTAATTTGGTAATACTGTCCAATGCATTTTTGAACCTTTTGTTTAAAGACATGACATCAGCATTCATTTGCGAGTATCGTTCATAATACAATGATTTTCGCAAAGAATCTTTTGGTGGAATAAAAAGAGATTTCTTTATGGTTAAAGAATCTATTTTAGTTTGCATTTCACTCAATTCAAGATTGTTTTTTGTGATTTTAGAAAGCTGAATGTCTAATCTTGTTTGCAGCTCTTTCAGCATTATTGAAGTTACAGTAATGTTTCTAAGCGTTTGAAAATCATTTTTATTTTTGATTATACCGTCTATTGCGGTTTTTTTTAGCTTGATAATATTGTTGAGTTCAGATGTAAAACCTTTATAGTCAATTCCTGTTTTTAAAGTAAGGTCTGCAATTTGAATATTTTTAGAGATAGCATCGAACAATAAAGAACGTTCTCTGCTAATTTTGTTCTCTTTAAAAAGGGCGTTGCTTTTCTCTTCGTTATTTTTTAATAGATTTTCTATTTTATTGTTGGTCGAATCTAAAACCTTTTTTGAAGAGGTATTTTGAGAATAAGAAATCGATATTTTGAAAGAGAAAAAAAGTATAAAAACAACTCTTAAAGCTGTTTTTGTGAATTTGGCATTTCTATAAAGAATAAAACTGTTGTTTAAATTATAAAAAACCATAGTGATTTATTTTTGGGTGGTGTATCAAAAATACTACAAAAAAAAATAACCTAAAAAAATACTTTTTTAGGTTACTTATCTGAATCAATTTATTTGTTTTTTACTTCATAAATGGCATTTACCATTCCGTCTTTCGGACTATCCAAGGTAAGCTCCCAGAACATAATACCGCCCAGTTTTTTTGACTTTGCATATTCTGTTTTTGCTTTTATTGATTTTATATCATCAGATGTTGCAAAAGTTTTGGTTTTAGCATTGTACCAGTAAGGCGCTTGTGCTTTTTTATCCCAGAAATATTTCCATCCGTTTGCTTCTGTATACGTTTTGGCGTAATCTTTAAAATTAACGCCTTCAACATGTTTTCCAGCCTGATATAATCCGTTATTGATGTTTTCTACATTAATCCACGTTCTAGTATAAAAAGCGCCTCCAATAACTAATTTTTCAGCTGGAACTCCTTGTTTTAATAAATACGTTACAGCGCGGTCTGTAGATTCTTCATTTGGATTTGTGCCGTACAAGGGTGTGTGATGACCCGTAACTTGAGAATAACCATTAACCAAATCGTAACTCATGATGTTGATGCGGTTAACCAATGGCGTTATCGCTTTCCAGTCTATAGATTCATCAAGGTATTTCTGGAAACCTCCTGCAGCAAAACTCAACTCGTATTTTTTCCCTAATGTAGAACGAAGTATTTTAACTAATTCTGTAAAGTTTGGTTTGTCAACAGCTTGGTATAAATGACCAGGAAGTCCTTCGATTGCAGGATATTCCCAATCTAAATCTAAACCGTCAACTTTAAAATAATCACTTACTTCTTTAACAGATTTAGCAAAAGTTAATCTGCCTTCGGCTGTAGAAAAGGCAGAAGAACAAGGCTCGCAACCGCCCCAGCCTCCAAGGGAAAGTACAACTTTAAGTTGTGGATTTTTAGCTTTTAAAGAAACAAGTTTCTTTATCGTAACAGAATCTTTAGAAGAATCAACGCTTAGTTTTCCATCTTTTAAATGACAAAAGCTGAAAATGATTTGATTCAATTTATTGACCTCGTATTGGTCAATTAAGTTAGCATCGCCTGTATAATAAGCGATAATGTCGATTTTTTTATTTTTCTGCGCAAATGTACTTGAAGTTAAAACGCTGAAAAATAAAATTACAAATAGGTTAATTTGTTTCATTTTTTGTTTTTTGAAGTTTTTAGAATGCTAAAATTAAAACATTAGATTCGATATTTGGCAATAATATGAGTTCTACAATATTATTTTAACGAATTTTTTGCAAATTGATGCAAAAATATTGCAAATACAAATTAATAACTGCAGCTAAATTTCTACAGTTTTTTTGAAAATGATATTCCAAAAATAAACCCGCACAGTTTCGGACTTGCGCGGGTTTAAACAAATTAAAAGCTAAAAACTATTTTATATTAGAAGCAGTATGAATTTTCTGCTACTAATTTTTCTGCAATTTTTTCTCTAAGTGCCACAACATTTGGCAGGTTAGTATATTTAGTGAAACGTTTAAGTCCCATTAACATCATACGTTGTTCGTCACCTTCAGCGAAAGATGCGATTCCTTCTTTTCCTCTTAAGTTTACGATATCTACAGCTTTGTACAAGTATAATTTTGCCATTGCAATTTGCTCTTGAACTTTATCTTCACCTTGAGCTTTTGCTAACTTTTCAGTTCTCAAAATTGTACTTTCAGCCATGTAGATTTCGATTAAGATATCTGAAGCTGCCATTAATAATTGTTGGTGAGCATCTAATTCTGGACCATATTTTTGAACAGCACTTCCAGCAACCATTAAGAAAACTTTTTTCAAGTTAGCGATGATTCCTTTTTCTTCTGCAAATAATTCAGAGAAATCTGGAGTATCAAAAGATGGAATTCCCATTAATTCTTCTTGAACTTTCATTGCTGGTCCAAGTAAATCAACGTGTCCTTTCATTGCTTTTTTAATCAACATACCTACAGAAAGCATTCTGTTGATTTCGTTTGTTCCTTCGTAAATACGAGCGATACGAGCATCTCTCCAAGCACTTTCCATTGGAGTATCTTCAGAGAATCCCATTCCACCAAAAATCTGAATTCCTTCATCAGAACAAGATTGAACGTCTTCAGAAACTGCTACTTTCAAGATTGAACACTCGATAGCATATTCTTCAACACCTTTTAATTCTGCTTCTTGGTGAGAAGTTCCTTCTGCTTCACGAGCGGCGATTCTGTCTTCGATGTCTTTTGCAGCACGGTAAGAAGCACTTTCTCCAGCATAAGCATTAGTTGCCATTTCAGCTAATTTAGCGCGAATCGCTCCAAAAGATGAGATAGAAGTATTAAACTGAATTCTTTCGTTAGCATATTTTACAGCTCCAGAAGTAACTCTTCTTTGAGCATCTAAACAAGCAGCAGCCAATTTAATACGGCCAACATTCAAAGCATTCATAGCGATTTTGAAACCGTTTCCTCTTTCAGACAACATGTTTTCAACCGGAACTTTTGTTTCGTTGAAGAAAACCTGACGAGTCGAGGAAGCACGGATTCCTAATTTATGCTCTTCTTCATTCATAGAAATTCCATTCGAAGGATCGTTTTCTACGATGAAACCTGTAATATTTTTATCATCCCCAATACGAGCAAAAACTATGAAAACGCTGCAGAAACCTGCATTCGAAATCCACATTTTTTGACCTGTGATAGAGTAGTATTTTCCGTCTTCAGATAAAACAGCTTTAGTTTTTCCTGAGTTCGCATCAGATCCTGCGCCTGGTTCCGTTAAGCAATAAGCTCCAAACCATTCTCCAGAAGCCAATTTCGGAACGTATTTTTTCTTTTGTTCTTCAGTACCGTAAAGAGTGATTGGCATAGTACCAATTCCTGTGTGTGCACCAAAAGCAGTTGAGAAAGAACCTGTTGCTCCAGAAATGTAGTCACAAACCAACATTGTAGAAACAAATCCCATTCCTAATCCGCCGTATTCTTCTGGAACAGCAACTCCAAGAAGTCCAAGTTCACCAGCTTTACGCATAGATGATTCTGTGTACGCGTAATCTTTTTTCTCAAAACGATCTTTGTGCGCCCATAATTCTTTGTCAACGAACTCTTTTACAGAGTCACGCATCATTAACTGCTCTTCAGAGAAATCTTCTGGTGTAAAGATGTCCTCGCATTTTGTTTCTTTAACTAAAAACTGACCGCCACGAGTCACGTTTTTTTCGATTGTATCTGCCATGATTATGTTTTTTTTATTTTTTATTTATGCTCAATCTTGTCATTTCGACGAAGGAGAAATCGCACTAGAAGCTCCGCCGCTTAATGTGCCAATCTCTGTCGATTCCTGTGTGTGATTTCTCCTTCGTCGAAATGACAAATAGGAGATAATACTTTTTATAATACCTCGTAAATCCCTGCAGAACCTTGACCAGTTCCCACACACATCGAAACGATTCCGTATTTGTTACCTCTGCGTTTCATCTCATCAAATAACTGAACAGAAAGTTTAGCTCCTGTACATCCTAGAGGGTGTCCTAACGAAATTGCTCCACCGTTTACGTTTACGATTTCTGGGTTAATGTTCAACTCACGAGTTACAGCTAAAGCTTGTGACGCAAAAGCCTCGTTTAATTCGATTAACTCAATATCGTTTAATGTTAATCCCGCTTGTTTCAAAGCTTTCGGAATTGCTTTTACAGGTCCGATACCCATAATTCTTGGTTCAACACCAGAAGAAGCAAAGTTTACTAATCTGGCGATTGGCTCAAGGTTTAATTCTTTAACCATGTCCTCACTCATGATTAAAACGAATGCTGCACCGTCGCTCATTTGAGAAGAGTTACCCGCAGTTACACTTCCGTCAGCAGCGAAAACTGGTCTTAAACCTGCTAAAGCTTCTTTAGAAGTTCCTGCTCTTGGTCCTTCGTCTTTGTTTACAACGTATGATTTTGTTTCTTTTTTACCATTTTCATTGATGAAAGTCTGCTCAACAGTAATCGGAACGATTTGTTTGTCGAATTTTCCTTCTGCCTGCGCTTTCAACGCTTTCATGTGAGAGTTGTAAGCAAACTCATCTTGGTCTTCTCTTGAGATTTTGTATTGGTTTGCCACCGCTTCAGCAGTTAATCCCATTCCCCAGTAGTAATCTTCGTGACCAGCGGCAGCAACTTTATAATCTGGAGTTGGTTTGTAACCTCCCATCGGAATAAAACTCATGCTTTCTGCACCACCAGCAATGATACAATCTGCCATTCCTGATTGGATTTTAGCAGTCGCCATTCCGATAGTTTCTAATCCAGATGCGCAGTAACGGTTTACGGTAACACCAGGAACGTCTTCCACTTTTAATCCCATTAAAGAGATCAAACGCCCAACGTTAAGACCTTGTTCCGCTTCCGGCATGGCATTTCCTACCATAACGTCGTCGATACGTTTTTTATCGAAATTAGGCAACTCGTCCATCATAAACTGAATGGTTTCTGCAGCTAATTCATCAGGTCTTTTAAATCTAAAAACACCTTTTGGAGCTTTTCCAACTGCTGTTCTATATGCTTTTACTATATATGCTGTTTTCATATTAGCCCCCTAGCCCCCGAAGGGGGAATTCCTATTAGGGGTAAATAGGATTTTAAATTATTTTTTTGACACAATCCGCCAGTTCCCCCTTTGGGGGTTAGGGGGCTTTTAGTTTCTAAGAGGTTTTCCTTTAGTCAACATGTACTGGATTCTTTCTAACGTCTTACGTTCTGTACATAAACTCAAGAAAGCTTCACGTTCGATATCTAATAAATATTGTTCAGATACTAAAGTCGCTTCAGATAAATCACCTCCGGCCATTACGTAAGCCAGTTTGTTAGCGATTTTCTTATCGTGCTCAGAAATGTATTTTCCAGCTTCCATTTGATCTGTTCCAACTAAGAACATACCTAAAGCTTGTTTTCCTAATACTTTAACATCTGTTCTTCTGATAGGTTGTGTATAACCAGCTTCAGCCATTAACAAAGCATGTTTTTTAGCTTCAGCAATCTGACAATCTTTGTTTGCTACGATAACATCTTTTCCATGTTGAAGAAGTCCAGTATCAAAAGCTTCATATCCAGAAGTCGAAACTTTAGCCATAGCGATAGTCAAGAAATACTCTTGAAGAACGTTCAATTCCACGTCGTTTTTGCGGAATAAATCTGAAGCTCTCAAAGCCATTTCTTTAGATCCACCTCCACCAGGAAGTACACCAACACCAAATTCAACTAATCCCATATAGGTTTCTGCAGCAGCAACCACTTTATCAGCGTGTAAGCTCATTTCGCATCCACCTCCAAAAGTCATTCCGTGAGGCGCCACTACAACTGGAATAGAAGAATAACGAACACGCATCATTGTATCTTGGAACAATTTAATTGCCATGTTCAATTCGTCGTATTCCTGCTCAACTGCCATCATGAAAATCATTCCGATATTAGCACCAACAGAGAAATTCGCTGCTTGGTTTCCAATAACTAAACCTTGAAATTCTTTTTCAGATAAGTCGATTGCTTTATTGATGGCCTGAAGTACATCGCCACCAATTGTATTCATTTTAGATTGGAATTCTAAGTTCAAAATTCCGTCTCCTAAATCCTGAATGATTGCACCACTGTTGCTCCAAACTTTTTTGCTTTCGCGAATGTTGTTTAGGATAATGAATGAATCCTGTCCAGGAACTTTTACTTGTGATTTTGTTGGAATGTTATAGAAATATGTTGCTCCTTCTTTTACAGAATAGAAACTTTCGCTTCCCGAAGCCAACATTTCAGTAACCCATGCAGCAGGCTCTAAACCTTCCGCTTTCATGATTTCAATTCCTTTTGCAACGCCGATAGCATCCCAGATTTCGAATGGACCATTTTCCCATCCAAAACCAGCTTTCATGGCATCGTCAATTTTGTATAATTCGTCTGAGATTTCAGGAATTCTGTTTGACACATAAGCAAACATTCCAGCGAAACTCTTACGGTAGAATTCTCCCGCTTTGTCTGTTCCTTTTACTAAAACTTTAAAACGATTGATTGGTTTATCAATAGTTTTTGTTAGTTCAAGTGTTGCAAAATTTGCTTTTTTCGCAGCGCGGTATTCTAGTGTATTTAAATCTAAAGAAAGAATATCTTTATCTACTTTTTTATAAAAACCTTGTCCAGTTTTGCTTCCTAACCAATTGTTTTCCATCATTTTGTTGATGAAATCAGGAAGTTTAAACAATTCATGTTGTTCGTCGTTCGGGCAGTTTTCGTAAATACCATTGGCAACGTGTACCAAAGTATCTAAACCAACAACGTCAACCGTACGGAAAGTAGCCGATTTTGGACGACCAATTACCGGGCCAGTCAATTTATCAACTTCTTCAATCGTTAATCCCATTTCTTTAACTAAGTGGAATAAACTTTGGATTCCGTAAATACCAATTCTGTTTCCAATAAACGCTGGAGTATCTTTAGCAACAACCGAAGTTTTTCCTAAGAATTTAGAACCGTATTCGTTTAAGAAATCCAATACTTCAGTTGAAGTTTTTGGACCAGGAATAATTTCAAATAATTTTAAGTAACGCGCAGGGTTAAAAAAGTGTGTTCCGCAGAAGTGTTGTTGAAAATCTTCGCTTCTTCCTTCACTCATAAAATGAATTGGAATACCAGAAGTGTTAGAAGTAACCAAAGTTCCCGGTTTACGGAATTTCTCGATTTGTTCAAAAACCAATTTTTTGATATCCAAACGCTCTACAACAACCTCGATAATCCAATCAACATTAGCAATTTTTGCCATGTCATCTGTTGTATTTCCAGTAGTGATTCGGTTTGCGAATTTTTGGCTGTAAATAGGAGATGGTTTTGATTTTAATGAATTCGCTAAGTGCTCATTTACAACTCTGTTGCGAACAGCTTTGCTTTCAAGAGTTAAACCTTTTTTAGCTTCAGCGTCGGTCAGTTCGCGAGGTACGATGTCAAGAAGTAAAACTTCAACACCAATGTTAGCAAAATGACAAGCTATACCTGAACCCATAATTCCGGACCCAATTACAGCAACTTTTTTAATTGTGCGTTTCATATTTGTTAATTTTATTTTCTATTAGTCAAATATGTTATCACCTTTTTATTAATTGGAAAAAACTTTATTGTTGGCGATTTCATAATTGTTATTATTTGTTTGTAGGAGAAAATAAATGTCTTTTAAGGACTATTTATTTTCTGTGTTTTCTGTTGAATTAAATATGTTTTTATCGTGAATCAATTCATTAATGATTTCAGAAACTTCGATAAAATGATTTAGTTTTTCTTCTGAAACATGTTTTCTAACGCTTTCATTAAACTTTAGAACTGTATTTTTAGATAAATCTCTTTTTTCTTTTCCAAATTCGGTCAGGTAAATCAAAACGCCTCTTCCGTCGCTTGGATTTTTCTTGCGAACAATTAAACCTTTTTCTTCCATAGATTTTAAGGTTCTTGTCAAGCTAGTGGCCTCCATTCCCATTCTTGGCCCAAGAGCTGTTGATGGAGTTCCTTCTTCCTTGTCCATACTTAAAAGAGCAAATCCTGTCGCCATTGTTGCATCGTACTTAGCCGCTTCTTCATTATACATTCTTGAAACGGCCTGCCATGTTGCTCTCAAAATATAATCTATCGTTTTGTCTTTCATAGGTAACTATATCGATTTCAAATATAATCAAAAAATACTATGCACGCATATTATTTTATCATAAATTTTTGGTTAGTTTAAAATTTTCTCTGATTTAGAGGGGTTTGTGGTTTTTTAATTTGAAATATACTATTCTTTTTTTGGATTTTAACATTTTTAATGCTGTAAAATTTTCTTTTTGGTTTTTAAATTGGTTTTAATTCTGCATTCTGTAAAAAATCACGAATTTAATTCAGTTTTGTTTTCAGATTCGTAACGTAAAAGCGCTTCTTTAAGTACCTTTTTCATACGATTTCTCAGACCTTCTGGTCTCAAAATTTCAAGGCAGCTTCCGAAACCTAATAGGAGACGTTCCATTTCATAATTCGGAATTACGAATAAATGCACAATGACACTTCCGTCTTCATTTTCCTTAATTAAACGCTGTGAAGTATGCAAAGGTTTTGTGAGCACATAAGGCGCATTCGAAGCATCGACCCATAATTCAATGCGTCTGGGCTGTAAACCCGAATTAACCGTAACGCCAATTATATCCTTATAATAGGCTTCGGCATCAAAATGTTCTTCTAAATAAGGATGATTAAAATCGTAATCAATAGAAATAATTCTGTCCAAAGCTAAATTGGTAATGGGCTGTGATGCTTTTTTCTTGCCAATCAAAAACCAGCGGTTATTGAATTCCTTTAATATAAAAGGATGAAAATGGAATTTGCTTTCTTCTCTAGATTTGAATGATTTATAAGTAACCACCAGAACCATCTTTTTGATAATTGCCTGATATATTTCATCCAGATAATGCAGTCCTTTTAGCTTCTCGTTTTTATCGAGATAGATTACAGGATTGGTATTGGACTTTTCTGAATAGATTTTATCTTCCAGTCGCTGTAGAATATCCGATACATCATTAAATAGAGAGAAGTCCTTAAACTGTTTCAGCATCGAAACCGTTTCTGTCAAAACATTCATATCGGTTTCTGTTAGCGGAATATCAGTTATCGTAAAATCTTCGTCTTCATATTTATAATACTTTTTATCATAGACGACAATTGGCGCATTATAGCCGAGTTTTTCACTTCGCATCAGCTGAATATCCATTTGAATGGTTCGCTTGCTGATTGGGTTTTGACGGCCTTCGTATTCAAATAAAGCTTCAGAGCAACATTCGATTAAATCTTCGAGTGTCCATTGTCGGTATTTATTTTGCAGGCATTTGTCGATTGTCTTGTATCGAATTAAGGCGTTTTTGTTTTGTGACATTGGTTTTGTTGGTTTTGCCACAAAGGCGCGAGGTCACAAAGTTTTTATTTTTAGCCACAGATTAAAGGATTAAAATGATTTCCCTCATTTTATGTCATTTCGACGTAAGGAGAAATCTCCACAAGTAACTCCGCAACGAGAATCCAATCTTTGTAGAGCTTCTCGCGAAGATTTCTCCTTCGTCGAAATGACAAACTGTGCGTTTAATTAATACTTTAAATAGAAACTTTGCGACTTCGCGTCTTTGCGAGATTATTTTTTGCTTTCTAAAATACTTATCTCTTTTTCAATATTAGCCCGAGCTTTTTCCTCATACAAACTCCTAAATTCATCCGTTTGAAAAATATATTCGTTTTCCAGAAAATGTTTCAAAGCTTTCGCGCGTCCGGGTTTGTATAGAAAATCAGGATAAATGCGGTATTCTTTCCGAATTTGTTCGAAATAGATTTTATAATCTTCCCAATCTTTAGCGAGGATTTTCAAGTCAAAATCGATTAACCAATTAATATCTTTAATTGTATTGTGTGCGTGAAGTTGCGTTGCACAAATCGCATCAAAGACTAATTGTTTATTTAGACTGACATTTTCCGGTAAAATCGACAAAGCAAATTCAGCACTTTTGAGTTCGTTGTCTTTTTTGGATGCCGAATACACAAAATCATGATAGAAAATAGAAAACAATACTTCGTTTGGGTTTTCAAGTTTGTCTCGATAGACTTCAAAACTGGTAATCATTTCTTTTAAATGTGTGAGATTATGATAATGTCTTGATTTCGTTGAATATGCCTTTTCTAAATCCAGCCAGTTTTGCTGCATTTCATTTGCTGAAAAGCCAATATTCGAAAGCAAATCAGAATAAATTTCTTTTAAATTCATCTTGTTTTTTACTCAAATTTAAAATTCTTTTTTTACTGCGCAAAATAATTGCGTAGTAGTTTTGAAATCTTTGCTCAAGAAATAAAACAAATAGTATTTCTAAAAAATGAACAAAATTTTACTACGCAAAATAACTGCGCATTAGTTTAGGAATCTTTGTTAAGAAATAAAAAAACGTTCATAGAAATAGAAAAAGAATAAAACAGGTCAAGTTTGAGTTACTCCGAAAAACACTTTCCAATGTACACACTTACACCATTACCTTTTTATTCTATTATGATAGGAAGCAATAGCTCAGCGGATAGAGCACTAGAGTAATAGTTTTGAAATTATCTAATAAGGGTCAATTAAAACTTACTTCTTTCAGGGGTCTAGGGGTCGTGGGTTCGAATCCCATTTGCTTCACAAAATGGTTAGATAAACCATAATAAAAAGAAACTTCATTACTACGCAAAATAACTGCGCATTAGTTTTAAAATCTTTGTTCAGAAATAAAAACAAACGTTCATAGAAATAAAAAAGAATAAAAAGGTCAAGTTTGAGTTACTCCGAAAACACTTTCCAATGTACACACTTACACCATTACCTTTTTATTTTTAAAATCATTATTGGGGCAGTAGCTCAGAGGGTAGAGCAGGTAATTTTGAAATTATCAATTAAGGTCAATCAAAATTTACTTCTTACGCTTTTAACGTCCAGGTCGTGGGTTCGAATCCCACCTGCTCCACAATTAATGGTCAATTAAAACTTACTTCTTAGGTTCGAATCCTAACTCCCTCAGTGGGGGTTGCTGGTTATAAAAGTTTTAAAATTACCATTGATTAAAAAAAATGAGGGTCAAAATTAGCTTACTTCTTGGGGAAACCCACCAAACTCTTAATTTGTATCAGCTAATTCATTACACTCAAAATTAAGGTCAAGTGTTTCTTACTTCAAAACTCTTTTAGGTAGAACCCAGAAACACGATTATCTAATTTTTAAAAAATTAAAAAATGAAAACAAAAGAATTATTAAAAATCAGTTTACGTCAAAATGCTATTTTCATTCCGTCAGAAATGATTACGAACGACGTTAAAAATTTATCAGGAACAACATCAGTTTTGTTAGCCAATGTTTCAAAACTTGGATTTACTTTTTCTGAATCATTGCTTCACGCTTTAAACAATGTGAGCCCAACTTATAAAATCGAGGTTTTGGAAGTTTTGAGAGCAATTTTAGGAACTGATAAAAACTGGACACCATTGGTAAAAGAATGGAATATCCCAACAGGAGAATCTGTTGTAGATCATATTATTACGTATTTCGGGAATGTTTTTAAAACCAAAAACGGGACCACTTTACAATGCGGACATATTATTCCAGATAATACTTTTCCATTAGAAAGATACAACGGTTGTCCGTTCTGTGGAACTCCGTTTGAATTCGGTAAACTGGAAAATATCGGACAAGGAAGCAAATTGAAAATGCTTGAATTATGGTCAGAAAAAGACCTAAATGATTTCTATATCTCGTTATTGCAATCTAAAACCGCTTTAGACGCTACTCAGGTAGATAGTTTAAAAATGGCTATGAAATATTTGCCTTTGCCAAAAACTGAAATTGCAATGAAGGAAACTTTAATGCTAGTGATTGATCTTTTGATTGAAAACGGTAAAGAAGATTTAGCTTCTCAATTTTTGAAAACACCAACAGATATTTTACGTTATTTATGGTTTAAAAATACTGGAATGTTGCAGATTATCGAACCAAAAACGATTATTAAAAGAGCGACTAAAAACGGTCAGCATTTTCATAGTTCGTTAGATACAAGTGCGCAGGCTAAAATTGCTTCTCAAAAAGATTTGAAACTAAAATATTCTCGAAAAGAATGTTTAATGGTGGCAAACTGGTTGAACAATATGAATATGGATGTGGAAGCAATGTGCGAAACGATGCATCCAAAAAGAGGAATGTGGGTTCGTTTTATCCGAGCGTTGCGTTTGGCAGAATACAGCAAAAGAAAAGGGTTTGAGAAATTGAATTTTTTAATGGATGTATTCTACAACCAAGTGTATGATGTTTGGCAAAGCAAAGTGAACTCGTCAAGATTGAAATTTGATGCCGATAAGACATTTGCCTTATTGAAACAGCGTCCTGGATTATTTGCACGTTCGTTATTTTCGAACATGCTGTGGTTTGGAGCAGAAGAAACTGTTGCCCATTTTGAAGAAATCATCGATAAAGTTCCGGCTCGATTGGTGTTTACATTAAATATGTATGCTCAAAATTATTTTGATAAAAACATGCAGAGAAGTGTAAAACCTTTGGGTGGAACAAACAAACGAATTGGTGCAAATCAGTTGTTAGGATTATATGAAGATTTTCAGTTGGAAGAGATGAAAATTCAAATCGAGAAATTATGTCTTTTGGCTATGAAAAAACGATTTGCTTCAGTTGCAAATACCAACAAAACGATCTATATCGATCCACAATTGTTTAACATTCCGGTTTCTATTGGAGACCGAAGCGATACAGTTCAGGATTTGCCAGTTGCTTTAATGGGAACACGTTTCCCAATTGAAGGAAACGAAGTACGATTGTTTTTGCAGTGGGGTAAAGATTTGCCAGCGCAACATTTAGATATGGATTTGAGTTGTCATATTGCCTACGAAAACCGTTCAGATATTTGTTCTTTCAGCCGATTGACGACTACAGGTTGTCAGCATAGTGGGGATATCCGAAGCATTCCGAATAAAATTGGAACTGCCGAATATATCAACATCAACATCGACGAATTGGCGAAAGCCAAAGCAAAATTTGTAACTTTTACTTGCAACGCGTACAGCAACGGAAGTATTACGCCTAATTTGGTTGTAGGTTGGATGAACAGTAAATATCCGATGAAAATTTCGGAGAAAACGGGTGTAGCATACGATCCGTCGTGTGTAGATCATCAGGTTCGTGTAACGCAGAATGTTGCCAAAGGTCTGGTTTTTGGAGTGTTGGATGTAGCCAAAAGAGAAATCGTTTGGTTAGAGATGACTTTCGGAGGTCAGGTGGTACAAGGTTTGGATTTCAAAGGAGTTCAGGCACTATTGGCAAAACTAAACAGCAAATTGAATATTGGTAATTTATTACAGCTAAAAGCGGAAGCTCAAGGTTTAACAATTTCCGAAAATGAAATTGCTGATGAGGTTTATACTGCTCAATGGGCAATGAACCCAGCGGTTGTGACGCAATTATTGGTGGATTAAGTTGCAAAGGTTTGTAGAGGCGCACTGCAGTGCGTCTCCGCAAAGTTTGGTAAATTTAAATCTCGCAAAGTCGCAGAGGTGCAAAGTTTTTTTTGCCACAGATTATGAGGATTAAAAGGATTATTAAAAATCTGCTGAATCTGCGTGAAAAAAATCTTTGAGGCTATAGTAACCATGCAGTTTGTCATTTCAACCGAATGGAGAAATTACACACGGAATTCGACAAAGATTGGAGACGTTCTATGCAGAGTTTCTAGTGTGATTTCTCCCCACGTCGAAATGACAAAAATTGAGAAAAACTTAGAAATAAATTAATCTGCAGTAAACAACTGCGTAGCAGTATAAAACCTTTGCACCTATGAAACTCTGCAACTTTGTCCCTTTGAAAAAAATGAAACCACCAATCTATCAAATATTCGGTTCTGAAAACTCGCTCGACGTCGATTTGGTTTTCTTTATTGAAAAAATGCCCGAAACGATACTAGAAAAACTGGCTTTATCAAAACAGTTAAGCCAGTCAATCATATCCTTTTTTCCTGAAAAAGAAATCAATGCGAATCTTGCTGTTAGCCAAAATGGTCATTTGATTGAGGTTTACAAAGGAACAACAGACGAATTGAATAATGCACTTTTTTATACCTACGATTTCCATTCTCAAAAACAAGAAAATCAAATTGCAAAACTTCTGATACGTGATGTAGATTTGAAATTTTTAAGAAGCACCCGCATGATTTTATCTTTTGCAAGTAAAACCGAATATCGGGTTTTGGTAAAAGATGCTTTAAAAGGAAATCTATCTGAAAAAATGAATGTTCTGCAAAATCTGGATTTAACTAAAAATATTTCTTTCGGAAAAGGAAAAAATAACCATGACATTATAAAGTCAATCGCTTTTCAGTTAGGACAATGCATGGCGCTTCAAGACAACAAAGAACTTTATACTAAAAATCAAATTGCAGATTGTTTTCCTGAATTGCGAAAGTATCTTTTTAGAGAAGAAAATGTCAATTTGAACGATTTACAAAAAGGACTTTTACATTTCGTTGAATTGCTGAAAATAAGAAGCTTAAATATGAGAAATACGTCTGAATATAAATATGAAGACGAAAATGATTTTGTCTACGCAAAATAATTGCGCAGTAACTTTTGAATCTTTGTTCAAAGAAAAGAACTAATGAATACAACGCTTTTAAAAGAAATGATTTCGGCAAACTATGTAAGGGTAAACAAACATCCTGAACAGGATTTGTATATTTATAACTATACTCAAAATGCACAATTTGAGAGAGTTTGGAACGAAATTACCATTGCTTGTCGTGGTCTTATTTTAGATAAAGATTTGAATGTTGTGGCTAGACCTTTTCCTAAGTTTTTCAATTTAGGTGAAATGGAAAATGAAATTCTGCCAGAAACTTCTTTTGAGGTGTATGACAAAATGGATGGTTCATTAGGGATTTTATATTGGATAAACGACCAGCCTTTTATAGCAAGCCGTGGTTCTTTTTCGAGTGAACAATCCGATAAGGCTAATGAAATGCTTCATGGAAAATACAAAGATTCATGGTCGCTTTTGGATAAAAATAAAACCTATTTGTTTGAAATTATTTACCCTGAAAACCGTATTGTTTTAGATTACGGCGCATCAGAAGAGTTGGTTTTGCTTGCTGTCATTGATACGCACTCAGGAAACGAATTTCCTTTGGAAGATATTGGATTTCCTTTGGTGGAGAAATTTGACGGAATCAAAGATATTCAGATTTTAAAAGAAATGGAGCTTGCCAATAAAGAAGGTTTTATTATTAAGTACGAAAACAATTTTCGAATAAAAATTAAATTTGACGAATACCTTCGTTTACACCGAATTATTACTCAGGTTTCTAATGTCAATATTTGGGAATATTTAAAAACAAACCAATCATTGGAGGAAATTTTAGAGCGTGTTCCTGATGAGTTTTTCAGTTGGGTTAAACAGACAAAAGCCGATTTAGAAAAAGAATTTAAAGCTATTGAAGAAGAATGTAAATTGGATTTCAAAGTTTTAGAATCCCGAAAAGAAACCGCTTTTTATTTCCTAACCTGTCAATATCCAAATGTTTTATTTGGAATGCTGGACGAGAGAGATTATTCAGAAACCATCTGGAGAATGGTTCGTCCAAAGTTTGAAAAACCTTTTAATAGAGAAGAAGAATAAAAAAATATGACTGTTGTCTAAACAGACTAAAAATTGGACGCGGATAAAACGGATTTACTTCGTAAAAACGCAGATTTAAACGGATTTTCTGTTTAAATTTTAAAAAATCCGTCTCAATCCGCGTCTGATTAAACGGACTTTCTGGAATATCAATATAAAAATTTGCACATTGTGTGCGTTTTTAAAAATTAATTTTAAACTGCGCAAAATAACTGCGCAGTGGCAAAACTATATTTGTCAAACAAAACAAAATGCCATGATTATTAAACTTAAATCAGATAATAAAAACTTTTTAGATATTCTTCATAAAAACCCAAATACTGACCAGGGACTTTATTTAAAGGAATTGAAAAACGGAATTGTAATTGGAAACGTAATCGCTGAAAACGAATATCATTGTGTCTTTTTAGATGGCAAAAACAGTTACCTGCCAGAAGAAGGAAATCAAATTGATTTTCAAAGTTATTGCAGTCCGTTGTTGGCATTGAATATGGTGACGGAATTTTTTAATCATCTGTATAAAGAAAATAAAGTTTTAGACGAAACAATGATTTCGTGGTTAGAGAAAAGCTATGATGCGATTGATACAGAAAAATGTACCATTGAAGTTCCGACGTTTTTTATAGACTCAAATTGGTATAAAAATGGAAAATACCTTTTGTCAAAATATATTGATGGAATTACGTTGGTTCATAAAATAGGAAACAATTTCGAATTAAAAATCGAAGCCGCTACGGTAAGAGAGGCAATGCAGAAGTTTTCGCTGGTAGTATTATTTACTCATTTTACGAATAGATATGCGGTGTACACTTTTATTGATGATTATTTTATCCAAAAGCATATCACGATGTTTACGAATCTTATTGGTGTTCCGTATTTTGTGTTTTATCTTTTTATCAAAAGAATTATGCGTTCTCCAGTGCAGTTTGAGAAATTTAAACCACAATTAGAAGCCTATTTTGATAACCAAGTTCAGTTTGGATTTACAGATACACATCAGTCCAGAAAAGAATTTATTTGTGGTAAAATTAATCTTGATGAATCGGTTTTAGATTTTGGCTGTGGCGAATTACAGTATTACAAATTGCTCAACAAAAAAGGATTTACAGCGGATTATTATGCATACGATGAAGTTGATTTTAAACATATTGCCGATAAAATCCAGGAATCTGACAGAACAGATAATTTAATATGGACCCAAAATCTGGACGAACTTAAAGGTTTTGAAGGACAGATTATTTTAAGCGAAGTGATTGAACATAATTCCCTTAAAGACGCAAAAGAATTGCTAATTTGGATTAGAGACAATACAAAGTTTACCCAATTATTTGTCACAACGCCAGACAAGGATTTTAATGTAAATTATGAATTGACAGAAGAGTTCAGACACGATGACCATGATTTCGAATTATCAAACGCCGAGTTTGCAACACTTATAAACGAAATTTTTCCAAACCCAAAAACATTTCATGGAGTAGGAGATTGCGTAAAAGGAGTTTACCCAACAAGTGCTGTAATCATTCAAAAAAAAGTAGAAAATGTTAGACTATAAAGTAAGAAACAGAATAGAGTGGTTTTGCAAGAATAAGATAAACGACTTTTCGCCAACCATTTCGCCAGCTCCAAAAAGCAGAGAAAGAAACGAAATAGAAAGTATTGTCGAAGCAATTCATTATTATACAGAAAGAGGCGTAAACGAGTTTGTAGTTCAAAAGAAATACATGGGCTCTTATTGCACCATTTACCTGAAAAGAAATATCGAAGAAACGTATTTTGTTTCCCGAAACGGCTTTAAAATGGACCACATAAATGTAGAGCAGGCAATCGAAAGTCTTAGAGTATTACATGCCAAAATGCTTGTTGATTTTCCTGAATTCGAGACTCTTTTGATTGCATCAGAATTATTGCCATGGAAAGTTTTGGGAGCAGGATTAATCGAAAAAGAATTTACGGGTTATTATGAAGCTTTACAGACGCAAAATTCTTATTTAAAAGATTCGGGATTGATTGAAAAATTAATCAGTGTCAAAAACGATACAGATTTTACAGCTTACATTTCAGATAAAAAAAAGCTTTCGAGAAAGGAGTTTGCGAGCAAGCACAAAATGCATATTATCCGTCAGTATGATGCTTTGCAGGCAGTAAGAATTCCAGATTTAGATAAACAGCAGGAATCATTAAATGTATTCAAAAATCAAATTGATACTTTTGGTACAGAAGGCAAAATCTATTTTAAACCATTTACGATTTTAAAAGAAGTAAAAATTTCGGGTGAGGAAATAATGCCAAACAGCAATCTGACTTGCGAATTGATTAACGATGACCCGTTTTTGCATTTGGAGATTACAGCTTTAAATAAAGAAGAAAAGCTAAAAGAAATTTATGCTTTTTTCGAAAAACTGACCCAAGCAAACGAAGAAGGAATCATGATAAAACCGGTTCAGAATTACATCAAAGGTTTGCCGCCGTGTTTCAAAGTCAGAAACAACAATTATCTGACTATGATTTATGGAGTGAATTTCCATCAGGATTTTGACTATTATTTAGAAAAAAGAAACGTAAAAAAGAAGTTGGAACAGTCTATAAACGGCTGGGAAATCAACCAAAAAATGCTTCAGATTCCGTATAAAAATCTAGAAGAAGAAAATTACTTGATGCGTTTACTTTTATTGAAACGAATCAACAACGAAGAAATAGAAAAAACATTAGATCCAAGATTATAAAATGAAAAAGATACCCACATTAACGATACTTATAGGTTGTCCGGCATCAGGGAAAAGTACTTTTGCAGAATGGAAAGTAAGAACCGAAGCCAAAACGATGCGAATAAGCCGTGATGAAATCAGGTTTTCTCAATTTCAGGAAACCTTGGATCAGTCATCAGAAAGTATGATTTCGAAAATTATTAACGGACAAATTCAAACCCTGCTTTCAAACAATTGGAACGTAGTTTTGGATACCTGTAATGTGAAGTACGATTATATCAAACAGCCAATAGATAATTTTTCGGAAATGGCGAATATCGAATTTAAAGTGTTTGATTTGCCATTGGAAGAACTTTTTATTAGAAATGAAAAAAGAGACCGAAAAGTACCAAAAAAGGTGATTGAAAACATGTACAATCAATTGCAGAAAACCAAAGAAAAATTTGATTTTAGCCCGATAAAGAAAGTCGAAAAAAACTTGGAATACTGTGCTCAGAATCCCGATTTACCAAAAGCAATTATTTGTGATCTTGACGGAACATTAGCTTTAATGAACGGAAGAAATCCGTTTGATGCAAGCAAATGTGACGAAGACGAACTCAATGCTCCGGTGGCCAATGTATTAAAGAATTACAAAAAACTGGGATACCAAATATTGCTGGTTTCCGGAAGAGAAGACCGATACAAAGAGCCAACATTGCGTTTCCTTGAAAAACACGAAATCGAATACGATGACTTGATCATGAGAAAAACCAAAGACAGCCGAAAAGATTCCATCATCAAAACCGAAATCTACAACGAATTCATAAAAGAGAAATACTTCATAGAATTTGTTCTAGACGATAGAAATCAAGTTGTAGATACTTGGAGAAATGATTTGAAACTGCCTTGTTTTCAGGTCTATTACGGAGATTTTTAAAAAAAGGTTCAAAGAGACAAAGTAACAAAGTGGCAAAGGTTTTTCCGCATTTTATGTCATTTCGACCGAAGGGAGAAATCACACGCGGAATTCGACAAAGATTGGCGACATTCTGTGCGGAGTTTCTAGTGTGATTTCTCCCTTCGGTCGAAATGACAAACTTTACGAAAAAAAACTTTGCGACTCAGCGACTTTGCGAGATTAAAAAGAAAAATTTAGCAACTTAAAATAATAACAACCAGACCAAAGAATAAAAAAATCTTGGTGCCTTAGCGCCTTAGTTGCAAAAAACAAAAAACAATGAAAACATATATAGATATCGGAATTAATTTAACAAATAAACAATTCCAAAACGACATAGACGATGTTGTACAAGACGCGCTCGACGCCGACGTATCTCAAATGATACTCACAGGCACAAGCGTACGAAATAGCGAAGAATCTGCCAAGATGGCGAGACAATACCCAGGCGTGTTGTATGCTACGGCGGGAATACATCCGCATGATGCGAAGAGTTTCGACGCGCAGAGTATTTCGAAACTTAGGAAATTATTAGAACTGAAACACGTTGTTTCGGTTGGCGAATGCGGACTCGATTTTGATCGTGACTTTTCGCCCAGAAACAAACAGGAAGAATGTTATAAAGCCCAATTAGAATTGGCGATTGAAGTTCAGAAACCGTTGTTTTTGCATGAAAGAAGCGCTTTTAGTTCTTTTATGAATAGTACCAAAGACTATTTACCGCAATTGCCAAAAGCCGTTGTACATTGTTTTACGGGAACGTTGCAAGAAGCCAAAACCTATCTCGATAACGGATTTTATCTGGGTTTTACGGGAGCGATTTCAGATGCCAAACGTTTCAGCCATTTAAAAGAAGTCATTCAGTACGTACCGCTCGACCGAATGATGATTGAAACCGATGCGCCGTTTATGCTTCCTAAAAATGTCCCGAACAGCCTTTTGAAGAAATATCATGAACGCAGATGCGAACCGGCATTTCTGCCTTATGTTGCGGGAACAATTGCCCAGTTTAAAGGAATTAGTTTGGATAAGGTTGCAGAAGAAACGACTCGAAATTCTAAAAGTTTTTTTGTTATTTAGTTTTGTTCTCCTAACTCGTTTTCCAAACCTGTTAGGATGAAAAAAAAATCAGAATCATGACAAATCTTAAAAATAGAGGAAAAGAAGCTAGCGATGATACTTTGTTTGGAACGGAGAAAATACAGTTGAAACTAAAAGAAGCCGTAACAGATATGCATTATTTCCTAAGTAGAGGTTATGGCGAAAAAGCAACATTAGCTTTGGTCGGAAACCGATATCGTTTAAATTCTCGTCAGCAACAAGCCGTTCGCGGAATGAGTGCCTCTCAAAGTCAGATTGAAAATCGACAATCTAAAGAAATTCAAAGTTTCGATTTAGAAGGAAAAGAAATTGCGATAGATGGTTTTAACGCTTTGATTTTATTAGAAAGCATTTTGTCAAACGCTTATGTTTTTAAGGGACAAGATGGTTTTATTCGCGATTTGTCGAGTGTGCACGGAACTTATAAGAAAGTAATACAAACATCTCAGGCAATAGAAATGATTGCTGCTTTTTTCAAAAAAGAAAAGATTAAAACATTCTATTGGTTTTTCGATAAACCGGTTTCGAATAGTGGAAGATTAAAAAAAATGATTGAAGAAATAGCTTTAGAAAATCAATACGATTGGCAAGTAGAATTAGTTTATAATCCAGATAAAATCATTGCAGAAAGTAATAAAATTGCCATAACTTCTGATGCTTGGATTTTGGATAATGCTTCAGCTAACTTTAATTTAATGAAATATATTTTGTCGGAAATGAATGTGAATGAAAATGTAATCTGTTTGGAATAAAATGAAATCGAATGTTCTTTTTAATGAAATAAAAGCAGTGATTCCGGACTTAAATAAAGAATGGAAAGAAAAATATGCTTTGTTTTTAACAGATGAAAATCTGGAGCTTTTTTCAGAAAACCTGATTGTTTTTCACAATCAGAAAATAGAAATTTTGAGACTTCCTTATTTCAAAGATGAAATTATAGTTTCATTGCAAGATGCTGTTTCTTGTTTTAAAGACGTTTTAGAAAATTTCGAAAACAATTCAGAGGGATTAAAAAAAAGTTTGATTCAGACTTTCGAAAAAACACCTTTTGAATTCGTTTTACTTATTTTGGGACAACGTTTAACATCTGCCAGCAAACGTGATGAAACGGGAATTCCGCCTGCAAAAGAAATCCTTTTGGAAAGCTGTTTTAAGCCTTTCAATAAAGAAATTTCAATCGCAGCGAGAGCTTGGGAAAAACATGTCGGCAGAAAAAAAGATAGTATTTTTGGAGAAATAAAAGGAAATGTAAACCAGAAAAAAGAAAAAGTAGAAAAGCTTATTAACTACATTATAAATCATAAAACGTGGTGGAATATTTTCTTTCATTATAAACACGGTTTGGTTTACGAAATAAGAATACAAAACGGACAAGGACTGAGATGGTCAGCTGATGGAAAAAAGTTTATCGGATTCTTAGAAGACTTTTTAGAAGAATAAAAATGGAAACAGTTTAGTTAGTTTACTGCCACAAAGGCGCTAAGACGCAAAGAAAACTTAATAGAAAAAACTTAGCGACTCTGCGCCTTTGCGAGATTAAAAAAAAACTTAGCACCATAGTGGCAAAAAAAATACCATTAAGATATTAAGAAAATTAAGTTCAAGCTTTGCCAAGAGAATTAAGCCAAGCTATATTTATGAAAGACAAGCTTAATTTTCTTAATGTCTTAATGGTAAAATAAAAAAAAACTTAGTGCCCTAGCGCCTTCGTGGCAAAACAAAAATATCATGAAAGAAAAAATACTTCAAAAATTAAAAGAAATAGAACTAGAAAAAGACGTAGAAATACTCTTTGCTGTAGAATCGGGAAGTCGTGCCTGGGGATTTGCTTCTCCAGATAGCGATTATGATATTCGTTTTATATACAAACACAAACTCGAGTATTATTTATCACTTTGGGAAAAACCAGATGTAATAGAATTCATGACCGAAGAAGACCTTGACGGTTCTGGCTGGGACTTACGGAAATCCGTAAGGTTGTTAGCAAAATCTAATGCACCTTTGATTGAGTGGTTGTTTTCGCCAATAGTGTATTATGCAAATGATGATTTTGTAAAACAAATGCAGGACTTAGCCGTAGAGTGTTTCTCGCCAATAGCAGTTTTACATCATTATTTGGGAACAACTAAAAAATTTATGGAAGTATGCGAAATGGAAGAAGTAAAACTAAAAAGTTATTTCTACGCTTTACGTACTGCTTTAGCCGGAAAATGGATTATAGAAAAGAATACTTTTCCTCCAGTTGCTTTTGCTGATTTATTACTAATTGCACCGCAAAGCATACGAGAAAAAATAATTGAATTACAGCAAATAAAAGCTAACCATGATGAAAAGTATTTGCATCCAAAAGAAAATTTGATTACTGATTTTTTAATGGAGATAATACAGTTCAATCAAGATAATGCAAATAAATTAGGAAGTGGAAAGAAATTGAGTGAGGAGCTGGATTTGTTTTTTAAAAGTTTAATTTAATTTATATGAAAGATTTTTACGATTTAATTTTTTCTGAAAATACAGAACTAAATGATTATTTTTTAAATGAAGAAGTAGAAGGGATTTCTTTTTTTCCAAAATTCAATAATATAAATATAATTGTTGGAGCTAATAATAGTGGAAAGAGTAGATTTATCAGAAGCTTTATGTCCTTTCAAAATTTGCAAGGAGTAGATGATATCAATAAAATTAAAACTTTTATTCCCATTTATAATAAAGAAGTACAAGAAGTCAATAAAATTATAGATTCCAATATAAATACGTATCAATTTAGGTCAGAAAACACGTACTATTCTGACGGGTCAAATCCTGATAGGGAGAATGTTAAAATTTTATCTCGTAATATATTAAAAGTTTTAGACTTTGATGTGTTAACCGATTTTTTATCAATTGTAAAAGAAAATAAAGATAAGATCGTAAATGTGAGTTATTTTGGTATTAAAAATCAGTATTTAAGCGAGTTCAATGAAATTGATGATTTCTTTTTGAAAGAATTTAAAAGTATAAAAAGATATTATATACCAACATTAAGGACTGCACATTCCTTATTTAATTTTGATTTAAAGCTAGATAAGTATTCTAAAATTGAAAATGATGTTTTTTTAGAGACACTAAATAATTATTATAAGTTGGATAAAATTGATGTTGAAGTTTTTACAGGAATTCATCTATATAAAGAAATTCTTAATACAAGAAATTCTAGAAGAGAAATCAGACAGTCTTTTGAAAAGTTTGAAGATTTTATTGGGAAATATTTTTTTGACAAAAGAAAAGTAGATATAGTAGCTGAATTTAATAAAGATGAGAGTTTAGCTGGAAACAATAATTTAGAAAATATAAGTGTTCATATTGAGGGAGAAAAGAATACTAGAGATTTATTTAGATTAGGAGACGGAATACAAGCTATAATAATTTTAATGTATAAAATTTTTATGTCAGAGAATGACTCGTTTATATTTATTGATGAACCGGAACTTAACCTTCATCCTGGAATGCAACGATTGTTTTTAGAGCAAATAACCAGAAATGATGATTTAAAAAAGAAAAACCTGACTTATATAATAACAACTCATTCTAATCATTTTTTAGATTTGACTATTGAAAAAGAAAATGTCTCTATTTATTCTTTTTCAGCAAAGAAAAATACACATGGTGAGAAACAATTTATAATAAAAAATGTCAATAGAGGAGATAACGAATTGCTTAGGAATTTAGGAGTAAATAATTCGTCAGTATTTATGGCAAATTGTAGTATTTGGGTTGAAGGTATTTCAGATCGTAATTATATAAAAGCATTTTTAAAATCATACTATGATTGGATTGGAAAATCTTATCCTAAAGAAGATATCGATTTTGCTTTTTTTGAGTATGCAGGATCAAATATTGATCATTATATTTTTGAAGACAAAATTGAGAAAGAAGATGTTGAAATTATTTTAGAAGATATAAAAGCTTTAGCAATTAGTAATAGAATATTTCTTTTAGCAGATTCTGATGCATCTAAACAGAGTAGCAAGAAGGGAATTAGATTGAAAGAATTGGAAAATATAAAATCAGATAATTTTATTCCTAAAGTTGTTTGGAATATTAGAGAGATTGAAAATCTTTTGACAAATGAAATGTGGAAAGAAATTCTAATTGAACTTTGCAATAAAACACTAGTTAAATCAAATGAAGCTGAGGTTTTATTAAAAATTGAAGAAGCATTATCAGAAGTTAAATATTCAGATTATGAAAAAAGATACGTGGGAGAATTTCTAGAAGAAATAAAAAATAAAATGGGTAAGATCTCTTCATCATTTATACTTAACCAATCTACTTACGAAGTAAAGTCTGATGGTTCTTTTGGAACAATAATCAATAAAAAGGAATTAAGTGAATTGGTTTTTAATAAAAATTTCTCATGGGAAACTTTATCCAAAAATAAAGAAATTGAAAAATTAACAATTGAAATTTATAAATTCATTTCACGAAAGCAATGACCATCAAAGATTTAAAATCCCAAAGCCTAATCCTTTTCGAAGTTATTTCGGGAAGTAAATCTTTTGGGTTAAATACACCAACTTCTGATACCGATATTAAAGGCGTTTATTATCTGCCAAAAGAAAAATTCTTTGGACTTGATTATATTCCGCAGATTAGTAATGAAACAAATGATGAGGTTTATTATGAAATTGGTCGTTTTGTAGAATTACTGCTTAAAAATAATCCAAATATTCTGGAGATTTTGGCTTCGCCTGAAGATTGTATTTTGTACAAACATCCGGTAATGGAGTATTTGCAACTAGAAGATTTTCTATCTAAACTCTGTAAAGATTCTTTTGCCGGTTATGCCGTAACTCAAATCAAAAAGGCGAGAGGTTTAAACAAGAAAATTGTAAATCCGTTACCAAAAGAAAAGAAAAGTCTTTTAGATTTTTGTTATGTTTTAAAAGGTTACGAAACGGTTTCATTATCAGGATTTCTAAAAGAAAATAGTTGGAATCAAGAACAGATGGGTTTGGTAAATCTTCCTAATTCAAAAGGAATGTTTGCAATGTTTTATGATGAAAATAAAACTTTAGGTTATAAAGGAATTATTCAGAAAGAAAATTCTAATGAAGTTTCACTTTCATCAATTCCAAAAAATGAAAAAATAATAGGTTATTTATCTTGCAATCAAGACGGATATTCTAAATATTGTAAAGAGTACACTGAATATTGGAATTGGATTGAAAAACGAAATGAAGATCGTTACAATACAAACCAACAACACGGAAAGAATTACGATAGCAAAAACATGATGCATACAATTCGTCTTTTACAAACGGCTGAACAAATTCTTTCGACAGGAAAATTGAATATTAGAGTTTCCAATCGTGATGAATTATTAGATATAAAAGCGGGAAATAGAGAATATGATGATTTACTTGAAATGGCGGATAATTTAATTGCTTCAATAGAAAGTTATTATCTAACTTCCAATCTTCCTGAAAAGGCAGATGAAGATAAGGCAATTAAAACCTTAATTGAAATTAGAGAACAATTTTACCAATAAAAACCCAAACCCTGCAAATACCAATTTGCAGGGTATTTTTTTAGTATCAAATCGTACTTTTAATTCTGAGATTTTTTAACATTTTAAAGACATTATTTTAAGAATAAAATGATTTAAAATTCTTACATTACCACCTCAAAATAAAAGCCGATTAAAGATGAATATCAGCATCTCAGTTAAACAATTAGGAAAAAAACATCCGCTTCTTCAGGAAAAAAGTATCGCTCTGGATATCGAAAATCCTGTCATTTCCACACAAAAACTAATCGAATCGATTGTAGAGTATCAGGTACAATTATTCCATGCTTCCTCTTTTGAATTTGAAGACGAAGACAAAATCCATCTTCCAAAAGAAAATTACCTTCCCATTTTAACCGATACGGGAAAAGTGGGTTTTGGCGCACTTTACAACCACAACAAAGTAGATTTGGCCAAAGCGCAGGAAAATGCCATTCTAGCTTTCGAAGACGGTTTGTACGCAGTTTTCTATGGCGACGATCAGCTCGAAACTTTAAGCGAGGAAATCGATTTATCCAAAAACAAATCCATCACTTTTATCAGGCTTACGTTTCTGGCGGGAAGCTATTGGTGATTAAATTCCAAAAAATAAATTCCAAATTCCAAATCTTTGGGTGAAATCCTTCGATTTCGCTAAGGACAATGTGAAGCAATCTAAAATCTAAAATCAGAAATCTAAAATATAAAAACATGACAATTGAAGATTTATTAAAAAGCAAAGCAATCGAGAATCCGATTAAGAGATTCAAGAAAGAACTGGAGGAAATTGTAAACAGTAATCTGGTTACGAAATTATTTTCCGGATCAAAACTCAAAAAAGAAGTCGCTGAGTTTGGTTTGGAGTTTCTTAAGCTTGACGACAATTATTACAGCAATTATATTTCGCTGGGTTCTAAACAAGCCGAAAAATTTACAGCACTGATAAAAGAGAATATTTGGGAAGACAAAAACTATTATGATCTTTTGGTTTTCTTTTTTGGGGAAGAAAATGCGGTTTATGTAAAAGAGGCTTGGAACAGACTTCCGCTAAAAATGTATCAAACGGGGTATTCCAGACGCTCTTTTAGAGCGCCAAATCATAAAAAATATCTGTTGGTCAATCAGGTTAATTTTCTGCGTTCTTTGCTCGGCGGACCGAATAAATACCATTATCAGGACAGCAAATCAGTTTATTATGATTTAAGCATCGAAGATCAAATCCGATTTGATACTGAGATTTCGAATTCTGGCAATCAGTTTATGATTTGGTCCGTGGCGCTTGATTTAAACAAAGAAAATCTCTATCAGCTTTTTGAAGATATTATTTTCAATAAAGAACCACAGGGAAAAGTTTCCAGAAACATTATCAAAGCACTTTTAAACAGTGAGAAAAAAGAAAACTGGGAACTGGTAGAAAAATTATTGCTTTCGGCACAGCGTCAGGAAGGACTTCGTCAGGTTGTTTTAGAAGCGTTGGACGAAACCAGTATCGGCGCTTTGCAATACATGATCAAAGTGATTATCGATAATAAACTGAGCCGTTTTTCTTCGGTTGTACGAGCGATCGATACTTGGACAGGTTTGGGCTGGGATGCGGAGAAAGAAACTACGATTCGTACTATTATCGAATTGGCCTATGGTTATTTTTCGAATCCAGAAACTATTCCGTCAGGCATTCGCAGTAAAAATAATAACGAAGCCTATATGGCGCTTTGGGTTCAGGGCGTTTTTGATGTCGAAAAAACGACTCCGTTTCTGTACGAATTAGTAGAAAAAGGAACGCTTGAAAAGAAATGTCTCGCATTGAAATTTGCAGGAGAAACCAACGATCCGTATATCGAAATGCCTCTTTATTTTAAAGCTTTAGACGACGAAAACCTTCAAGTTTTGGCATTTGCCATTCCAAGAATGAACATGCTTTTGGAAGCCAATACGAAATCAAAATATTATATCGAAAATGCTGATTATCCGGATTTCTTCAATAAAGTGTATAATCTTGCCGAAATGATAACCGTAAAAGAAAAAACTTTTGAAGGAAAAGTATTTTCATGGCTCAATGCGAAGTTCGAAAAAGATACTTTGTATTCGTCGGCCATTAATTTAATTGGCGATCATAACGATAGATTGGAACTTATTTTAAATCAGTTCGAAACTTTTTCTATCAATTTAAGAGAAAAACTCACGCGTCAAATTCTGGGCGATTATTACTGTTATTCGTTTTACAGTTTTAAAAGTAATGAAGGAAAAGAGAAAAAAGCACCAACGGATTTCCAAAGAAGTTTTGCTTTAAGAATTCTGAAAGACAGGGGAGAATCGCTTGTAGCTTCGGCAATTTCTACTTTAAATAATCTTACGCTTACGGCTGACGAATTGGCCATTTTTCAGGAATTATACAAACGTAAAAACTCCAATTTAAAGAAAAACCTAACGTCGATTTTACTGAAACAGGAAGATCAAAACATTATCACTTTTGTAGATGCGATTCTGGAAAAAGGCGATATGGAACAGCGTATGTCTGCTTTGGATATCATGTTGCAATTGCAGAAAAACAACAAACTGACGGATAAAGTAAACGATTGGGTAAAAGCGTATTCGGCAAGACCAAAAATTACCGAAAAAGAAACTAAATTTATTGAACAGTTAGAACCGTCGCAAAAGAAAAATATTCTAAGCGCCGAAAACGGATACGGTTTCTTTACGCCAAATCATGTTTCAGCTTATGAATTGCCAAAACCAGCTTCGGATTCTTTGTATTCAAAAGCGGTAAAAGCACAGCAATATGGTTTTTCAAAATCGATGTCTCATATTAAAAATGAAATTTCGAAACTGTATCAATTATTCGAAGAAAACCGAAATTATGAATACGAAATCGAAAACTACGATAACAGTAAAGAAACGGTATTGCTTGGAAATACTTTCAGACAGTTAAAAAATCTGAAAGACGAAAAAGACAAGGAAGTTTTGGCGACAAATTATCCTTTGTATGAGGTTTGGTCAGGTTGGTTTCAGGATTCAGGATTAGACGAAAGAGATTTGTTTTTAATAACGCTGGTAAGCAATTGCGACCGAAAAGTCTGGCGTGATTTCCTCGAAAAACATGTTTTTTATTATAAAGAATTATTACCGCACCCCAACAAAAGAGGTTACGATTGGGACAATGCGATTTTGAATATTTTGAATGCTTTAAAGCTAAAATATGACTTTAAAGAAGAAACAGATTTCTTGATTGATGCTTGTACAACTTTGTATGCCGATCTTCCGCAATCTGTTTTGGAGTTTGAATACAAACCGGGAAAAGACCAATATTATTACAATTCGGATAGTGGAAATGGCTGGCAGAATCAGGGCTTTTTTGATATTTATCTGAATAAAATCAGTTTAGCCGATTTAACTCCGGAACAGGAAAACAAAGTTTGGAATCTCTACAGATGGCGACAACTCAACGGACTGGAAAGAAACATTTCGTACTGTAAACCGCCAATTCATTTATACTGCACTGCTTTTGAACAAAAATTAATTACCGAAGGCGAATTGTACGAAGGTATTTTGGAATCGGAAAGAATTTCGGTTTTAACCAGCGAAAGTAAGCATTACAGACATTACGGAAGTGAAGAATTGCTAAAAACGTTCCCATTTTTAGTTCCGATGATTGATAAAATCCGCGAAACATTTTTGGATATCGAAGTCAAAAGAGGCGATTCGAATACTTCGGTTACACCTTTGGTACAGAGTTTCCAGAAAATTTATGGCATTAATCGTTTGGTCGAAATGCTTACTGCGCTTGGAAAAGCAAGTTTGTACAAAGGTTATATTTATTCGTGGAGTTATACCGAATTGACGAAACAAAAGCTATTCAGTTATTTACTGAAAAGATGTTATCCGTTAGAATCTGATACACAGCAAATTTTTAATGAAGCCGTTAAAAAAGCCAAAATCTCAGAAGAAAGATTAATTCAGACGGCAATTTATGCGCCGCAATGGCAAAAGTTCATCAGTAATTATTTAGACTGGAAAGGTCTGGACGAAGGAATCTGGTGGTTTCATGCGCATACTAAAACGGCAAGTTACAGTGCTGTAAACTCGGAACTGGAAAGCGAAATGGCGAAATTCTCTTCTATCGATTTACAGGATTTTAAAGACGGAGCGGTAGATAAAGATTGGTTCGTTTCGGCCTATAAAAAATTAGGCAAAGCCAAATGGGAAATGCTGTACGAATCGGCTAAATATGTAACCGACGGAAACGGACATCGTCGCGCGCGTTTGTATGCAGACACAATTACAGGCGATTTGAAAATCAGGGAAGTTACTGCCAAAGTAAAAGACAAACGTGATCAGGATTATTTGCGTGTTTACGGTTTGGTGCCTTTAAGCAAAGCGAGTCCTGAAAAAGATATTTTGGCGCGTTACGAATATTTACAGCAGTTTAAAAAAGAGAGTAAAGAGTTTGGTTCGATGAAACAAGCGAGCGAAGCTTTGGCAATTCGTGTAGCTTTGGAAAACTTAGCCAGAAATGCGGGTTATCCGGATCCTGTTCGTTTGACTTGGGCTATGGAAACCAAACAAATTCAGAATATTTTATCTAAAGAAACTGAGGTTAAGTTAGATGATGTAACGATAAGTTTGGTCATCAACAAAGAAGGAAAAGCCGATTTGGTTACTTTGAAAGGCGATAAAGAATTAAAATCGATTCCGCCGAAATACAAAAAAGACAAAGGAATTCTCGAACTGACGAATTACCGCAAAACGATGCGCGAGCAATGGACACGTTCAAGAAAAGGTCTTGAAGAAAGTATGATTCGCGGAGACGAGTTCTTATTCGCAGAAATGCAGAATCTTTTCGAACATCCAATCATTTCTAAGCATTTGGAGAAATTGGTTTTTATTTCCAACGAAGATCAAATTGGTTTTTATGTAGATGGAAATCTGGTAACGGCTTTAGGAGAAATGATTTCGTTAAATGAAAAACAGACTTTTAGAATCGCACACTGTTTTGATTTGCATAAAAATAATGTTTGGACAGATTTTCAGAAATATTGTTTTGATAATAAATTGCAACAGCCGTTTAAACAGATTTTCAGAGAATTGTATGTTCCAACGCCAGATGAATTAAAAGAAAAATCAATTTCAAGACGTTACGCCGGACATCAGGTTCAGCCAAATCAGACTTTAGCATTATTAAAAGGAAGAGGCTGGAAAGTAGATTATGAAGAAGGATTGCAGAAAGTTTTCCATAAAGAAGGCTACCAGGTAAAAATGTATGCTTTGGCAGACTGGTTCTCTCCGGCAGATGTCGAAAGCCCGACTTTGGAAACGATTGAATTCCATTCCTTAAAAGATTATAAAAACATCGCTTTTGAAGATATAAATCCGAGGATTTTCTCCGAAGTAATGCGCGACATTGATTTAGTTGTAAGCGTTGCTCATGTTGGCGGTGTTGATCCGGAAGCGAGTCATTCTTCTATCGAAATGAGAGCGGTATTGTTAAGAGAAACATTGCGTTTGTTCAAAATCAAGAATGTAGAAATTACCGGAAACCACGCCATCATAAAAGGACAATTAGCAGAATACAGCGTTCATTTAGGAAGCGCGATTGTACATCAGGTTCCAGGTAAATATTTATCGATATTGCCAATTCACTCACAGCACAGAGGACGTTTGTTCCTTCCATTTGCAGACGACGATCCGAAATCGGCTGAGGTAATGTCTAAAGTTTTATTGTTTGCCAAAGACAATGAAATTCAGGATCCAACTGTTTTGAGTCAGATTGATAAGACGTATGCTTAATTAAATATTTGATTAAACCTAACAGGTTTTTAAAACCTGTTAGGTTTGGTCTTATTATAATTTCAAATATCAATTTCAAAACAATGATTTTGCGAATCTCTGCGAATTTTTTGCGAACCTCTGCGAAATAACAATTTAAAACAAAATAAAAAAATCAGTTTTAATCCGCGTTTTCGCGATAGCGAATCCGTAAAATCCGCGTCTAAATTTTAGATAAGCTTAGAATAAGTATGTTGAAAAAATAACCACAGCAATGAAAAAAAGACTTAAATATATTGAAGGCAATTCAGATAAATTCTGGGAAATAAATGTTACTGGATTTGAATTTACAGTAACTTATGGTAAAAACGGAACCTCTGGAACTTCGCAGACCAAAAGTTTTGCTACGGATGAAGAATGCCTAAGAGTCGCCGAAAAATTATTAAATGAAAAAATTAAAAAAGGATATTCTGAAAGCGGAGAAGTTACTGACGTTGCAAAACCCAAAACGGCTAAAGGAATCAATTCTGCAGCTGTTTTACAGGAGTACGACGATATCATAAAATCAAAAGATATTAAGCTGTTGTTGCCTTTTTTAAAAGAAAATTCAAAGGGAAACATTGAAGCTTTAAAGAAACAGATCAAGAAAAATAAAAGATACTGGACGCAATACATCGATTTGTCTAAAGAACCCGAATTTCTCAAAAAGAACAAAACGAATAACAATTGGGGATCTTCATGGGGAACGAGAGGAGATTTTTTACAAAAAGAAATCATTACCTTGAGCGGTATAGCTTTATTTGACAAAACTGATATCAACTCATGGGATGACGCGTTTCAATTGTTAGATGAGGCAAATCGCAAACCGTACGTAATAGAAATTCTTCAATGGGCAAAACCAAACTGGCTGGAAACTTTTATTCTCGAAAAGGTCAGAAGGTCAGATTGGCTGAGTTTTAGTTACTATATTCTGCGTCAGTTTGAAGAGTTGGGGCTGATACAATTCAATCCAGAATTGTATGCCTTATGTTTGGGCAGTACCAATGAATGGCGTAGTAGTATCAAATCGAGAGTTTTTATCGCTAAGGTTTTAGAAGATAAAACAACTTATCAACGTGATATTCCAGAGCTTTTTAATTATGAAACTATTCTTCATACTATTTTGTTTCGGGATAATGATAAGCAAAAACACGATGAGTTTAGTACGTGGGCAATTATTTACAAAGAATTGTTGGATCAGAAAAAAATGAACCGTGCTTTCTTTTTTGAAAATGCCATTCAGATACAGACTAAAGAATGGAACAACAACGTGAAATCTTTCTTTAGAAAAAGAATCGAAGAATTTGCTGCGACAGAAGATGAATTAGTTGTTTTTCAGGAGAATATATTTTCGTTTTTACACAATGCGTACCCACCTATTACGAGTTACGGAATCGAATTGATAAAGAAAATCTACAATCATCCTAAATTCAAAACCAAATCATTTTTAGAGTGGCTCGAGCCGATGATGATGAGAAGCGATTGTAAAGCAGGAATAAAAAGTGTATTGCCAGTTTTAGAAAAAATAAGCAAAGCCAATCCAAAGTTAAACAATCAGATTGCTTCAATCATCACTGATATTTATGTAATTGCTGACTTGACTTTACAGGAACGTGCAAGTAAAATCCTTGTAAAAGTAGGTTCTGCAAAAGATAAAGCATTGAAAGAAAAACTGACTTCATACGTGACTTTAATGCAAGGAAACATCAAATCTGGTTTAAGTCAGTTTATGGATGAAGATTCTTTGATTATTGATGAGATTGGTTTTGAAGAATACCAATTTGAACCCAAGAAAGAATTGTTGCTAACAGAAGAAGTAACTTTGCCGAAGGATTGGAATGAAATTTTGTTTCAGTTTGGAAATTTCATCGGTTCAGAGGAAGTTCTCGATACCGAAATTCTGATGAATACCTATATTCAGCAAAGAGATTTATTCCCAGAAGATTATAGTTCACAATTACAGCCGTACGAAAAACAGCTTCAAAAACATTATTTTGAGGCGAATCACAAGAATGTGATGAAGTCATTTTTATCTCAAAAAATTGAAAATATTAAGGGAGGATTTGACAATCGATTCAAACATTATTCAAAAATAAATACCATTCTTTTGATCAAACCTTTGTTGGAAAAAGTACAACAAAAGATGGACTCAAATTCTAAGTTGCCACTACTTTCTTTTCCAAGTCACAAACCGTATTGGGTTGCGCCGAAAGTTTTGTTAGAGAGGATAATTGCTTATCAAAAAGCAAACGAAGAGATTGATTATCTGGATTTAGCGATTGCGATTGCCAGAATGCCAAGAGAAAATACTGAAGAAGCGATTTCATTACTAAATAAGATTGAAGGCGAATTGAAAACGCTTTTGTCTTTTGCTTTAGGAAAAGAAGACAAATTGATGATTGATTCTACTTCATTAGTCTCAAAATTGCTGGCAACATTCGGTAAAACCACCAAAGAAACCGGAAATTTGTCTTTATGGGCAGTTGTGGCAAGAACATTTTATCCAGAAGATACTTTTAAAGAATTTGAAAATACTTATTTAAAGGAAGTTCCCTTTGTGGTTTCGCCTTACAGACCAGAAATTAAGTTCAAGGAACAATGGAATGAATGGAGAAATTATCAAACTAAAGAAAAAGAAAGATCACCATCTTGGTACGAACTGCGTTTTGATATGCCAAACTATACCAAAGTTCCGAATTATCTAATTTACAGTCAGGATATTTATACGCGATCAAACAGTTGGGATTATTGTTTAAATTATGCTGGAAACACCTATTATTGGCACAGTTTAATGCCGCAAAATTCGGATGCGTTAGCATTGACTTTGCTGAATAATTGCAGAATTACAGATGGATCAAAACCCGAATTAAAAGGTTACTTGGACGTGATGAACAGACCAGAATTTAGATTTTCTGAAAACAGCTTGGTTTTGTTTGCAACATTTTTTTTCCAAGAGAAAAAAGATTTGAGATTATTAGCTTCTGAAACTTTAATCAACTTAATAGAAAAACAAATTGTTGATATCGAAAAACTTGCTGAAAAAACAGCATTTTTGGCTTCTGAGAAATATGGCGCGTTTTCAAGATTAACAGATGGAATAATCACCTTGAAAGATATTTCTCCTTTGCACAATAGTGCTTTGTTCCAGTTTTTTAATGTCTTTTTTGCTCATTTGGATGTTCAAGATAAGCTTCCAACAAATTTCAAGAAAATGGTCGAAAATTATGTCGATGTTTTAATTAAAATCAATCAAAAGCCATCAGAAAAAGCGATTGCCTTTTTTGAAAAATGGAAAGATAATGCTTCGCTTAAATCATTGATTAAGCAAATTTTAAAATAAAGAAAATGACAGACTTACAATATAATTACAAAGGAGTTTCGACATACAGCAAAACAAAAGGCATCAATAATTTGGTTTTGGCACATCAAACCGAAATAGAAGAAGTCAATAATATTCCTTGTTTTTTCTGGGGAAGTTTGACAGATCCTTATGTGACGGCAAAATGCTGGAGTACGATTGCCAAAGTAGTTCGTTCGAGTTTTGGGCCGATTCCGCCTAGCCTTCGTGACCCGATTGTTTCTGCCGGATCAGAGAGACTTCGTTTTGAAGGATTTTCGTCCTGCAACGGAGTTTATGTAAGATTGGATATGAAGCCTGAAGCCATTGACGGCGAATTTATAGCAAACGGAACTACAAATGTTGATTTCAATGATCCGATGCTGAATGCATTGAATGCCATTCAAAAAAACGAAAAAGTAACGCTTGCCGTTGGCCAGCAGGATGTTCAGGTGATTACCAGCAAAGCAAAAGTAGTAGAGAAAAAAGTGACTTTGCCCATGCGCTGGATAAAAGGTTTAACAAGCGTTCAGTTGTATTTGGCGGATATGGATTTGAAATTTGAACTCAACAAAATTCAAACCATTCAGCTTTTTCAAAGTCTGCCGAAAGGAAACGTAAAAGGCGATTTTTTTATAACCAAAAGAGCTGGAAAATTTATGTTTTCGACTTTGGCAACTTCAGACGGAGTTAGAATTGGCGGCGTGCAAAGACTACGTTTGTTAGAAGGAATTTTGGCGATTGTCGATAAGATTTTTATTTACGAATCTGATGATAAACAAACTTGTGCAGTGGTATGCGAATTTGGAAAAATGCAGTTATTGATGGCTTTTTCTCCAGATTCCTATCGCGGATTTTCAGGTGAAGGAAATGTATTGGAAACCATGACTGAAAACCTGCCAATGGAATGGGTTTATGGATTAAACAGTTTATTAAAATCAAATGAAATGTTTGACCCAACCATGCTTTCTATAGAAAATGATATTGATTTTGGAACTATGGACAATCTGACTTCAAATCTATCTTCGATGGGATTGTTAGGTTATGATTTAAGCGAAAAAGCTCATTTCTACAGACGACTTCCTTTTAAAACGGAACGTATTTTGTCTTTAAATCCGAGGTTGAAAAACGCCAAAAAACTAATCGATAACGAAGAAATTGAAATTGTAGAACGAAAAGCCAATTATATTGAAGCAAAAGTAAAAGGTTCTGGCGTAGTGCATAAAGTGATTATTGACAATGAGTTGCAAAGATGTACCTGCGATTGGTTTACGGCCTATCAAGGAAAGCGCGGAATTTGTAAGCATGTTTTAGCTGTAAAAATGACAATTTCTTAGTATTAGGAATATAAAAGACGATTCTATGTATATTCCTTTAGGTGATTTTAAAAAAACGCTTTACAGTGTTATTTTTTTTCTGATAGTTCCACTGTGTTTTTTGGAAGCACAAACCACTTTTGAAGAGCTGCCCAATATAGAAGTGCTGTCTCCCAGAGCGGTTAAACAAATACAGAAGCAAAAAAAGAATGGACTTGTCATCACCGATACGCCTGCCGCTATTTTTATCAATAACTATAGAAACAAAAACAGTAAGTTGTTCCATAAATTTAGAAAATTGGAGCAAGAAATCTATAAATTCTCTGGTTTTGATGGCGCTGTTGGCACTTCGTTTCCTATGATGACCATGTCAAGTGCAGCGGTGAGTTTTAAAAATGGAGATTCCGAATTTGTATTAGACAGTGTTTACATGCCAGAATGCGGTCTTATTCTTAATAATGGGAAAGATGCTCCAGTTATCATTAGAGGTTTGAAAGATTCGTACGTACCTTATTTTAAAGCCTACTTTGCAGTTGCAAATACAGAAGCTTTTCAGAAAATGATAAGCAAGTTTGAGAAAAAAGCAGACAGAAAAAGCAATAAACAATTTAAAAAGGATTTCAAAAATAAAGTGAATGAGATTGATGAGAATGAAGGAGAACATATTGCATTTCCCAAGGAAGCTGTAGATGAGGCTAATCATAATATTTTTAAGGCTTTGTTTGTAGAAGATGATATTATTCCCGATTACAAAAAAATGAAGAATACCAAAAGGGTTTATATCGAATATACAACAGGCAGTTGGAAAGGCAGAAATTATACTTTTGAATACGACAAACAACAACGAATTGTAGCTTATCAAAGAAAATTGTATGGTAATACCGACATGGATACTTATAAAGTGAAATATTTTGCAGATGGATTGATTAAAAAATTGGACTACATTAATGAACGCACCGATATTAATTCAAAATCATACACAACAATACTGGTTAAAACACCCGATTCGCTCACAGTTCGTGTATTATTGGTTCCTAGTAAAGGAGAGGGAGCAGCCGTAAGCATTGAATTAGACGATTTATATTCATACGATTTTTATTATGATGCTTTATATCAGCTGAAAGAAATGAATTGGCTGTCGGGGCAGATAGTTCTTAACAATACCCAATATAATTATCTAAATAAAAACCTTATAAAAAAAGTGCGGACAGTCTTAGATGACAAAAAGTCTCCAATACTGATTATGACTGAGAATTTCAGCTACAACAAAAAAAATGAAATGATTGGCAAGAATTTTAGTTATGATCGAAAGGGCGTTGAAAACACCAAAGGCAGTTATATTATATCGGTAGAAGGAGAAAGGGAGGAAGGAAAAGACGAAATGACTCTTACTTATTTTTATGATAAACAAGGAAGAAAAGTACTTGCAAAAAACACAAACGTAAATTTTCCTTATGAAATAAAGTTCTCCTATGAGGATTTTTAATTATACTTTTAAAAATAAAAAACAACGAATTTCGTAATAAAATGTTAAATTAAGATAAAAAAGACTACATTTGCATCAAAATATAACAAAAGAGATACATATGAAACTTTCAGTAAGCAGAATTTTTGAACAATTAGCCGGAGATTATCCAGTTGAAAGCTCAGGATGCCTATGTATTTTTTATGAAGTGAAAATGTAAATTTTAGAGTCAAACTCATCATAAAACCAAAAAGCGTCCTCATTTCAGGGCGCTTTTTTTGTTTTTTATGACCATTTGAATTCGTCGAATACCGCAAGAATTAGATTTAAAAATGATTAAAAAGAAGTCTTAACTAAAAAAAACTAAAAAAATAATTGACCAAATGTTTAATGATTAATCAAAATAGCGAAATACAATCTTGAAAAGTAATCCGATGAGTAACAATCATTTGATAAAAAGATAAATCTGCATCAGTTTGCGGACAGGAATTTCTTTGCTTTAATTTTGGATTTAACTAATTGATAATCAGAAAAATAATCTTAAAAAATATTTGGAAATATGATTTTTTCGACATTATCTTTGCCGAACAAAATTGAAACAAAGCGTTTCAAATAATAGCAAGAATTTTTAAAATATAATACAGCATATAAAATGGCTTTACAAAGTAAAATATCATATAGACTACCAGCAAACGCAAGCTTCAAACTTGGACGTTTCACAATGCAGGTGCATCAATATAGGCAATAGGATAGTTATATCACGTTGAATTTTGTAAAGCACCTTTGATCAGGTGCTTTTTTTATGCCTATTGTTTTACCACGAAGACACAAAATAGCAAAGGTTATAAGTATAAAAAAAATAAAACTTTGAGTCTTAGCGCCTTTGTGGCAAAAGAAAAATAAATGATTTTGTAGCTCAGTTGGATAGAGCGTCTGCCTTATATGCAGATGGTCGAAGGTTCGAATCCTTCCAAAATTACTTGTTCTCTAGAAGGAACTGGCTCATTGGGGTTACTGGATAACCTTCCCGACTGTCTCTCGGGAGAAACGGGTTCGATTCCCATGAGCCGCTTTTTTTTTAAGATGCTTAGGTTGTAAGATACTGAGACTCTAAGAATTTTAGATGTTGATAAGGTTTAGATTCAAAGATTTGAAGAGAACTTAGCTTCTTAGAATCTTAGCAACTCAGAATCTTAGAAAAACTGGGAAGATAACGGTGGCTGTTTACCCGCCTTGGACGCGGGAGGTCGCAGGTTCGAATCCTGCTTCCCAGACAAATATTGAAAATGCCCCGAAGGCACAAAGGTTTGATGAAGATATAAAAAGAAAACTTTGCGACTCTGCGACTTTGCGAGAGATTTTGAGGATGAAGTGAGAGTAATATTCTCGCAATCCCGATTGCTATCGGGAGCCAAGACGCTAAGAAAAAACTTTGTGACTTTGTCCCTTAGTGGCAAACTAAAAATAATAAAAATGAAAAAGATAAGTACATTATTCGCAAAGAATCCTAACGATTTAGGTAGAGTTATAGATAAGATTAATATTGAAAATAAATGGGTTTTTGATGGAGAAGCCATTGCAACCCGCAAATTTGACGGTACATCTGCAGCTATTATTGATGGAGAAATCTTTAAAAGATTTGATGCTAAAAAAGGAAGAACAATTCCAGAAGGAGCAATTCCGTGCCAGGAGGCAGATTCAATTTCGGGACATCATCCGCATTGGTTAAAATGTATTCGCTCAAAATCGGAAGACAAACATTTTTTCGAAGGTTTCGATGCATTGGAAGATAAAATCGAAGGAACTTACGAATTATGCGGACCCAAAGTACAAGGAAACCCTGAAAAGTTTGCAAAACATACTTTGGTCAAACATGGCAAGGAAGTGCTTGATTTTGTTAATCTTGAATTTGATGATCTAAAAATATTCTTAGAAGAAAATGATATTGAGGGAATTGTTTTTCACCATATTTCAGATGGAAGAATGTGTAAATTAAGAAAATCAGATTTCGGAATTAAACGTACGAAATTAGAATTTGTATAGATTTTATGTTCTGCGCAGAATAATTGCGCAGAACCATTTGAATCTTTGTTCAAGAAATAAAAGTTCTTTAGAAAAATAAATTACATCAAAGGAAACTTTGATTTACAATATCAAACAAGTCCGGTTGCGTGTTTCTGTATAGCACCATTGTAGGGAACTTTTCGCAGAGGCGAATTATGTTTTTCTATGCAGCTTGATTTGGAGGTTTTAATGGTTTTCCAAAAAACTATCACACACAAGGGATCTAAGGGTTGTGGGTTCGAATCCCACTCGCAGCGATGCGGTGGCTCAAATAGGATAGAGCATTAGAGTGTTTACGCAGGTTCGAATCCTGCACCAATTTCGATTGGTTGGACGAGTCCGGTTTAAGTCAACAGACTGAAAATCTGTATTTCGAGAGACCATCACTCTTAAAAAGATGACTAGTAAAAGAAACTGATTTGTCTTTGTCAGTGAAATCAGGATTTTGCAATCCGAAATTTCACACTCATGATAAAGCCAGTGCGAAAGTACTGTTTTTTGAAGCAGTCGTTTTCTTTTCGGTTTGATTGTAAAATGATTTGGGGATCATTTTTACCAAATACAACCGCAAACAATTCGGGTAAAACAAACAACAATTTTTGACCCGCTTTTTTCGGAGGATAAAGGCAAGGAGGTTTTTTTAAAATTTAGAGAATAGAATAAAGAAAATATAAAATAGAACAAAGATTTCTTCTGTTTCAAAACATAAAACAAAGAAGAACTTGAAACAAAAAAAAAATGATAAAGAGAATTGAAATCGAAACCTACCAAGTGGGCTTGGTGTTCGAAAATAGAAAATTAGTAAAAGTAATCGAAGAAGGTTTACACTGGATCTTTGGAAATAAAAATGTCATGATTTACGATTTGAATGGATCTTTTCAGGCTCCTTTTGAACTTGAGATTTTATTGCAGAATCAAGTATTGGCTTCACTTTTAGAAATTGTTGAGGTTGCTGATAACGAGATTGTACTGCAATTCGTAAAAGGGAATTTCAAAGAAATTTTAGCGCCAGGAAAATATGCTTTTTGGAAGGGAATTGTAAAAAATGAATTCATAAAAGCGGATTTGTCTAAAATCGAAATCACAGAAAATATTTCAGTGAATTTGCTAGAGAATCCAAAACTTAGATACTTCACAAGAAAGTACATAGTAGCAAGTAATGACAAAGCGTTGTTGTTTGTGAATGGCACTTTCGTGAAAGAACTAAAATCAGGAACGTATTACTTCTGGAATAATGCAATTACAATCGAGGTTAAAACAATCGATATGAGGCAACAGCAAGTAGAAATTTCTGGTCAGGAATTGTTGACTAAAGATAAAGCAGGATTAAGAATCAACTTTTTTGTAAAATACCAAGTGGTTGATATTTTGAAAGCTTTGGTCGAGAATAAAGATTTTGAGAAACAATTGTATGTTACAATGCAATTGGCTTTGAGAGCTTTTATAGGAGGTTTGACTTTAGATGAATTGTTAAGCAAAAAAGATGCTATTGCAGAAACTATTTTGGAAGAAGCAAAAACTAAAATCAAAGATTTAGGTTTGGTCATTTCTGATGCTGGAATAAGAGACGTAATTCTTCCAGGAGATATGAAAGAAATCATGAATCAGGTTTTGGTTGCTGAGAAAAAAGCACAGGCAAACAGCATCATGAGAAGAGAAGAAACTGCCGCAACAAGAAGTTTGCTAAACACAGCAAAGCTGATGGAAGAAAACGAAATGTTGTGGAAATTGAAAGAAATGGAATATGTCGAAAAAATTGCTGACAAAATCGGTGAAATTACCATTTCTGGAGGCGGAAACGTGATTGGTCAATTGAAGGAAATCTTCGTCAAGTAAAAAAGAACCATTAGCAGTAAATGTCTATAGTTTAAGTTTAATAATAAAAATTTAAGGATGAATCAAGATATAGTAATTACGTTGAACCACAAGTTTGGTCAAAACGGTATCGTTGAAGTTAGTGAGCCTGGGTTTGCCTCAATCAGAGAGGTAAACGTGGAAAACATTAAAAAATGGAATGAAAAGGTAAATTCGAGAGATTATCTCATTTAGAGGTATTTATCCAGTATAGTAAAGGTGTTTTTAAAGCTTTGCAAAGTACTGGAATCTCAAGAATTACCTAGTCTTTCCTGAGATTCCCAAGAATGCAAAAAAAAATACCATGAAAAACAATACACTAAAAAAATATAAAAAAGCGATTATAAATAAATATGAGACAGAAAAAGAGGGAAAATACTTTGATTATTTGTACAAGCCATCTCGTGGGAAACTTCGTGATCTGTGCTGGCTTATTTTCGAAAATAACCCAACTCAAGAAGATTTGAACGTCTTCAGAAATTTCCTGTCTCTCGATTTTGATCACACTAAAAAGAATAAGTTCAAAGAGAAAAAAGATAAGTTTAGACCTATTGAGACTTTCTTTAAAGGAGAAACAGATCTGACAAACATTGATGCTATAAATATGGCGGCAATTATGGTCGATTTTCATCCGCGTCCTTTTAAAAAGTTTTACGAAAATTCTAAAATTGAAGAGGTAAAACCAGTACAACAGATGGAAAAAGCTAAAGCGGTTTTTGAAAAAATGATTTCTGCGAAAAAGGAAGAGACCGCGAAAAAGAAGAAGAGGAATTTCTTTCTAGATTTCAAAAGCATGTTCTTATAGGGTTTTGCCACGAAGGCGCTAGGGCACAAAGTTTTTTTTAGCCACAGATTATAAAGATTAAAAGGATTATAAAAATCTGCTGAATTTGCTGAATCTGCGGGAGAATAAAATCTTAGCGTGCCTTTGCGTAAACCTTTGCGGTTAGAAAGTCTCAAAGCTTTTTAGCCACAGATTAAAAGGATTAAAAACGATTATGAAAAAATCTGCTCAAATCTGCAAAATCTGCGTGAAACAAATCTTTTCGGTTAAATAAACAAAACATTAAAAACATAAAGAAAATGAAAACTACAGATAAAATTATCATTATTGATTTAGAAGCCACTTGTTGGCAGAGCGCGGTTCCGAAAGGACAGCAGAATGAAATTATCGAAATCGGTCTTGCCGTTCTTAATACAGAAAACGGAGAAATTACGAAGAACAATGGCATTCTTATTAAACCGCAACGTTCGACAGTAAGTTCGTTTTGCACTGAGCTGACAACGATTACACAGGATTTACTAGATCGAAACGGGGTGAATTTTGAAGAAGCATTAAATATGCTGGTAGACGAATACAATCCTGATTTATATACTTGGGCAAGTTACGGCCAGTACGATTTGAATATGCTAAGAAAACAATGCCAGTCGTTTGGAGTTGAGTATCCAATGAGCAACGAACATATTAATGTCAAGACTTATTTTGCTGAAAAATTCGGATTAGACCGAGCGACAGGAATGAATGGAGCCTTGCAAATGCTGAATATTCCGTTGGAGGGAACACATCATCGCGGTGTAGACGATGCAAAAAATATTGCCAAGATTTTGAATTGGTGCCTTAAAAATTAGAATTTGATTTGTTGATTGCAGTTGCCCAAAAAGGATAGCGGATAGTTGCAAAAAGGAAAACTGTAAATACAACTATTTACAGTTTTCTAATGATGTCGGTTAGTCTTTCATTATGAAAAAAGGATATTTAAGCAGTCATGAAAAACGATTTAAATCCATTCTCCAGAGGCATTGTAATCATCGGGAAGATAAGTAAGGTATTGAACCATTCTAGGAGTTTCCCCTTTGTTGGGCGTTGCGCAGTGTGGCAGTGCGTTATGCCAGATTATAAAATCTCCCGCATCGCCTGGGATTGGTTTTGCTTTTAATGTCTGAAGTGCTTTTTCTCTTGGGTTTTCGTCTGGTTCAATTTCGTCCAGCCATTTGTCAATTTGTTTATGGAATCCAGGAACACAGTGAAAAGCTCCATCATTTGGTCCGCAGTCGGTTAAGTAGAGTAATCCCTGCAATCCTGATACAAGCGGTTTTTTTAAACTGATATCCCAATGCAGCGAACTTCCAAGAAATAAAAAACTATCTGTTTCTGGCGGGTTAAAACTTACCTTATCTATCGTTCTGTAGATTTTGGTCGTTTTATACAGCTGTTCATACGCTTTTTTGATTCTAGGCGAAAAACGATTACGGTTTAATATTTCATGATCCGAAAAATTCAGCATCAGTCCTTTTTGGTTTTCATGTAGGTTGTACCAGCTTTCTTTCTGGTTAGGATTCATTTTTAGGTATTCCCAAATGACATCTTGTGTGTTTTTGCAGTCTTCTTTTGAGATGGCATTTTTAACAACCACATAACCATTTTGGTTCCAAAATTCAAGATCTTGTTCAGAAAGGACATTTTCAGTCAAATCTGTGGTTTCGAGCGCATTTCGTTTTCGGTTGTTGATCCAGGTTTTGAAAGTCTCAAAATCGGGTTTTTCAAAATAGATAAATTGTAAAGCATCTTCCATGCCAATGCCCAATTGATACAAGGTTTTAATCTCGTAGTCCCAATTGCTAAGGAGGGCATCGGTACTTTTAGGATTTGTATTGCGTTTCCAAAATTGTTCGAGAATAGTCCACGGCATAATTTTTTGATTATAGTTGAGATAAGCTCAAAAATACAGGATTTCTGGTTTGGTATTTAAAGTAAAAATACCTGTTTTTATCCTGAAAAAATGCTTATTGCAACTGTGAAAATCAAATGATTTTCAAAAAATAAATTTTAACAAAGTTCAGATTTAATAATATATTTGTCAGTATGGCATTTTTAAGGAATATGCTGATTAAGATTTTTTCATATAATGAATAAAATAAACACTCCTTTTTTAGATACAATCTACCAACTCAGAACAATTGAGAAGATCATACTTTATAATAAGCTGCTTTCCATTTCTAAAGAGGAAGAGACAGAAACTATTCTTTTTTTGGAAAATGAATACGATAAAGAAGTTTTAGAATATCCCGGAATTCCTCCTGTATTTAACGCAGACGCAGCTTTGTGGGGCGCAAAAACGGTTTATTTGGCGGCGCAGTTCCTGCTTTACAGAGAACTCAGTTTTGAAGATACGAATACTCTTTTGCCTCATTTTAAAGGAAAAAAAGATGCCTCAGCTTTTATTTGTGCAGATCTGTGTCTGCGTTTTCTGCCTCAGATTCTTGCGGAATTGAAAAGACTGGATGCCGATGATCCGGTTATCTCACTTTTAGAAATGCATTTATTGAATTTCCATTATTCAGTAATTGGATTTGAGATTGAAACTGCTAAGATTAATTTTGATGAAATAGCCTCAGACGATTGTTTATTGCAGTTGTATATTGACCGAATCGTAGAAAGAAAAGCTCTGAAATTTACGGAATCTGATTTCATCAAAAAACAATTGGAAATTGGTTTTGGCGATTATAGAAAACTGTTTTGGGCAGGCTTGTAAAGTAGAAGAAGAAATAAAATAAAAGATAAAATAAATGAATGCTACCGATAAATTAAATGTTGTTTTAAAGCATATTAAAGAAATTTTTGTTGGAAAAGACGAAATTATAGATTTGTTAGGAATTGGATTATTAGCAAGAGAAAATGCTTTTTTGCTAGGCCCTCCAGGAACGGCAAAAAGTGCCTTGGTTAGGGCTTTGTCTAACGGAATTGAAGGCGGTAAAAATTTTGAGTATTTGTTAACGCGTTTTACAGAGCCTAATGAAATTTTCGGGCCTTTCGATATCCGTAAACTTAAAGAAGGCGAATTGATTACCAATACAGAGGGAATGATGCCTGAAGCCTCGATGGTATTTTTGGATGAAATCTTTAATGCCAATTCGGCGATTCTGAATAGTTTATTAATGGCACTTAACGAAAAGATATTCAGACGTGGTAAGGAAACAAAAAAATTACCCGCTTTGATGTTTGTAGGCGCGAGTAATGTGCTTCCTGAAGATGAATCACTTAATGCCTTGTTGGACCGTTTTCTTATTCGTATAAAATGTGATTATGTCGAGCCAGATTTGCTGCATCAGGTTTTATTGGCCGGATGGAAGCTAGAAAGCGCAAATGCTGGAGAAACACCAACAATTACTGCTGATGAAATACGCGGGTTGCAGCAACTTTGTAGACAAGTGGACTTAACGCCTACACGAAATGAGTACGTAGACATTATTCACAGTCTGAGAAATACTGGAATAAAAGTATCCGATCGACGTGCTGTTAAATTGCAGAACCTCATTGCGGCTAGTGCTTTAATGTGTGGCAGAAACGAAGCTGTCTTGTCTGATTTTTGGGTGCTGAAATATATTTGGGATAACGAAGAACAAATCGAAATTCTGGAAAGCATTATCAATAAGATTATCGAAAAAGACAAATCTGAATCTGCACACCCGCAAGCATTGCACAATAAGACACCAGATGCCGAAAGTGTGATGAAAGAAGTACAGTATCTGACTGAAAAATGGCAAGATGAAAATCTTTCGTTTGAAGAACAAAACATCATAAAAGATAAACTTCGTTTTATTCAGACCCGTTGTGATTGGATTAAAGATGCTGAAAAGAAAAAATACATTCAGGATCATATAGAATCATTGTGGCAGAAAATCCTGCAGACCGTTTAATATGTATCTCTTAGAAATAAACAAAGAACACAAAAGCCTTTTAGGTGTTATAAGGCATTGGGAAAATCTAAAAACAGCATTTGATGCCGATAGCATTTGGATTAAAGATTTTTCTTTTGAACAAATCAATTCAGATGCAGTTCTTCAAATTCCGTATGTACATATGTACGAATTAAAAGAAAATCTGCTGTTTGAGAAGGGGAAATTGCTCCCGTCAAAAAAACTGCCGTCTGGATTGTTGTGGACACCCATAGTTCGTGCTCTTCCTGTTTCGCTACCTGGTTTTAATCATAATTTTTTTGGTATTAATCATGAAATAGAAATTTCATTAATACCCTCAGAAGAAATAAAAGATGCTTTTGCCTTGTTGGTAAATTACAATGACCTAAAGGCATACATAGAAACAGCGCCGAGATTTAGACTTGAGCCACTCCAATGGGTGATCATCGATGATAAGATTCTTATTATCGGAAATCCGCAACTGCCGATAAAAGGAAGTGTCTATTGGTTTAACAACTATTTTTTAATACCTGTTGGCTATGATTTTGAATGGTTTTCTCTGATAAAAAAGCTTCAGGATAAATTAAACCCATCAGCAGAAAAAATGATACTTTGGAATAAGGATGGAACTTATACCGCCATTTCTTCAGAAAATATAAAACCGCTTTCGTTGAGCTCTTTTCGCTTAACTTTTTCATAATAAATCAAATGGAATTTCAAAAATACTTTCAATCATATCACGATTATTTCTGGGAATGGGAAAACAATTCTGATGGACAGATTCATGATGCAGTCGCAATTTCTGACGGGCAAACAATTGGATATGTGCAGTTTGTTGTCGAAATTTTAGATTTTTTGTCTGATGAGGGCATACCTCCGTTTGGAAGTTTATTAATGGCAATTGCGGCCACAAATCCTGAAGGAGAACAGGCGATTGAAATGATTCATGAAATAGCAAAAAAGAAACAGCTAGAAAAAAACTCTAATCCTAATTTTAGGATTGGTGCAAGCATGGATTTTTTAAAAATACTTGCCGCTTTGCCAGAAGAATACAAAAGAGGCGAAAAAAGAGTGCTGCTGTTTCAAACTATTTTTAAGGATTGCCACAACAGAATTTCTGCAGAGAGAGCGAAAAGATGTATTGCAGATTATAAAAAACGTCAGCCCTATGTTTATAAAATCTTAGACAAGATTGAGTTCAACGAACCTAATTTTATTAAAGATTTCAGGACGCTTGCTTTGTTAAAAGCAAAATTTCCGTTAGTTCAATCTCTATTAGATGCAATGGAAAATATTCCGAGTAAGGAATTGCGTGAAAAGCTGGATGACGAAATTTTAGAAGAAAAAAATAGCACAGAAACGGCAGTCGGTTTTGTAGACCAGCTTATAGAAGAAAACAAGACTTTTCAGGTCGGAAGCTTGATAAAATGTCTTTGGTCGGGATTTAATATTCCGTTACATCATAATCATCCGAGCGAACAGCCTTTAGGAGGAATCTCAGATTTGACTAATAAAGGTGATTTTGATAAGCTTGTTATTTCAGAATTTGCGTATGATGACGATGTTTTTATGTCGAGGATTGCGAATAACGAAGCTCTTTTTATTCAAAGAGAAGTGCCGCCTGAATCAGAAAAATTTGAACGTATTTTGTTGATTGATGCATCGCTGAAAAATTGGGGAAATCCTAAGATTCTCTCCTTTGCTTCGGCGATAGCGATTGCCAGACATCCAAAAACAGATATTGCTTGTAGGGCTTTTGTTTTGGGTGATACCTTCAAAGAAATTATTCTAGAAAATGTAAATCAAGTAATAGACGCTTTAGGAGAGCTTAACGGCAAACTGGATTGTGCGGCTGGACTTGATTTGTTTTTCAAGGAAAACAAAATAAACAGTAAAAGCCAGGAAGTGTTTCTATTTTCTTCAGAAGAAAGCCTTAAGCTTATTCCGATGCGAAATGCCTTGAGTACTTATTTTTCAGCTATAAAATATGTTTTTGAGATGCAGTTGCAGACCATTAGTATATATAAACATCAGAATAAAGGCCGAAAACAGCTTCAGCAGATTACACTGCCGTTAGACGAATTGTGGACGGTTAGAAAAAATAAAAAGTATTCGAAAAAAGCGTTAACAGGAAGTATTCCAATTTTATATCCTGCGGAAAGATCCTATCAAAATGTTTTTGGATGCCAAGACGATTTTTACACCTACATAAACGGTAATTTATTTATGTTTACCAGTGAGCAGTTTGATAAAGGATTCTTAAAGATTGCATCTAATCTAAAGTTAGGAAATGGCAATTTTGCATTGAAGACAAATGATAGGGAAGAAAAAATCTTGCTATGTCATAACTCTGATTTGAAACAAAAGGTGCAGACTTTTAATCTAAATACAGGCATAATGCAAGAGTATTTTGTATCGGATTATAAGATTAATCTTGCCACTGTTAATGTTTTTGTGTACAACAACGAATTTTACTTCTACAGTGAAATCGATTTCTGGCATATTGCAGATGATTTTAAATTAACCTGGCTTAGAGAGGTGAAAATCCGCCAAGCTCAGTTAGATTATTCTAAAAGGAAGTATGAATTTGTGAATAGTTATAAATTTAACAAACTTAAATACACTGTAATCAAAAGAATAGACCGTGTATATATACATCAAAATCTTTTGAACGTAAACGGTTATACGATTTCAAATTTTTTATTCGAAAAAGACAATCATTTAGCGAGGCGAAATGGTACCATTCGATTGGAAGAAAGAGTGAATTTGATTCTGAAAAACAAAGGAAAATCTCCTTTAGAGATTGTAAAGTATATAAAAGAGAATACAAATAAAAGTCTAAAGGAAGCTAAAGACATTGTAGATCAAGATTTTGGAATTGTTTTGGAGAATGTTACAAAATCTGATGCAGAAAAATTTAAGGTTGTTCTTGAAAGAAGTGGAGCGGTTTGTTATATCGAAATACAGTATTTTCAATCTGAAGATGGCAGCAAAATAAGCAATCAAGATGGGATTCTGGTTTTTGAAAGCAGTAATCCAGAAATTGAGAAATTTTATATTCCGTTCATTTTTCATATGCAGACTGCGTATATGTCTGAGCAAGAATTTGCTGGGAATGATTATTTTATTTCAGAGCATTCACAGGACGAAATAGAAGAAGAAAACTTCAGAGAAAAATATATAAATCCTTTTATTTCAAATATTGTCGGTTATGGATTTTAGACTACAAATTAGTTCGAAGAATGTTTATCCTAAAGAAGGAATCCTTATTAAAGGCGCAAACCCGGATTTATGGCTTTATGAAATTCAAAAAATGGGATTGGAATTGGACAAAATCACTGTTTTTCCGCTTCCAGATGTAAAAGCAAATGAAGTATTCGGTTGTTTGGTTTTTAATAAAAAGAAAACGAAAGTTTTAGATACAGGAAAAAATAATTTCTGTCAGTTGGTTGAAAATAAATTGTTTATTCCTGAAAACACCAACGTTTTTCCGATATTGACAAAAGAAGAATGGCAGAAATTGTTTTCAGAAAACTATCATTTTCTACATCCTGTGATTGGTTTGGTTGAACTAAACGATGAGGTAAACTGGGACGATTTTATAAAAGTTCCAAAAGAGGTGACAGTGGCAATTACAGAACCGAGTAAGAGTGTTGTGATTCCGAAATTTATTTCTTCGTTTACGATAGAAGTAGATCAGGAAGAAATATTGAAGCATATCGAGAATCCGTTGTCTGAGGAAGAAATTATTGAAAAACTTCCTTTCAACATGAAAAAGCTGATGCAAGGAAACAATCGCGAAATGGATAAATTTTTAGCTTATTTAGAGAAACATCCAGAGAAAGCCATGCAACTTGCTATTCCGCTCGACACACTCGGAACATCCAGAGGCGGAAATGGAGGAACTTTTTCTTTTAATTCGGGTATCGGTGAGTTGTTTAATTTTGGATGGATCAGACGATTTTTTGATAATCTGTCTTCAGGAGGAAATAACTCAACCGGATTTTTCAGATACGGTTTTGTGTTGCTTTTTATGATTCTGGCGCGCAGTTGTAAAGGATCCGAAGTAAAAGAAAATCTGCCTTCGATACTGGTATTTGTTGTGATTCTTATTATTGTGATTTTTCTGATTTCATTATGGGCAGGATCACAGTCTGGTTCTTCAGGTTCTGTTTCTGGAGGCTCATTCTTGATTGATTCAAATAGGTTTAATACTTTGCGAAGCAGATATGAAAAACTGGCGCAAGATTATATTGCCAGAAAAGAATACGAAAAGGCTTCGCATATTTATTTGAAGCTTTTGAAGAACAATCATCAGGCAGCCAAAGTTTTAGAAGATGGCGGTTTGTACCGTGAAGCCGGATCGGTTTATTTAAAATACCTTCAAAACAAAATAAAAGCGGCAGAATTGTACGAAAAAGGGCATGCTTACAATGAAGCACTTGCATTGTACAAAGAACTCAATCAGGATGAAAAGACTGGTGATTTATACCTGTTGCTGCATAATAAGTCTGAAGCAGATAAATATTTTAATAAAGTAATTTCGAATTATAAAGCACATTCTCAATATGTCAAGGCTTCTCTCATTTATAAAAATAAGATAGGAGATAGGACTCAGGCGCAGGATTTATTGCTTGAAGGATGGCGAACAAACCAAGATGCGGGCAAATGTCTCAATAATTACTTTGCCAATATTTCTGATGCAGAAGCCTTGGAGGTTGCAATTAGAAGTGTTTACAAAAATGATGTAAAAGACGAAAACGCTTCGTTGTTTCTTCATTTGTTAAAGTACGAACACAGCAGATTTGAGGAAATCGAAGAAGTAACAAGAAATATTGCCTATGAGATTGTGGCTAGCAGAATTGATAAAAATCCAGAAATAGCCTCTGAACTGATTCATTATGCAAAAAACAATTCAACACTACTAAAAGATGTAGGAAGATATAAGCTAAAAGCAAAGCGAAGTTAGTAGGCTATAAATTTGAATAAATTTGAAAGTAAAAACGGCTGTCTTAATCAAGACAGCCGTTTTCCTTTGGTTATATTATTTTGATTTAATTATTTCCGTAGATTTTTGCGTAAAGATCTTTGTAAATTTCTTTGATGATTTTACGTTTTAATTTTAAAGTAGGAGTCAGCTGTCCGCCGTCTATTGACCATACGTCAGGAGTAAGCTCAAAACGTTTGATTTGTTCCCAGTGTCCGAATTTTTTGTTTATTCCTTCAATTTCTTCATCAATTCGTTTAATGACATCAGGATTTTTACTGATTTCTTCTGTTGAGGTTCCTAAACTTATTTTATGGATTTTGGCCCATTCTTTCACAAATTCAAAATTTGGCTGAATAAAAGCAGCTGGCATTTTTTCGCCTTCACCGATAACCATTATCTGCTCAATAAAACGCGATTGTTTCATAGCATTTTCAATCATCTGTGGTGCAATGTATTTTCCGCCAGAGGTTTTGAACATTTCTTTTTTACGGTCAGTGATTTTAAGGAAACCTTCGCTGTCAATTTCACCAATATCTCCCGTATGGAAATAACCGTCCTGAACCGCTTCTGCAGTTTTTTCAGGATCTTTGTAGTAACCCAACATTACATTTGGTCCTTTTAGAAGGATTTCTCCATCTTCTGCAATCTTAATTTCAAGATTCTGAATTGGTTTTCCAACAGTTCCAATCTTAAATCCTTTATTTCTTTGATCGTTTACAGCAATAACAGGAGATGTTTCCGTTAAACCGTAACCTTCCATAACTGGGATTTCTGCTGCAGCAAAAACTCTTGTCAAACGAGGCTGCAATGCCGCGCTGCCCGAAACCATTAAATCCAATCTTCCACCCAAACCTTCTTTCCATTTGCTGAAAATAAGTTTTCGGGCAATTTTTAATTGAAATTCATACCAGAAACCATTGGCTCCGTATGGCTCATATTTTAAACCTAAATCAATAGCCCAGAAAAAGAGTTTTTTCTTGATGCCCGTTAGTTCTGCTCCTTTTGCATAAATCTTGTCGTAAACTTTCTCTAAAAGCCTTGGAACTGCGGTAATAACAGTAGGTTTTACTTCTTTTAAGTTATCGCTGATTTTGTCAATAGATTCTCCAAAATAAACCGATACGCCGTAATATTGATAAATGTATAAAATCATTCTTTCAAAAATATGACAAATCGGAAGGAAGCTCAAAGCGGTACTGTTTCCTGCATTAAAAGGAATTCGTGGAGAACTGTCCAAAACGTTTGAAACAATATTTCTATGAGAAAGCATTACGCCTTTTGGTTTTCCTGTGGTTCCAGAAGTGTAAATGATTGTTGCCAAATCATCTGTTTTAATGCTGTCTTTTCTGGCTTCAACTTCGTTTTGGTTGCTTTCGTCTGCGCCCAGTGTCAAAAGTTCAGACCAATGTTTGCAACCTTCGATTTCATCAAAAGAATAAACTTCTTTTAAAGAAGGAACATTGGCTTTTATGGCATTTACTTTCTGAAGAACTTCTGTATCAGAAACAAAACAGTAAATACTGCCGCTATGGTTTAATATATATTCGTAATCTTCTTCGGCTATTGTTGGGTATATTGGAACATTCTGTGCACCAGTTTGCTGAATCCCAATATCCATTATATTCCACTCCGTTCTATTGTTCGAAGTAATTAAAGCAATTTTATCATCTTTTTGAATGCCCATTCGAAGTAAAGCTCTCGAAACGGCATTAGCTTTTGCAATATATTCCTGGCTGGACGTTTTTTCCCAGACTCCATTTTTTTTTGTTGCTAGAGCAACAGGAAGGTTATAAGTTTCTAGTTGATAATAGGGAAAATCAAAAAGGCGTGTGATTGAAACCATGTTTAATATATTGAATTTTATTGCAAATTAAATAAAATTTAGGAATGATTTTTAATTTTATGGAATTTTATCGGAAAATTTACGACTGCTTTAAAAAACAACGAAAACGTTTTCTTTTTGACATGGTTTTTTCTTAAAAAGCGAGAAATGTTTAATTTGAACTGCTTTTTAGAGACTATTGTACGTTGTAATCTTCATAAACTTTTACTCTTTCGCCCATTAAGAACATTTTTTTCTTTGCAAAATGAATAGAAAACTGCGAATAACTCCATTCGTTGCTGTCATTTGGACGATACCAGAACGTATAGGTCGCACTGTTGAATCCTTCTTTAAAAATAGGCACTCCGTCTTCTGTACATTCAATTCCCCAGTTCATCTTTTTTTTGCTTTTATCATCTGACTGAATAAAACCCGTTCCGTCTGGATTTAAAACGGTAACTGGCTCAGCCATTCCGATTGGGGCATAAGTTCCTGGAGCTGGATATCCAATCGTAGTAGTGATAAAACGCGATTTGGAATTGTAGGTGATTTGATTTACTTCAACTTGAGAAAAGGATTTTGTAACAAATAAAAAAAATACAGCAAATAATAGAGGGGCGGCTTTCATTTTTGACATAGGTTTAAGTGTTTTTGGGTTGGGGGAAATCATAGTGATTTCGAGGCTAAATATAACTCAATTTTTTAATAGAATCACCCCTTAAAAACACAAGAATCATTTTTTTAATTCTAACCAGTCTAGAATCCGTTTTTTACTCCGTTGAGAACTGATTTTCGAGTAATTTTTCTTTAAAATCAGATTTAAAGGTGTACGCAAAAGTCAGCATAAAAGCGCGAGTGTCCGATTTAGAAGTTCTATAGTTTCTAAACAATGAAGTGTTGTTTTTGTAACCACTTTCTAAAGTGTTAAACATATCGGTTACTACTAGACCCAAACGAGCATTGCTTTTTCCTAATTTTTGCTGAAACCCTAAATCTATATTGTAAATCGGAATTCTTTTTCCTTGAGCTGTAGCAATAGAGGAGTTGTAATTTCCAATAATTTGAAGTTTTCCTCCTTTCCAAGGAACAAAATTATTTATAAGTTTTCCGTACCAGCTAAAAGCATTGCTTACAGCGTCTTGTGCTTGCTCGAGATTCCCTGCATTAATGCGTTGCTGAAAAGCAGTTAAGCTCATATTTGCATCATAAAATGAGAAAGGTTTTAAGCCGAAAATCGTTTCAACTCCATAAGTAATTGTGTTTCCAATATTTTGAGGTTGCAGTAAAATAACTCCATTGTCTTGAAGAATAGAATATTGTCGGATTGTATTGTTTGCATTTCTATAAAAGGCATTTCCTGAAAAGGAATAAGAATTCCAATCTTTATTATAATTTAATTCTACAATATGAATAATTTCAGGTTTCAAATACGGATTTCCTCCATGCGGATTCAAGGCATCGGTAATATCTACAAACGGATTTAAATCGTCTAAATCTGGTCGATTGATGCGTTTGCTGTAACCGAATTTTAAAAACTCATCTGATTGAAAATTCAGCTGTACAGAAGCAGAAGGAAAGAATTTTAGATAATTGTTTGAGAAACTATCGCTTCCATTTTCTGTTTTTCCATTATTAGTAACTTGTTCTGCGCGAAGTCCTAAATTGTATTTCCATTTTGGATTGTCTTTAGAACCCGAATACAAATTTACAAGCCCGTAAACTGCATTTATCTGTTCGTTAAAATCGAAAATATTGCTTGTCAGCGGATTAACGACATAATCGCCATTTGCTAAATCGGCACTTTGGAAATCAGAATTAAAGAACCTGAAAGTTCCTTTGTATCCTGTTTCAATTATTGATTTTTCTGAAATAGGAAAACTGTAGTTCAAAATTGCATTCGAAATGTTTTCTTTTTCATAATTATGAGTGCGCTGCCAGAAAGTATCACCAATAAGATTTTGATTTTCATCATATTTATCAGTGTCAATATTGGTGTTTTCTCTGTGAAAATTATATGAAGTAGTGATGCTGGCATTTAGACTTTTTCTATCATCAGAAAATTTTCGATCATAATTAAAAGCAAATTCTGTAGCTTTTGAACGTTCTAATTCTAAAGAATGACGTTTATTACCAGAATAAAATTGATTAGAACTGTTAAAAACATCTGTTTTTAAAGTTTCGCCATTATCCTGACTTTCGATATTTCCTACCGATTCAAAAGAAAAAACATTTCTCTCATTTGGCGAAAAATCGACATTGAATTTTAAGTTCTGTAAACCTTCCGTTCTTTGATCGCTTCTGTTTTGCTCAATAAGATGTTCATCATCAATAAAATAATTGGTTCTTTCGCCTTTTATGCTTTTTGTTCGTCCAGCAAAACGATTATCATATGCTAATCCAATATTCCATTTATCTGTTTTATTATTTAAAAGAACAGAACTATTCATTCTTCCTTTTGATCCAAATCCACCGCCAAGTACTATTGCACCATTTAAGCCATTTAAATTGTTTTTTTTCAGCTTAATGTTGATGATGCCACTTTCAGCATTCGCATCGTATTTTGCGGTGGGACTTGTGATAATTTCGATACTTTCAATACTGCTTGCAGGAATCTGGTTCATATTGGTAATAGCAGAATTTTTTCCGTTGATTAAAATTAGAGGTGTTTTTCCTCTAAGCGAAATGGCATCATCTGCATCTACAGCAACTGTAGGAATGTTTTTCAGCATATCAATAGCTGTTCCGCCGGATTGTGAAATATTGGATACGGCATTAAAAACAAAACCTTCATTGGTTTTCTGAATTTGTTTTTTCTGCGAATTGACAACAACAGTATTGAGCAGATTGGCATCTTCCTGTAAAACGATAGTTCCAAGTGAAAGCGAAGATCCGCTATGTTTTATCTTTTGATTTATGGTTTTAAATCCTATCAAACGAAATTTTAAGATGTAATCGGATGGATGAATGTTTTCAAGAGTAAATTTTCCTGAAGAATCAGTAACTGCATATGCAACTGTTTTGGTGGTATCAGTAACTGATTTTAAGACTACATCGACGAATTCAATTGGCATTTTCCCATCTGAAACAGTTCCATTTATAGAATTTGTTTTTTGACTAAAAGAAGATTGGCTTATGGCAAATAATAAAATTGCAGCGACTAAATTTTGTTTCCATTTTTTCATGAGACAAATATATTTATGCGAATATTTATACTCGCTTAAACTGTCTTAAGATACCATTAAGCTATTCTTATATGTTAATTAGAGTACGGTTAATGAACTTGAAAAAAATAGGAATTATACCCTTTGAAAAACAGTGGCTTACCTTGTGGAATCTAATTTTGCGTATCCTAATTTTACCTCAATCAAATGCGTAAACCGAAAAGCAAAAGAGTAGGTACAAATCAAATCATGAAATTATGGAAACTGCTTTATTTTTAGCAATGGGCTGGTGTGGAACCAAATACCCAGGCTGGTGGAGACGTTTTTGGAAAAATCCACCACCACCTCCAAATCCAGAACCTTGGTGGACTATTGCATTAATCGGAATTGGATTGGTAGCAGGGGCTGCCGGCGGATTATTATTTAGTAACGCCATTGCTGAAAATCAATTTTTTGCAGGTCAAAATGCAGTCGCTTCAGGGCTATTTGCTTTTGGCGCTTCAAATGTTGTAACTGGCATAATTTCTATTTTTAGAAAGTGAAAAAATGCTTCGACTTAGGGATAGCGTCGAAGCATTTTTCTATAATGGAAATGATGTCTGAGTAAATATTTTTTGCCACGAATTTCACGAATTATTTTTTAGAATTATTTGTTGTTTGTAAAATAGGACAAAGAATTTTAAAATCATTTTAATCCTTTAATCTGTGGCTAAAAAAAAAATAGTTAAAATTCGTGAATTGCTACGCCTATTCGCTATCGCTCGGGTCGTGGCTATCAAAAAAAAACGCCCGATAATTTCGGGCGCTTTTCATAAGATATATTTTTTAGTTTTTCTCAATCCATTTTCTGGCATTGACAAAAGCTTCATGCCAAGGTGAAACCTCGTCATTTCTGTCTTTTGGATAATGCGCCCAGTTCCATTGGAAAGTCGAACGCTCAATGTGAGGCATCATAACCAAATGTCTTCCGGTTTTGTCACACATCATAGCGGTGTTGTAATCAGAACCGTTAGGATTTGCTGGATAACCTTCATAAGCATATTTAGAAACAATGTTGTATTGGTCTTCTGAATATGGTAATTTGAATTTTCCTTCTCCGTGAGAAACCCAAACTCCTAAAGTGCTTCCAGCCAAAGTCGATAACATAACAGAGTTGTTTTCCTGAACTTTTACAGAAGTAAAAATACTTTCGTGTTTGTTACTTTCGTTATGGTGCATTTTCCCATGAATTTCGTGTTCTGGATTAATTACTTCCAATTCCATAAACAACTGGCATCCGTTACAGATTCCAACAGAAAGCGTATCTTCTCTTTTGAAGAATTTGTCTAAAGCTGTTTTTGCTTTTTCGTTGTATAAGAAAGCTCCAGCCCAACCTTTAGCAGAACCTAAAACGTCTGAATTAGAGAATCCTCCAACGGCTCCAATAAACTGAATATCTTCAAGAGTTTCACGGCCAGAAATTAAATCCGTCATGTGAACGTCTTTTACGTCAAATCCAGCCAAGTACATTGCATTTGCCATTTCACGCTCAGAATTACTTCCTTTTTCACGAATAATAGCTGCTTTTGGTCTTGGTTTCGAATTGTCGATTTCTGGTTTCTTTCCTGTAAAGTGCGCAGGGAAAGTATAATTTAAAACCTGATTTTTGTAGTTTTCAAAACGAGCTTTTGCTGTTCCGTTTTTAGATTGTTTTTGATCTAATAAATAAGAAGTCTCGAACCAAACATCTCTGTACTCCGCAATATCCAAATTATAAATTCCAAATTCCAAACGTGGTTTGCTTTGAACTGTTCCTAATTTGAAGAATTCGATGTTGTTTGCATTTAATTTTGCTTCAACAGCCGAATCAGATTTAGCTTGGAAAACGATTCCGATATTTTCTGCGAAAAGGATTTTCAATAAATCTTTTTCCGCGAAAGCGCTGAAATCAATTTTAGCTCCAAGATTAACATCAGCAAAACACAATTCTAATAAAGTAGTGATTAAACCACCGCTTCCGATATCGTGACCCGCTAAGATTTGGCTTTCGCCGATTAATTCCTGAATTGTATTAAAGGCATTTTTGAAGAAAGAAGCATTTTTAATAGTAGAAGTTTCGTTTCCGATTGTATTTCTAATTTGTGCAAAAGATGAACCTCCAAGTTTGAAATCATCCTGAGACAAATTGATATAATAGATTGAATCTCCGTTTTTCTGTAAAACTGGTTCAACAACTTTTCTAATATCTGTACAGTTTCCAGCAGCCGAAATAATAACCGTTCCTGGCGCGATTACTTCGTCATTTGGATATTTTTGTTTCATTGAAAGTGAATCTTTTCCTGTTGGAATATTGATTCCCAATTCAATAGCGAAATCTGAACAACCTTTTACAGCATCATATAAACGAGCATCTTCGCCTTCGTTTTTACAAGCCCACATCCAGTTTGCAGATAATGAAACGCCGCCTAAACCATTAATAATCGGCGCCCAAACAATGTTTGATAACGATTCTGCAATAGCATTTCTACTTCCTGCAACAGGATCAATCAAAGCCGCAATAGGAGCGTGGCCAATAGAAGTTGCAATTCCTTCTTTTCCTAAATAATCCAAAGTCATAACTCCAACATTATTCAAAGGCAATTGTAAAGGTCCGGCATTTTGTTGTTTAGCAACTTTTCCTCCAACGCAACGGTCCACTTTGTTTGTCAACCAGTCTTTTGAAGCAACAGCCTCTAAACGTAAAACGTCTTTTAAATAACTTTCGAAATCCCCTGCGTTGTAAGCAACATCAGCATATTTTCTATCGATAGTTTTGTCTGTCATAACCGTTTTTGGAGAACTTCCGAAGAAATCTTCTAAAGCATAATCCATCGGTTTTGAACCATTTGATTTTGATTCGAATGTAAAACGGTGATCTCCCGTTACATCTCCAACCTGATACATTGGAGAACGCTCTCTGTCAGCAATTCTTTGTAATGTGTCAATATCTTTTTGACTAATAACCAATCCCATTCTTTCCTGAGATTCGTTACCAATAATTTCTTTTGCAGAAAGAGTAGGGTCTCCAACTGGTAATTTGTCTAAATCAATCAAACCTCCAGTTTCTTCCACTAATTCTGAAAGACAGTTTAAGTGTCCACCCGCACCGTGATCGTGAATCGAAACAATTGGATTATTGTCGCTTTCTACTAAACCGCGAATTGCGTTTGCAGCACGTTTTTGCATTTCAGGGTTTGAACGCTGAATCGCATTCAACTCAATTCCTGAACCAAAAGCACCAGTATCTGCAGAAGAAACCGCAGCACCACCCATTCCGATTCTATAATTTTCTCCACCAAGAATTACGATTTTATCACCTTCCTGTGGTTTATGTTTTATGGCTTGATTTAATTTTCCGTAGCCAATTCCGCCCGCTTGCATGATTACTTTATCGTAACCAATTTTACGGTCGTTTTCTGAATGTTCGAAAGTCAAAACAGAACCTGTAATTAACGGCTGACCAAATTTATTTCCGAAATCAGAAGCTCCGTTTGAAGCTTTAATCAAAATATCCATTGGTGTTTGGTACAACCATTTTCTTTCTTCAACTGCATTTTCCCATTTTCTGTTGTTGTTCAAACGAGAATAAGATGTCATATAAACCGCAGTTCCAGCTAATGGCAAAGAACCTTGACCTCCAGCTAAACGGTCACGAATTTCTCCTCCTGAACCTGTTGCAGCTCCGTTGAAAGGCTCAACAGTTGTTGGGAAATTGTGTGTTTCTGCTTTTAAAGATAAAACAGAATCAAATTCTTTTATTTCGTAAAAATCAGGTTTATCAGCCGATTTTGGTGCAAATTGCTGCACTTTTGGTCCTTTTACAAAAGCAACGTTGTCTTTGTAAGCAGAAACAATATCGTTAGGATTTTCCTGAGATGTTTTTTTGATTAATTTGAAAAGAGAAGTTTCTTTTTCTTCTCCGTCAATCACAAATGTTCCGTTGAAAATTTTGTGTCGGCAGTGCTCTGAGTTTGCTTGAGAGAAAGCAAAAATCTCAGAATCCGTTAATTTTCTTCCAAGTTTAGTTGCAAGATTATTTAAGTAATCAACTTCTTCTTCGCTTAAAGCTAAACCTTCAACTTTGTTGTAAGTGGCAATATCATCAATTTCCAGAATAGGTTCTGGCTGAATGTTGATTGTGTAGATTTCTTGGTCTAATCCATTGAATTTTTGAGAAAGCATTGGGTCAAAATCAGTGAAATCTTCCGTTGCAGGATGAAATTCCTCGATTCTGATAATGCCCGAAATTCCCATGTTTTGAGTGATTTCTACAGCATTGGTACTCCAAGGTGTAATCATAGTAGCACGCGGACCAACAAAAAAATCCGTCAAAGCGGATTTCTCGATCTTATGTGCATCGGCAAAAAGCCAGTTTAATTTTGAAATGTCTTGAGCTGAAATTTCGTTTTCCGTTTGTACGGCAAAAACAGTTTTGCTTTGGTTTTCAAAGAAATGGATCATTTTGTGTGTTTGTTGTATTGAGCTGCAAATTTAATGTAAATAAATAGTAAGCGCAAATTTGAAAACAATCTCTTTTTAAAAAAAATGAAATTGCTTTTTTCTTGCATTTTTTTTACTAAAAATACGCAAAATCAATAGGTTTTGGTTTCTTGAACATTTCAAAGATTGGTGAAAAATCTACATGGATATGTTCTGCTAGATTAAACTTTTAGAAAGAAAGAAAACAAAAATAAAACTTTAGATTTTCTGCATTGTGTAAAAATGAATTTGCAAAATTTACGAAACCTTGAAATAGGTGAAAACGACATTTTTTCATTAAAATCGTTTTGTAGAGATAAAAAAAGCGGCAATTAGCCGCTTTTTAGTCGATGAAAATCTAAATTTTAATTAATAATAACCTTTTTATATGTCGTTTTTTGAGCTGTAGTAATTTTAAGAATATAGATTCCTGATGATAGATTTTGAATAGAAACTTCTGGAGAAGTTGTGTTTTGTTTTTCGAAAACTTTTTGACCAGAGAATGAGAAAACTTCAATGGAATAAGAAAGATCTAGATTGTCTGTTGTGACGTCAAAATTACCATTTGAAGGATTTGGATAAATTAAAATTTTGTTAAAATCAGAAATAATTTCTTCTTCTTCAATTGTTGCAGTTTGAACCATTTTGCTGGCTAAATTGTTACAAGTGTCTTGTGAGAAAGAATCCCATTGCGCACTTAGATTGAAAGTGGTGCTTGGAGAAGTTACAGTCGATTTTCTTCTTAAAGTAACATCAACAGCAAAATTGGCTGTTCCGCCATTGAAAGTCCCAATAATATCAATTAGAACTCCGTTTTTGAACAAACCAACAGCATCATTTCCGTTAAAAGTCAGTTCTGTTGCTGTTGTCGAAATATTGGCCGCACTTGTAGAAAAACAGCTTGAAGAAATGGAATTGTTAACAATTACAAATTTGCTTCCGTTGGTCAATGTTCCGCTTAAAGCCAAACCAGTGCTCCATGCGCCGGCTCCGTTGGTTTGTTTTTTTATCGTATAAGTCGATAAGTTCACAGAACTTCCGGTGTTGTTAGCAATTTCCAGCGCTTTATTGTTTCCAGAACCTTCAATGTATTCAGAGAAAAGCAAATCTGTTACGGTTCCTGTTCCACTACTATTGGTTGTAACCGAAATGATGTTGCTTGAAGCAGAAGTATTTCCAGTCGCATCTTTTGCTTTTACATAAATAGAATAGGTTGTTGAAGCTGTCAAACCTGTAATAGTCGTTGTTAAACCTGAAGCTGTGGTTTTTAAAGCGCTATTCGCATAAACGTCATAACCTGTAACGGCAACATTATCTGTGGATGCATTCCACGAAAGTGTAATCGAAGTCGAAGTTTTTGATGTTGAAACTAGACTTGTGGGTGCTGTTGGTGCTTGAGTATCTGTAGAAGATGTTCCGCCCCAAATTTGATTTACATATTCAGGATGGTCGATAAATGGGTTTCTGTTGTTTTGGCGTGCGTAGATAGCATTGTTTCTCGCAATTTCTCTCGGGCTCACAGGGTCTTGTGCATGCCAGGCCAAAAGCATATTTAAAAAAGCAGTTGTAAAAACTTGGTTGCTTGATCCATTAAACATAGGAAAAGAATATCCTGCAATAGTGTTTTCGTATCGTGTTGCAAAATAGAAATACATTCTGGCAATATCTCCTTTAAAAGCATTGATTGGTTCGAAAACTGTTCCTGAATATCCAGAAACGGCACTCGATCCTAATTTGCTTCCGTTCTGTGAAGTGTAAGTTGCGGAATTTACATTTCCGTGCGGATAATTAGAACGCATTCCGTTTACTTTTCCATCGGTTGGAGTTATAAAATGAGCATCGGCTACCATTGGAGATTGTTCGTTAAAAACTGACTGTGGAATGATATGTTCTCTATTGTAGCAATCACCTTCGACAGAATAATTGCCGCATCTTTGAGTGGTTCCTGTTGTATAAGTATAGGGATCTGTTCCCGATGGATTTTCAGAATACATATCTAATATGGTTCCGTCATTTTCGTAGAAATTGTCAACATCAGAAGTTAGGTAAGTAGTATAAAGTCCAGCGTAGCCATTGTTGGTGTGTCCTTTAATGATGTTATACAATTGTGTTTTTAGAGTATAACCCGTTCCAGTTGCTGTGCTGTAATAACCGGATGGAATTTGAGCAAAACCAATTGTAACAAACATTAACAGCAGTAAAAAGTAGTTTTTTTTCATAAATTAATAGTTTTAAGATTTGGTTTGGAAATTCAATTTTTTCTTTTTAAATATTTGTAATTTAGAAAGTTAAAATTATATTGTAGCAAATCTACTACTTTTATGAACGCGCTACGTTAAGCGATGTTTAATTTTGGATATATTTTCTTACGATGTTTTTTTATTTGCCACGAAGGCGCTAAGACACTAATATTTTTTTAAGACAATGATTAATGGCACATTCTGTGGAATGTTTTGCCAAAAAAATCTTGGCGTCTTAGTGCCTTTGTGGCAAAACAATTACTTAGGAAAATCTTGACTTTGATAAGCCCCCAAATCCGGTGGAGAAGTTCTTGTAACTCCTAAAATATCTAACGGAATGATATACGTCTGATTTCCTTTCGCGAAAGCGGCAGAAGTTTTGTCGATATTAAATTTATTTTCAGAAGGCTTATAAAACCTCGGATTCTCATTCAAAATGATATTATTATAATGTTCCGTATCAGTTTTAAATTGATAAAGTAGATTTGTGGACGAACTGCTGAATTTTAAAAGACAGTTATTCAATTGATACACAAATGCTGCATTTGTGTTTTTAGACAGATTAAACTCATTGATTCCGGATCCATAAATGATGCAGTTGTTAAAAACGGCTTTCGTGAGCGGATTTGCTTCTGGACTGGCTCCAGCCAATGCATTGCTAAGATTTACGGCAAACTGTGAACTGCTTGGCCAATTGTTATTGAAGGTGCAATGCGTAAAACTGTAACTTCCTCCATAAAGGCAAGAAAGAGAGGCTAAACCACTGTAGTTTATTACAATGTTTTCGCCATTTATTTCTGAGTTTTGAGCTAAGATTCCGTATTGGGCGCAGTTGAAAATCTGTGTGTTTTTAATTGAAATTGGATTATTTTGCGTTTTTATGTCTAAACCGATTACGGCATTTTTTATAGTCAAATGATTGATTGAGTGATTTATACTTTGTGTGGAAAGAATCACAGATTTCCATTGCCCTGGAATACCCGAATAAAGTGATTCTAAGCGATCGCCTTCAAAAATAACTTCGTTTTCTAGTTTTTCGGTATTTGAAATTCCTCCGTTAATCTGAATAGAAGCTTTATCGCCAACATACAATCCTGAATTGGCATGAAAATGTACTCTGGCGCCAGCATTAAAGATTACGGTTTTGTCTTCGGGAACCCCAGCATAGCCATAAATAACGTACGGTTTTTGATTGGTAAAAATCAATTCATTTCCATTTTCTGGATTGTTTTCATCCAAATAAAACCCATCAACAGCTTTACCATCAATTTGAATTTTTTCTTTTGTTCCGTCGGGGTTTTGTTGTGGAAATAAGAATACAGCATCCTGAATTAAGGTAACCAAGGCTACTTCTTGTAAATTGGCACCACTATCAAACTGAATTTCATCGGTATATAGAAAATCCACAGGATTAGCATCTGTAATATCCGCAGTCGTTTCAATAAAAATGTATAAGCTGTCTTTCGCCAAAAGCGTAACATCGTTAAAAATTTTTCCGTTGTTGCCGCTCATTCCGTCAACAGTCATTCGGTATTTTGAGTTTAAGCCTTTTTTTAGCTGTATAATCGGAATCGAAATATCATTTTTGCTTCGGTTGTAAACTTTTAATTGATAAGTGCTTGAACCGATGTTTTTGAAAATGGTATCCAAATAAACTGTATCTTTTGAAAACTTCAAATCTCCCGTACTGGCAACGGTATCAAAATCGGTTCTACACGAACTAAAAGCTAGAATGATTCCGAAAATAAAAAATACAAAGTATTGACGCATTTTGATTGGTTTGGTTTTTTGCCACAGATTAAAAGGATTAAAATGATTTTTTTTTTTGCCACAAATTACACGAATTTTCACAAATTATAATGAAATAGAATTCGTGAAAATTCGTGCAATTCGTGGCTGTCTTAAAAAAGTAAATCCTTTTTATATGTGTAATCAGTGGCAATAAAAAGCCAAAGATTGATTTTGATTGTTTTTGTAAAAATAACAAAAAACTGACAGGTTTGAAGAGGAATTAGAATTTTAGAACAGCATTTTCGCTTTTGTGTCTTATCTTTCTTTAATTTTACGATTTTAAAGATTATTTTAATGAATTATACAAAACAACAGATTTTGGCGCATTGCAATGAGTTTTCTAAAAACACATTGATGGAAACGCTCAAAATAGAATATATCGACGCCGGAGAAGATTTTTTAACAGCAAAAATGCCTGTAAATCCAAGTGTTCACCAACCAATGGGTTTGCTTCATGGAGGTGCATCTGTCGCTTTGGCAGAAAGTGTGGGAAGCGCGGCTTCTTTCTTTTTCATCAATCCGAAAGAGCAGGAGGTAAGAGGTATCGAAATTTCTGCAAATCATCTAAAAAGTATTCGCGAAGGATATGTTTTCGGAACAGCCAGAATTATTCATAAAGGAAGAAGCCTTCATTTGTGGGAAATTAAAATTACAGATGAAGAAGGCAATTTGGTTTCGCTTTGCAAATTGACGAATATGGTTTTGGACAGAAAGAAAAGTGAGTAAATTATGAATCCATTTTTCTTAAAAATTAAAAAGCATAAAGAACAAAATTTGCCTTTTGTACTTTATTCTAAACCTAATACAACAAATCTCATTGGCATTTTACAACAAGACAATACGCTCCATAAAGTTTCGGATTACAGCGAAAAAGGTTTTGTTTTTGCCTCTTTTGATGAAAAACAGCTTATTCTGATTCCCGAAACTGAATCAGAAATTAGTACTGTCGAAAAAGAAACAACTTCATTTGGCCCAATAGAAATTGATGATTTGAATTTTGATCCCGAAGCTAAATTTCAATATGAATATTTAGTGGCTCAGGGAATTCAGGCAATTCGAAACGAAGAATTTAAAAAAGTTGTTTTGTCAAGAAGCGAAGAGGTTCCTTTGTCTGAATTTGATTTTATTGAAACTTTTCAGCACTTGGTTCAATTGTATCCCGCAACTTTTTGTTATTGTTTCTTTCATCCCAAAATCGGACTTTGGATGGGAGCAACGCCAGAAAAGCTTTTGAAAGCCAACGGCAATGTTTTTGAAACCATGGCTTTGGCAGGAACGCAGAAAGATAATGCAGCAACTGAAATTGTTTGGCAGCAAAAAGAAAAAGACGAACAACAATTTGTGACTGATTTTATTGTAAAAAGGCTTAAAGAATTTACAGCTTCGGTTGTAGTTTCTGAACCTTATAGTTTGAAAGCGGGCTCGATTTGGCATATTAAAACTGATATTTCAGGTGTTTTGAAAGATAACTCGACTTTAGAGGAAGTGATTGACACCTTGCATCCGACTCCTGCCGTTTGCGGACTTCCAAAGAAAAAAGCAAAAGGATTTATTATCGAAAACGAGAATTACGATCGTACTTTTTATACGGGTTTTCTAGGAGAATTAAACAGCACTTTTGGTGAAACAGAAGCAAGCTCTGATTTATTTGTAAATTTACGATGCATGCAGATTCAGGAAGAAAAAGCGATTTTGTACATGGGCTGCGGTATTACAAAAGAAAGTATTCCCGAAAAAGAATGGGAAGAAAGCGTCAACAAATCGATGACGATGAAAAAAGTATTAAAAAAATAGTTTCAAGTTTGAAGTTTCAGGTTTCACGTTCTGTACGCAACCTGAAACTTGAAACCTGAAACTTGAAACCAGAAACAAAAATTATGAAATTAGATATATTAGCCTTTGGCGCACATCCAGACGATGTAGAATTGGGTTGCGCTGGAACCATTTTAAAAGAAGTTTCCCTTGGGAAAAAAGTAGGTATTGTAGATTTGACACGGGGAGAATTAGGAACGCGTGGTTCTGCTGAAATCCGAGATGAGGAAGCTAAGGCAGCCGCAGCGATTTTAGGGGTTGTCGTACGCGAAAATCTGCGTATGCGTGATGGATTTTTTGTGAATGATGAAAAACATCAATTAGAAGTCATAAAAATGATTCGAAAGTACAAACCTGAGATTGTATTGTGCAATGCAATTGACGATCGCCATATTGATCATGGAAAAGGAAGTAAACTAGTTTCTGATGCCTGCTTTTTATCTGGTTTGATGAAAATAGAAACTTCTATTGATGGCGAAAAACAAGAAGCTTGGAGACCGAAGGTGGTTTACCATTATATTCAGTGGAAAAATATCGAACCAGATTTCGTTGTAGACATTACGGGGTTTGAACATAAAAAAATTGAAGCCGTTGCAGCTTATAAAACGCAGTTTTACGATCCAGATTCAAAAGAGCCAGCAACGCCGATTACCAGTAAAAACTTCTTTGAAAGTTTAAATTATCGTGCGCAAGACTTAGGAAGATTAGTTGGGAAAGATTTTGCCGAAGGTTTTACAGTTGAAAGGTGTTTGGCAGTCAGTAGTTTAGAAAATTTATTGTAAATTTTTCATTTTTTTCTTTGTAGAACTGAACCTTTGTTCTATATTTGCACTCGCTAAGCAAAAATGGTGGTTGTAGCTCAGCTGGTTAGAGTAGCGGTTTGTGGTGCCGCGGGTCGCCGGTTCGAACCCGGTCAGCCACCCAGATTTAAAGCCTTGAAGAAATTCAAGGCTTTTTTTGTTTTCTGACGAAAACAAAAAAAATAAAATTCCAATTTTTTGGAAATTTCAAATTCCAAATTTCAAACTCCAAATTCAAATCGCAATATCAAATGTAGCCCACGGTTTTAACCATGTAGACGGTGGGGATATAGATTGTGGTAATGTTGCGTTCCAGCGGTTGAAATTGCTGGTTATGTTTTCAAATATTGGCGAATAAATTGGAATGTATTAGATTTCTTCTTTTACAAGCAATTTGAGATTGGAATTTGGAATTTTTTATTTCGAAATTTAAAAACATTGGAAATTAAAAAAGCCCGACTGTAAAGTCGAGCTTTTCGGGTGGTTATTATATTTGGTTTCTGTATTATCTGATTTCTTCAAATGTGGTTCCTTGCTTTATATCGCCTGTTTTAAAGCCTTTTTTGAACCAATACATTCTTTGTTCTGATGTTCCGTGGGTAAATGAGTCAGGAACAACATGTCCTTGCATTTTACTCTGTATAGCATCGTCGCCAACGGCATTCGCTGCACTTAAGGCTTCTTCTATATCTCCCGTATCTAAGTTTTCCTGATTGTAATGTGCCCATACACCAGCATAAAAATCTGCCTGAAGTTCTAGTGCAACAGAAAGTTTATTGGCGGCAGCTTCGCTTTTTCCTTGCTGTTCCTGACGCATTTTTGCAGATGTTCCTAACAATGTTTGGATATGATGTCCAATCTCATGTGCGATGACGTAAGCAATGGCAAAATCTCCTCCTTTTGCGCCGAATTTGGTTTTGAGTTCGTCAAAAAATCCTAAATCCATGTAGACTTTGCGGTCACCGGGACAATAAAACGGACCTGATGCAGACGAAGCGCCTCCGCAGGCAGTTTGTACAGAACCTCTAAAAAGAACCAGTTTTGGTTTTTCATATGTCATTCCGTTTTCTTCAAAAATCTTACTCCAAATGTCTTCATTATCTGCAAGGACAACTTTTACAAAATTCCCAAGCTCTTCGTCTTCTTTGCTTAAAGGAGCGGCAGTCTCTGTCTGGTTTTGCCCGCCCTGCATTTGTTCTAGTGCAGAACCTACAGCCTGGCCGGTTTCGCCTCCAAATACATTAAGCAGTAAAATAATTATACCGATGACTCCGCCTCCAATAACAGCTTTTCCGCCCGAAATTGACCTGCGGTCTTCAACATTATCACTTTGTCTTCTGCCTAACCATTTCATAATGTATTTTTTTGCTTTAGTTTATGATTCTTGATGCACGAATGTATGTATTTTTTTATGAATAAAGTGTTAACAAAACTGAATTAGTTTTTTTTAATAATTCTTTTTTAGCCAAGAAAAGACATCTCAGATTTACTTGAGCCATTTTATTAATGCTTCTTCTACTGTTCCTTTCATGATTGGTTTAGAAATGTAATCATCCATACCGGCAGAAATGCATTTATTTCGTTCTTCTTTTTCGGCTCCGGCAGTTACAGCAATTATCGGAATATCTCTTCCTTTTGCGGTGTTTCTAATGGCTTTTGTTGTTTCGTAACCGTTCATAATCGGCATTTGAATGTCCATAAAAACCAAGGTCGGATTTATGTGTTCAAATTGCTGAACGGCCTCATAGCCATTTTCACATTCAAAAATAAAAGCATTATTGTAGAGGTTTTTAATAATAGTTTTTAAAAGCAGCATGTTTACCTTGTTGTCTTCGACAATTAAAAAGGTAATAAGTTTATCGTTGCTTTCATTGTTTTCCGAGTCTAAATCCAAATTAAGGCTTTTAAGTTCTGCTTTGTATTTGTCGTTAATGGTTTGATTGCTGGTTTTTAGATTTAGGTCAAAATAAAAATTGCTTCCTTCTCCGATTTTGCTTTCGAGCTGCAAACGGCTTTCCATTAAAGCAAGAAGCTGATTTGAAATGGTTAGGCCGAGTCCAGTTCCTCCAAATTTTCTAGTGGTAGAACTGTCTTCCTGTGAAAAAGCTTTGAAAATTTTCTTTTGGTTTTTCTCTAAAATTCCAATTCCCGTATCAATTACCGAGAAACGAATTATGCAGTTGTTGTTTTTATCTTTTTCTAATACCGAAACGTTTAGTTTAATAGAACCTTCGTTGGTAAATTTGACTGCATTTGAGAGCAAATTAATCAGGATTTGTTTGATTCTAACAATATCTGTCCAGATATATTTTGGAACATCTGAATCAATATTAAGCTCCAGTCGTAGGTCCTTTTGATTAGATTCGTAAACAATTAAATCGAAAACCTGACCCAAAACTTTTTTGATGTCATAGAGGTCAATAAACAATTCCAGTTTTCCAGCTTCAATCTTAGAAAAATCAAGGATATCATTGATGATTTCAAGCAGCGAATGCGCCGACTGATTTATGGTTGTCATGTATTTTTCTTGAATTTCTTCGAGCTCAGTTTTCATTAGTAAATGTGTAAAACCGATAATTCCGTTGAGTGGTGTTCTAATTTCGTGTGACATGTTTGCCAAGAAATCCGATTTTGATTTGTTTGCGGCCTCGGCAAGCTGTTTTGCTTTTATTGCATCTTCAATCTCCTTTTTGTTGGTAATATCGAAGTAGATTCCGCCTACAAATTCAATTTCGTCTTCTTTTTTAATCACGTCACCAAATTCTTCTACCCAGATGTATTCGCCAGTTTTGCGTTTAATTCTATAAACATTATGCAACGGCATTCCTTTCTGCAGATTATCAATTTGATTGTTGATTACTTCATCTTTATCATCATGATGAATCAACGAAAGAAAGGATAAATTATTTTCAATAAATTCAGATTTTGAATAACCGGTTAAGTTTAAAACTTCATCATTAAGAAAAATTTTGGTCGAAAAAGCATCAAATTTAGACAAGTAGACAGTTCCCGGAATATTATTGGCAATAAGTTTGAATTTTTCTTCACTTTCAATAATTTTATTTTCATTCCGATTTCTTTCTAACGCTGATGAAATGTTATTAGCTAGAACCTGAAAGATATAGATTTCTTCTTCAGACCATTTTCTCTCCTGAAAACAATCATCAAAACCAATAAAACCCATAAAAATATCATTGATATAAAGCGGCAGAATTAAAATTGATTTGATTTCATTCTCAATTAAAAGTTGCTTAAAAAATCCTTCTTTAAGTTTTCTTGTAAAGGTGTTAAGGATTTTTTTGTTTTGTGCTGATTCGTAAATTTCTTTGAGATTTTCTGGCGTTAGGTGTCGTAAAGGAGTAATTTGGTGTCTGACGCCTTCTCTAGACCATTTGTATTTTTGGCTTACCGTATCTGTCAAAAAATCTCTTTCGTAGTAATACATATGATCTACTTTGGCTGCTTTTCCTATCAAATCATAAGTTTCCTGAAACATTTGCTGTGTACTTTTGCTTAAGAGGAATTTTTCGGTACAAAGAGAAAGCGCATACAAAAGCTGGCTTTTAAATTCCAATCTTCTTTCGGCTTCTAAACGCATTTGAGATGAAATTGCCAGCGAAATTACATCGGAGATTGTTCTGGCATAATTGATGTCTTCATTGTCCCATTCCCGCTTTTGTTCGGTGCTTTCAAAACAAACCACTCCGGCAAGTTGTCCGTTTAAGAAAATCGGAACATCCAACATTGATTTTATATTGTTTTTAGTGAAGTATAAAATCTCAAATTCTGAGGTTTCTAATTTGTTGAAAACGTCTGGAGCATTGATAATTGCCTTATTGTTTAAAGTCTCAAAATAAATAGGATACGACTCTTTATTTAAAATGTTTTTATCGGAAACGTTTTGATTGTCAAGGCTGAAAAGGTTTTTACAAGTTATGATATCCTTTTCATATCTCCAGAAACTGACACGATTGGATTTGCTGACATTTGTTGCCTCTTGGATGATAAGGTCGATTACGGTATTTAAATTGTCGTATTGACTAAAATCGGTTGTAGAAAGTTTTTTGGTTGAATTGTTGTAAGCTTCGATTTTTTTGAGACGCCTTTTTTTCTCGTTTTCGATGTTTTTTATTTTAGTAATATCCCGTGCAATTCCCGAATATCCTAGTGTTTGTCCCAAATCATTTTTACGGACTATGATTTTCTGTGAAATCCAGATTTCGCTGCCATCTTTTGTTAGAACCGGAATTTCGATTACTGGAAAATTATTTTCGTTCAGTTGTAAATTTTCGTAAAAATCTACGGCATTTGTCAAATAGCTTTCATGTATGAAATTAGAATAATGCTGATTTATGATTTCATTTTGCGAATAGCCGAGAATTGAATATCCAAACTCATTGATAAAAGTGAAATAACCATCGACATCAATTTCAAAAATAATATCTGTTGCAGTCTGAATAAGATTTTTATATTGATCCTGAACGATAATTTGCTCTGTTACATCTTGTCCGATGCTGATAATCAAATCATCAGAGAATTTTTTGTCTTTCCACTGAATGTATTTGTATTCGCCATTTTCTGCTTTTAGTTTTTTGATATAAAGCTTGTTTTCTTCGGCATTTAAAGGGTTTAATTTTTCTTCAGATTCAGATTCCTGTGTCAGTTTCCAGAATTTTAAGCCAAGTACTTCTTCAGGTTGATAACCTAAAATGGAAGTGATGGTTTCGCTGCAGAATAAAATTTCGCCTTTCTGGTTTGATGCGATAGTAAGAGAATTTCCTTTATGTACAATTTCGCTAGCAAACCTGAAATTGTCTTTGTTGTTTTGAAGTACCGCATACTTAACCTGATTGATGATGAAAATAAGAATGCAGAAATTAATCAGTAAAACAGATGATTTTATGGGGATTAACTGAAATGTGACCGTGACAAGCAGAAAAACAAAAACAAGCGCTACAAACAGCCAGTAGATTTGTATCGGTTTTAAGACGCTGTACGAAAAGAAGAAAGATATTAAGAAAACAATGACCGGAACAACATCTTTTGGAAGTAAAACGATATTGAATCCGACATAGCTCATGTAAATGAAAAAGCAAAAAATGAAGATTTGCCTAATTTGTTCTCTCAGCCATTTTACCCTGTCGGTGATGGCGTAAATTACAAGAACCGAGATTCCGATTGAAACATTTAAAATCAGTAGGCTTTTTGGTCTGATTTTGAAAATTTCATTAATAATTTCAATGACAATTACGGCTATTCCGAAGAATAAAGCGTATAACTGATATTCTCGCGTTATAGCTTCTTCTTCTTTCTTTTTTTCTATGAAATTTCCAATTTTTGCCTTTATTCTAAAAAACTGATAAACCAGCAAAGACAGAAAACCTAAGAGCGATAATCCTAAAAGAATGAGTTTAGGATTGTTGTAAAAAATAATATCGGAGTTAAAAACATACCAGTTTGTCATAATTGATTTTAGGGCACTGCCAAAATCAGCAGTTCCTGAAACCAATAAATTGATAAAACTATAGTATGAGACCATAGAATCTAGGTATGTTTGGTTTAGTTAATAGCATTTTTGAAATAGCTAAAAAAAGTTGGTCAGTCTTTTTTCAGATTAGATTTTTCAATATTTAAAATCAGATTCACCAATAGAATCGATAGGGTCTTTTGTGTTTTCAACGCCAAAAATTGCAAAATAAACTGCATATGCTACTGAGGTATTAAAAACCGCCGTAAAAATTACCCCGATACAACAAGCAAAAAAGCCTACCATAGAGCCAAAAAAGCCTACAATGAAAAAAGCGAATATTGTAATAGGATCTTTGGTAACAATTGCTAAACTTCCTTTTATCGCATCTAGAGCTCTCAGATTTCCAAAAATCACCAAAGGAATTGTCAAAAACATGAAATAAGATATAATAAACGAAATCAGATTACCAACTAAAAGCACTCCGATACTGTCTAAAAAATTCGCGATTGAAGTTCCTATCAAAGTTGGTATAAAGGACGCAATAAAAATTTGTGCAAAATAAGGAGCTTTGTAATAGGTGAAAATAGTCGAAACATTAAATGTAATGTCCTGATCGGCAGAATCGGCCATTTTAAGGAAACCCGCACCAAATGGAGCAACTAATGCTGTTATTAAAGAAATTGCCGCGGTAGAAGAAAGCAGTTCTACATAAGTCAGATTCTGTGGGTCAAACCTCTCAATAAAATCTTTTGAAATATTTTCTATTCCTAAATACGTCACAAGTCCAGCCATAAAAGCCATACCGAAAAGTATAGAGAAAACTAAAATGATAAGTCCTGAGTAAAGTGCTATTTTTTTGTAATTTTCAAAAGCATGATTAAATACAGTTGAAAAATCTAGAGAGTAGCCATTTCTTTTGATGTCCTCAATTCGAGAAAGTGTAGATTTCATTGTTAACGTAAAATTGTTTTATAAACAGTGTTTTTAATTGATAAACTTGACGTAAATATAATATTTTTAATCAATTCTTTATCGAAATCTACAAAACATTGCGAAATTGTTTTAGACTGATTTACAGCCAATCAAGTATTTTTTTTATAGAAGAGAGTTTGTCTTTGTAAGGGGCATAGCGCATTGGAAGATCGAGCCAGTTTGCTTTTTTGACAATTGCCTTATGATGCGAAAAAGTATCGAAGCTAAGTTTGCCGTGATATGCGCCGATGCCGCTGTGTCCGACACCTCCAAACGGAAGTCTCTTGTTTGAAAAATGTACAACAGTATCGTTGATGCATCCTCCGCCAAAAGAATAGTCCGAAATTAATTTTTTTGAAAATGATTTATTTTCACTGAAAATATAAAAAGCAAGTGGTTTCTCATATCGGCTTACTACATTTTTGATGTCGTTTTCATTTTCGTAAGTCAGAATTGGAAGAATAGGGCCGAAAATCTCTTCTTTCATAACCGGACTTTCCAAATGAGGTTCTTCCAAAAGCGTAGGCGCTATGTAAAGCTTGTTGGCGTCGTTTTCTCCTCCAAACAATATATTTTCATTTTGAATCATATTGGTAAGACGAAACCAATTTTTTGTGTTTATGATACGAGCAAAATCGGGTGACTTATCAATTTTTTTGCCATAAGCTTCTATGATTTCTTCTATAAGGTAAGAGATGAAATTGACTTTCATGTTTTTCTGAATCAGAATATAATCGGGAGCAATGCAGGTTTGTCCCGCATTTATAAATTTTCCCCATACAATTCGCTTTGCGGCCAGTTTTAAATCAGCGGTTTCGTCTACAATACAAGGATTTTTCCCGCCAAGTTCCAAGGTTACAGGCGTAAGATTTTCAGCTGCAGCTCTTGCGATAATTTTTCCAACAGTAGGACTTCCTGTAAAAAAAATGTAGTCCCAACGTTTTTCGAGTAATTTATTAGAAACATCAACACCTCCTTCAAAAACATCAACGTGGTTGATATGAAAAGTCTTTTCTATAATTTTAGCAATAATAGCAGAAGTATGAGGAGTAAGTTCCGAGGGTTTTAAAGTCACTTTGTTTCCCGCTGCGACTGCCGCGATTAGAGGGCATAAAGCCAATTGAAAAGGGTAATTCCAAGGAGCGATAATCAAGACATTCCCGTATGGTTCTTTATAAAGATAATCTGAAGAAGGAAAATTAAGAAGCGATGGGAAAACACGTTTGGGTTTTGCCCATTTGTGAATGTTTTTTATTGTGTTTTTTAAATCTGAAATGACATAACTGGTTTCAGTGACAACAGCCTCAAACTCTGGTTTCTTAAAATCATCATACAAAGCTTTGATAATTAAATCCTCGCTTTTCTGAATAGTGTATAATAACTTTTTAAGGGTTTCCTTTCGGTATCCGATGTCGCTTTTATAGTCCATTTTGCAATCAGCTTGTTTTTTTGACTATGCAAGTTAATCGATAAAATTCAATAATTTGTCAATTTAATCATAAAATCACACGGCATTCCAAACTGGATCATCGGGCACAGGAGCCTCTATAACAATGTTCTCTTTAGAAACAGGGTGTGTAAAAACCAGTTTTCGGGCATGAAGATGAATGCCTCCGTCTGGATTGCTTCTGTCTGCGCCATATTTTAGATCCCCTTTTATTGGAGAACCAATCGCTGTCAATTGAGCCCGAATCTGATGGTGGCGTCCGGTATGCAGATTTATTTCCAATGCAGTATAATGCTGCAGTTCTTTGATGATTGTATAATCTAAACTCGCTTTTTTGCTGTCGGGAACTTCTTTTAAATGTGCTTTTGAAGTGTTGTTTTTTTCATTTCGTTTTAAAAAATGAACCAATACTGCTTTGGCTTCTTTTGGTTTGTTTTTAACAACTGCCCAATACGTTTTTTGAGTTTCGCGATTGCTGAACATTTCATTCATTCGCGACAATGCTTTGCTGGTTCTGGCAAAAACAACAATTCCGGTTGTAGGTCTGTCCAAACGGTGAATGACTCCAAGAAAAACATCTCCAGGTTTGTTGTATTTTTCCTTTATATATTCTCTCACAATATCAGAAAGCGGTTTGTCGCCAGTTTTGTCACCTTGAACAATATCACCAACACGTTTATTGATCACAATTAAGTGATTGTCTTCATGTAGAATCTGCAGATTGTTTTTGTTGGAAAGAATTTTCATGGAAATGATTTAATTTAAAATTAGAACCTAAAAAAATATACCTCCGACCAAAGCCGGAGGCATCAAAAAATTATATTAAGAATCTTTGTCTCTTTGTAACTCAGAAGCTTAAAGAAGTTAATATTGTTCTTTATCATTCGGAAAATCGCTCGATTTTACATCAGCTGCATATTGTCCGATTGCTTTAGTCATTTCTTCGTATAGATTAAGATAACGGCGAAGGAAACGTGGGCTGAATTCATTGTTCATTCCTAACATATCATGAATAACCAGAACTTGTCCGTCAACACCACCTCCGGCACCAATCCCGATAACTGGAATCGAAATACTTTGTGCAACTTGTTTCGCTAAATCGGCAGGAATTTTTTCAAGGACTACTCCAAAACAGCCTATTTTTTCAAGCATTTTAGCATCTTCGATAAGTTTTTCTGCTTCTTCTTCCTCTTTGGCGCGCACGCTGTAAGTTCCAAATTTATAGATGGATTGTGGCGTTAAACCTAAATGCCCCATTACCGGAATTCCTGCATTTAATATCTTTTTGATTGATTCCTTAATTTCTTTACCACCTTCCAATTTTACGGCATGTGCGCCACTTTCTTTCATGATTCTGATAGCAGAACGTAAAGCTTCTTTAGGATCAGACTGGTAACTTCCGAATGGAAGATCCACCACAACCAAAGCGCGCTCAATGGCACGAACTACAGAAGAAGCATGATAAATCATTTGGTCTAAAGTAATTGGAAGCGTCGTTTCGTGTCCAGCCATTACATTTGAAGCCGAATCTCCTACCAAAATTACATCAACACCTGCTGTGTCAACAATTTTTGCCATTGTATAATCATAAGCCGTCAGCATAGAGATTTTTTCTCCATTGCTTTTCATTTCGATTAACGATTTTGTTGTGATTCTTTTGTAATCTTTTTTTGCTACTGACATTGTATTATTTTTTTTTTGTGAATGTAAAAGTATTGAATAATTGTAAAAACGGAATCAGCAATAAAAGAATATTTCGACGGTAAACAAATTTCCATCCTTAAATTCTAACTGAATCTGTCCATCTTCTAAGTGTAAAGCATAATGATGCGCCGCTTTTATGGAAGCATCAATATAAGTTCCGTATTTTTCAATAAAGTTTTTTTCGGTTAAATTGTGATCGAAAATTGCTTTTGAATTAAGAATAAATTTATTGTTTTCGTTTACAGTAGCTTTTACCACTGCAACAAGATTTTTGCTTTCATCTACAGAAACTTCCAAATCTGGATAACAATAAAAAGTATCGCTTATATAAACCCCGCATCCGTCCTCGACTGTTTTCTTTCTTATTGGCTGATTGTACAGTTTTAAAAGGTCTTTTAGTGTAAGATTGTATGATTTGGTTTTAATTCCTTTAAGTGAAAATTCCGATTTTTGGGATAAGGTGGTAATTTGTTCGTGAGTTTTCTGCTGTTCTAACTTTTTTGCCAAAAGGATATTCAGTTCTGTTTCAGAAATTAATTTAGGGTCGTTTAATTCTTTAACAACTAAATAGTAGCGATCGTAAGCAGGAGTCAGTTTTTTGTAACCGCTGTTCCAAGCGAGTTCGACAAGTCTTTCGCTGATTGTTTTTCTTTGATTTTTTTTCGAAAGATCTAATTGGTCAAACTCTTTGATTAATTGATCAAAATTCGGTCTTTTTCCGAGATATTTTCGTTGTACAAATTTATTGTACTCATCCCGAAACGAACCACTGATGTTTACCCATTCGTCTTGGTTTTTAGGGACATAATTAACAGAAACGGGATCACCAGTAAATAAAATTTCTCGAATTTTCGAGGTTTTATCTGGCATTGCCCTTGCTTTTAAACCGGCAGCCAAAACAAAAAGATGTGGACTGCCATAGTAACTGTCGCCACTTTCAATAACTGGATTTTCGTTGTCTTTTATCTTAAAATCTGAAGCGTTCAAGGATTTAGAAACATACTTTGCCTCAACATAACCTTCAGAAAAATTATCAGATTGTATTTTGTACCAGCCATTTTCATTTTCAGATAATAATTTTATTGCTGCACCGTATTTAAAGTAACCTAGAAAATCAGAAGATTTGTTTTTAGAAGTATATAATCTGGTATCCGATTTTATATAATACAGTTCTTGTGAATGCAGTAAGAAGGAGCAGCAAAAAACAAAAAGAAAATAGTATTTTTTCATAAATAGTTTGAAGTTTTTTACGAATTTACGCCAATTAATTAAAATACAATTCGAGTAAATTCGTAAAATCTGCAACAAGATTAAATTAACAATCGGCCATATTTACAGCTATTGCCAGACCACCTTCTGACGTTTCTTTGTATTTTGAATTCATATCTTGAGCCGTTTCCCACATCGTATTTATAACTTTATCCAGAGGTACTTTTGCATTTTTAGAATCAGTTTCTAGAGCCAATTCGGCAGCATTGATAGCTTTTATAGCGCCCATTGTGTTTCGTTCGATACACGGAATTTGTACCAAACCGCCAATTGGGTCACAAGTCAATCCTAAATGATGTTCCATTGCAATTTCGGCGGCCATAAGAACTTGTGCAGGAGTACCACCCATCAATTCGCAGAGTGCCGCAGCCGCCATTGAAGATGAAACGCCGATTTCTGCTTGACAGCCTCCCATTGCAGCAGAAATTGTCGATCCTTGTTTGAAAAGGCTTCCGATTTCTCCAGCAACCATCAAAAATTGTTTGATTTCTTCAGGACCGGCATTGTGATTTTCAATAACCATATAATACATTAAAACGGCCGGAATTACACCAGAACTTCCGTTGGTCGGAGCGGTAACAACTCTTCCTAAAGAGGCATTTACCTCATTCACGGCAAGTGCAAAACAGCTTACCCATTTTAGGATTTGTCGAAATTTGACTTCAGTTTTTCGTATCTCTTCAAGCCAGCTTTGTGGATCGTTATAATTTGAAAGTCCAATCAGGTTTTGGTGCATATCAAAAGCCCTGCGTCGTACATTTAGTCCGCCTGGAAGAACACCTTCTGAATGACAGCCAATGTACATGCATTCGAGCATCGTATTCCAGATGCGCATTAATTCAGAATCGATTTCGGCTTCTGTACGCATCGATTTTTCATTTTCATACACAATTTCAGAGATTTTCTTGTTTTCTTGAATAGTGTATTTAAGCAAATCATCGGCATTGTTGATCATAAACGGAAAAGCGCATTTTATGGCTGTTTTTTTTATCGCATTTTCGCGTTCTTCTTTTACTACAAAACCGCCTCCAATAGAGTAGAAAGTCGATTCGTATTCAGAATCATCATTTTTATAAGCCGTAAATTTCAATCCATTTGCATGAAAGGGAAGGAAGTCTTTATTGAAAACAATATCTTGAAGGAAATAAAATGGAATTGGAAATTGATTTCCTAAAACAATTTCATTTTTGGTTTCAATTTTTTTGATGATACCAGCAATATCTTCCACGGGAATGTATTCTGGATCTTGACCGCTCAAACCCAGCATGACTGCCAAATCTGTCGCGTGCCCTTTTCCTGTGAGAGAAAGAGAGCCGTACAAATCGACTTTAATACGGTTAATCTGATCTAAAATTGATTCGCTTCGAAGCTCTTCTAAAAAGCGTTCTGCAGCTCTCCATGGGCCTAAAGTATGTGAACTTGAGGGACCAACACCAATTTTAAGCATATCAAAAACTGAAATACATTCTTCCATTGTTCTAATTTTACTATTACAAAGATAATTGAATAATGCAATGAATCGTTAATTTGAATTAACAACTTTGAATATTTGTTAAAATAAATATTAAATTTTAATAATTTAGCAATGAATTAAAATTAATTACTTAATATGCAGATTTCCTAATTAATTTATGTTTTTTAGGTATTTTTGTATTGAAATAGACTAGATATAGCTCATTTCTTTTATTAATACTTCTGTGATTTTATCAAAGCTCAAAAAGTCTTTTTTATATCAAATACCACAAGAAGATAAAGTTACAATATGATAGAATTTTTTACACATTTGGTACACGAGTTAAAATTTCCGCTTGCAAAACCAGTACCTATTTTTTCTCTTATACTACTCATAATTTTACTATGCCCGATTTTATTGAAAAAAATTAATATTCCGGGTATTATCGGACTCATTATTTCTGGAGTCGTTATCGGGCCTCATGGCTTAAACATGCTTGCAAAAAGCGATGCAGTAGATTTGTTTTCTACGATCGGGCTTTTATATATCATGTTTATTGCCGGGCTAGAATTGGATATGAACGAGTTTAAAGCCAATAGAAACAAGAGTTTGTTATTTGGTTTTTTTACTTTTATTTTCCCCTTGTCAATTGGATTTCCGGTTTGTTTTTATTTTCTGAATTACGATTTTAATGCCAGTTTTTTAACGGCGAGCATGTTTGCCACACATACTTTGGTAGCGTATCCGATTGTAAGCAAACTTGGCATTGCTAAAAATCAAGCGGTGGCAATAACTGTCGGCGGTACGATTCTGACTGACACTGCGGTTTTAATTATTCTGGCCGTCATTATGGGAAATAGCCAAGGAAACCTGAATCAGGCTTTTTGGATCAAACTATGTGTTTCACTAGCAATCTTTTCAGCAATCATGTTTATTTTGATTCCGCGAATTGCCAAATGGTTTTTCAAGAAGCTGGAAAGCGAAAAACATGCTCATTACATCTTTGTTCTTTCTGTGGTTTTCTTTGCTGCTTTTCTTGCCGAAGTTGCTGGAGTTGAACCTATTATTGGGGCCTTTGTTGCCGGTTTGGCGCTTAATCCGCTAATTCCGCATTCGTCTGCTTTGATGAATCGAATTGAATTTATCGGAAATTCGCTGTTTATTCCTTTTTTCCTGATTTCTGTTGGAATGTTGGTTGACATAAGTGTTATTTTGAGTGGTCCTACAGCTCTTATTGTTGCAGGAACATTGAGTGTCGTAGCCATTTTTGGAAAATGGACAGCAGCCTTTTTTACTCAGATTGTCTTTAAATATACGCGTACCGAAAGACAGCTTATTTTTGGATTGAGTAGTGCGCACGCGGCTGCAACTCTGGCTGTTATTCTGGTCGGATTCAAAGCCAACATATTAGATGAAAATATTCTTAACGGTACTATCATTTTGATTCTGATTACCTGTATCGTCGCTTCTTTTGCAACCGAAAAAGCTGCCAAAAAAATCGCAATCTGCGAAGAAGAAGTCTCTCTTGAAGATGCTGGGAAAGACCAGATTTTAGACGAACACATTCTTATTCCGTTAGCCAAAACCTCTGCCGCGGCAAGTCTTTTGGATTTTGCTTTATTGATTAAAGACAAAAAATCCTCAAATCCGGTCACGCTTTTGACGATTGTACCAAACAACGATCAGGCCGAAAAGAATATTTTAAAATACAGAAAAGCGGTTGATAAATTTGTAGTGCAAGGATCGGCTTCTGAAACAAAAATCAATACGATTGCGAGGATAGATCATAATCCTGCGAGCGGTATTGCAAGGACTTCAAAAGAAATTATGTCGGATATTGTGATTATTGGCTGGCCAAGAAAAACGGGTTTCCTAGATAAGATTTTTGGAGAAAATGTCGATTCAATTATCAATAATGTTGACAAAACCTTGTTTATCTGCAACTTTCAAAGAAATTTTATAGAAGAAAAAAGGCTGGTTTTTGTATGTCCTCCTTTTTCTGAAAGAGGAATCGGATTTCATGTGCTACTTCAGAAAATTTGCCGTTTGTCTCAGGAATTGAGTATTCCTATTGTGGTTTATGCCGAGTACAATACGCATCAGGCAATTCAACAAATCGCAGTTAACCTAAAATTGAATGCCAAATTAGGATTCAAAAGCGTAATGGATTGGGAGAATTTTGAAACGATTTCAGATGAAATGACCGTAAATGATTTGGTTGTTTTTAATTTATCTCGAAAAGGTTCGGTTTCTTATTTGTCCATTTTTGAAAGATTACCTCAGAAATTTGAGAAATATTTCGACGCCAATAATGTGATTTTGGCTTATCCGCAAGACGACCGTAAAGAAAGTGCTATGGATGCCTACGAAGATTTTACCGCTACGCCACTGACCAAAAGTTTAGAAGCGATTGAACAGATTGGTAAAGGGCTTGGTAATATTTTGAAGAAAGGATAATGTAAAAAACGATTAAAATGAATCACAACATAAAATCAATACGTCCGTTTATAGGTTCTAAAGATTTTGAAATTTCCAGAAGATTTTATCAGGATTTGGGATTTGAAGAAACGATTCTAGAATCTAATTTTTCTGTTTTTAAAATAGGTGAAACGGCCTTTTATCTTCAGGATTATTACGATAAAAACTGGATTGAAAATACCATGATTTTTCTTGAAGTCGATGATGTTGAAAGATATTACAACGAACTTTTGGCATTGAACCTGACCGAAAAATATGGCGTAAAACTAACACCGATTCGCAAAATGGAGTGGGGAAGCGAATGTTTTTTACACGATCCAGCGGGAGTTTTATGGCATTTCGGAAAGTTTAATTAATTTAGAATTATAAACTAAAGTTTTTTAAATGAATTGTTTTTTCAGTTCTCTGATACCAATCATTAAAAACCAATTCAAGATTTTCGGCTCTAAATTCCCCAAAATCAAAACTTCTGAATTTTTCTGTTGTCTCAATTAATTTTGTGGGGTTTTGCAGTTTTTCCTGAAACCTCATAACCGTTGCATGCGCTGTCGAAATCGCATATCGGCTGTCGATGCTTTGCTCTAAATTTGTTTTTTTGAAGTTTCCTCGAAGGTTATTTCGCAATATATTCAACGATTCATCTGCCGGAAAACCCTGAAGCATCAATGCAGATGCAGAAGCAGTAACTCCTTGAAATCTAATTTTAATTTCATTCAAATCAATTAGGCTTTTTTGAATGATTGAAATGTATTCTTCAACATTTATTTTGTCTAATGTAAATCCGTTGTAACAAGAAATAATAGACATTATGGTAATATGTATGTCTGAATCGGGATAATAATACTGATTCGGTTCAATTTTCTGAAGTTCGTTTAAAAATAAATGTACGGCAGATTTCGTTTTTTCGTCTGGACGGAGTAACAAAGTGATTCCAAAACGTGAATCTTGCTCGTTTTTTATTTCGTAATCTATTGCATAATTGTTGCTTAAAATTACTTTGGAAGATTCTTGGTAAAGCTGGTCGTAATGTTTTTTTAAATTCATTTTATTTCTTTTTCGCTTTCTCCAGATTTTCTTTCACCCTGAATTTTACAATTCGCGAAATCAGATCAAAAGGCATAGAATCTTTTAACGGAAACTGAACAGACCCTTTTCCCGATTTATAAATCGAAAGTTCTTCTTTAAAAGCGTCATGTCCTGTTGGCAATGCATACAAACCGATATGATTTTTATAGGCAGCGAAATAAACCACAATTCCGTTTTGCTCAAAAGCCGGCATCGAATAACTGATTTTTTCCTTTGCTTCGGGAGCGGCTTTCTGAATCACAACTCTGATTTTTTCCAAAATCTCTTGTACTTCAGGCGGAAATGCACCAATATATTGATCGATATTTTCAGGTTTTTTTACTTCCATTTTTTTGTTTCAGGTTTCAAAACTGAGATGTTTTTTTAAGCAAGTCCTTTCGGAAATCGGTCCAAAACTAGATTTAGTCTGATATTGTGTTCGAGAAAAGCTTTAGCTCCAGCTAAAACAAGTGTGAAACCTTCTGTAGAGTTTCGCACCTGATCGATAATCTTATCAGCATCTCCTTTTAAACCAGAATTAATAATACTGACAAAAGTTTCACTTTCATTTAGTTCCGTAAAAATCCATTCTACAATAGTTGTTTCGTTAGGAGCGCCCCATTCTATCACAATCTTTTTGTTTTCGTGTAAGACATGGGTTTTAACCTGAAGAGAAAATCCATACATTTCCCACGTCCATTCGGTAGTTTGGTCTTCTTCTAATTTTCCGGAACCTTTTGTAAACCAAAACTTAGAAGTGATTTCGGGGTCAACAAAAGCCTTAAAAACTTCTGAAACAGGTTTTCGAATCAGCATTTCAGCTTTTGCGAAGTGGTTGTTTGCTGCTTTCATTCTCGTATGATTTAGAAGTTAATAAAAATCGATAAATGTAAAGATAATACTATTTTTTCGGAGAATTACCGCAATCCAGAATTCACAGCTTTTGTTTGTCAATCCATTTCCCTACAGTTGGAGCTTGATAGTTTTTCATCTGTTGCAACAAATCTTCAATATCATTACTCACCAAAAGCATTTTCTGATTGACTTCTTTCAGCAATCCTTTTTCAGTCATCGTTTCGAGCAAATCAATCAGCGAATCATAAAATCCGTTGATGTTTAAAATGGCAATCGGTTTTTTATGAAGTCCTAATTGCGCCCAAGTCAGCATTTCGAATAACTCTTCCAAAGTTCCAAATCCGCCCGGAAGCGCTATTACGCCATCGCATAAATCATTCATTTTGGTTTTTCTTTCGTGCATGCTTTCTACCAAAATTAATTCGGTTAAACCGAGATGAGCAATTTCTTTAGAGCGCAAAAAATTCGGAAGCACTCCAATTACTTTTCCTCCTGCATTTAATGCTCCATCAGCAACGGCGCCCATCAAACCGACATTGGCACCGCCATAAACTAATTCTATATTTTGTTCTGCCAAAGTTTTTCCGGTCAAAACGGCTTGTTCTTCATATATTTTATCAGTGCCAAAACTAGAGGCACAGAAAACTGTAATTCTTTTCATTGTTATATTTGTTTAGTTCTTAGTTCTTAGTCTTTAGTTCTTAATCTCTAACGCTTTTTCAATTCATATTCAAAATAAGGCACATCAACACCATTAATCGTAAATGCTAGATCATTGATTTTCTCTGCTCCTAGTTTTAAAACGGCTTTTTGAGAACGAAAATTTTCTGATCCAACATGAAAAAGGACCGAATCAACATGTTGAAAAGCATAATCGATTAATAATTTTTTATTTGATTTATTATAAGGGCCGCCCCAATATTTTCTTGTAATAAAAGTATAGCCAATTCCGACAGTCGATTTTTCAGGATCATAATCGTAAAAGCTTGTTGTTCCCATTACTTCATCGGTTTGTTTATCGAGAATCAAAAATGGACTTTTTGTAAGTATCATTTCGAAAAAAGTTGTAAAGACCTCTTTTTTGTATCGATCTTTTACAGGATTCTGCTCCCAAATAAGCTGATCCGATGCAGCTTGAAACAACACTTCAAAATGTTTTTCTTTTAACGGAATTAATTTTGTGATTTCGTTTTCTAATAAATCAGGTTGTAAATTAAATTCTGATGTTTGCATTTTTTTGGTTTTTAGCGAAGGTTAGAATTTTAAATTTTCCTGATTTGAACACAGGAAACATTTTCCATTTTTATCTTTTTTCCCGTTTTCTTCAAAAGTCCTGTTTTTTCATCTCTTTTAAAAAGAATTGCAGTACCTGAATTCACATTTGCTGCTATTAGAAAATTACCGTTTTCATCAAGAGCAAAAACTCTAGGATGTTTTCCGTAAGTTGACTGATAGCCAATGTTTTTCAGAAGCCCGTTTTCGTCAATGGAAAAAATGGCGATATTGTTTTCTTTACCGCGATTTGAGGCGTACAGAAATTTTCCGTCAGGCGAAATATGAACATCAGAACTTTCAAAGCTTTCGGTAATCGAGTCAGGATGGGTGTTAATTCGCTGGATTTTCGTTAAAGTGCCATTTTTGTATTCATAAACACTTACTGCGCCAGCCATTTCTTCGATGCAATATCCAAATTTTTTGTTTGGATGAAAAGTAAAATGACGCGGTCCCGCTTCTAAGTCGGTTTTTGTAAAAGGGTTTTTCGTTTCTACTAATGGTCTTTTTTGATTTTCATCAAAAGCATAACACCGAATTTTATCGGCACCCAAATCGGGCATAAACAAATAATCATTTTCTGGAGAAAAAACAACCGAATGAACGTGAGAACGAGTTTGCCTTTCTTTGTTTGTACTTCCGTCAGCATATTGGAAATTCTGCGCGAGTGAATCTATTTTTCCATTTTCTAAAATCGGATGAACAGAAACGCTTCCTTCCGTATAATTTCCGTTTACCAGCCATTTCCCGCTTTTGTGAACCGAAACATAAACGGGATTTTCACCTTTGCTGGATTGTTTGTTTAAAAAAACAAGAGATTTGTTTTCTGGATTAAATTCAAAACTGGATACACTTCCTGCGTTCGGAGTTTTGGTATCGGTGCAGGCATAAACATATTTTCCATTTGGAGAAATAGTGAGGTAAGACGGATTTATAACATTTTTTACGCCCGCAACTTTGGTTAAATTTCCCTTGTTGTCCAATTCGTAAACTTGGATAGATTCGGCATTTAAATCACGATTATACGAACCCAGAAAGACATAATTTTTCTGTGCGAACGAAACAAAAGAAAGTAAGACGGCAAAGAGTATAAAGAGATTTTTTTTCACTGTAATCTATTTTTGTTTTTAGAATTGAATTAGAGTTTCAAATTTAAAATTTAGAGTTTGGAATTTAAAACTTGGAATTTATTTTTTTACTGAATTCCTACCCACCATTGTGTAAACTTTTGGTCTTCGTTTTTTAATTCAACTATTTCTCCAATTATCGGAGTCATTAACGGAATTGGTTTTTCTACTAAATTATTCAATTCATTAATTTTAATCAAAGGTTCGTCCCAAGGATGCAACGATAATGCAAATTTAGAAGAATGAACGGGAATTGCCCTCTTTGTATTTAAATCCTGAATCGCTTTTACGACATCTTCGGGCATTTTATGAATGTATTTCCATTTTTCGTTGTATTGTCCGTTTTCAATAACTGCAATATCAAATGGACCATATTTTTTGCCGATTTCCGAATAATGAACATCATAACCGCCGTCGCCGCCCAGAAACATTTTAAAATTTCCTGCTTCTAAAACAAAAGATGTCCAAAGCGTGTTGCAACGCTTGATGCTTCTGCCCGAAAAATGTCTCGTAGGTGTAGTATAAAGCGTAAGATTTTGATCAAGTTCTATTTTTTCGTGCCAGTCTTTTTCGATTATATTTTCAAGCGGAAATTTCCAAAATTCAAAATGAGAACCAACGCCAAGCGGGCAGATTACTTTTCTGATTTTGGGTTTTAAATCCATTATGGTTTTATAGTCCAGATGATCATAATGATCGTGTGTTATCAATAAATAATCAATTTCAGGAAAATCGGACGCATCATAAATATCAGTTCCCTTAAAAGATCTTGTGCTTCCGTAAATGGGCGAGGCGTTGCCACTAAAAACAGGATCAATCAGAAACCGTTTGCCTTCAATCTGAATATAATACGAAGAATGCCCAAACCAAACCATTATGTCGTCTGAAATGGGAATCTCTGCTAAATTGTTTTTGATAGACGGAATACGGTCAACAGGGATTTTACGTTCGACTTTCTTAAATAGAAATTCATAAAAAACTTCAAAATAAGTATAGCCTTCCGTAAATTCTGGAGTAAAACTGATATTTTCGAATTTTCCGTTTTTATACTGTTGCGATTTCTCGATCAATGCGAGTCTTTTTCCTGAAGGTCTTTTTCCATATCGTGGATGGAACAGAAAATACAAAAGAACGGCCGATACAAGAATTACAATGGTAGTCGACATTTTAAGTTGTGGGATATAATTTTTTTATTTCTTTAATAGATTCTGAAATCATTTTTTTGAATATTTCCAAATCGATATCTGCTAGTTTTTTGACGTATATACAACCTTTTCCAGCTTTGTGTTTTCCAAATTTTAAAAGCAGTTCGTCTTTATTTTCAAAAGTAGAATTCAGATAAAGCGAAAAAGCGTCTTTTCTTGGCGAAAAAGCTAAGAGTGGTGCATCTCCTTCATGTCCGCTGTCGTATTTATAGTGATAACTTCCAAAACCAATAATGTTGGCTCCCCAGATTTTAGGCTCAGATCCCGTTGCTTCTTGCATAATTTTTACAAGCTCAAAAGAATCGTTTCTTTTGATTTCGTTTTCGACAGCATTAATAAATTCAACAACGCTGTTTTGTGTTTCTGTTGTTTTATTTTTCGCCATTTTGAATTATTTTTTAAGTAATAAATCGCTTTCAAAAAGGATGTTTTTGATTTTGAACCCAGAAGCATAAAACAAATTAGAATCTTCAGGCATCTGATTCTCCAAAACAATCAAACTCACATCACTTTCTGGAAAGTATAAATTTACAGAAGAAAATCCATCACCGAGACCTGTATGGCCTAAATATTTGTATTTTTCTTTTTGGATATTTCTAATTCCGTAGCCATAACCGTTTGCTTCTTTTCCAAAGAAATTGTGCTGTGACAGAATTGTGTTTTTTATCAGTAATTGATACGATTCTGGCTTTAAGATTTTGCCCTTGTGAAGATTGTTGTTCCAAACAGCCAAATCTTCTACAGTCGAAAGTATACCGTCTGCGCCTAAATTTCCATCATTTATAAAGCCTGGTTCAACTGGAGTAAACACATTATTGACATTGTAATATCCGGTGGCCAGATTTTGAGTTTTATCTTTGGCATAACAAATAGTCCGATTCATTTTTAATTTTTTAAAAAGGGCTTCAGCTATTTCGGTATAGCTTTTTTTTGTAGAAAATTCTACAATTTTTCCAAGCAGGCTGTAGTTTAGGTTTCCGTACTTAAACTGTGTTCCAGGTCTAAAAGCCAAAGGTTTTTCTATATCGACAATTCCGTGCGAGTGATTTAAAAGCTGGTGAACCGTAACAGAATCTGCCCAGCTTTGTTTGAGTTCAGGCAGGTATTTTTTTATTGGCGCATTTAAATCAACGTTTCCTTTTTCAACTTCCAATAAAATCAAAACGGCAGTAATCTGTTTGCTGTTTGACATTATTTCAAATTGTGTATCTATTTTTAAAGGTTTTTTAGTTTCAAAATTAGAACTACCTTTTACGTTAGAATATAATGTTTTTCCGTTTTTTGAAATAACAACAGTGCCATTAAAAACGGGATTTGTTTTTTGAATTGAACTATCGATGCTTTTTTTGTAATCTACTTTTTTTTGTGCCGATGAATGAGCGCTGGAAATGATAAAAAGAAAAAGCAAAGAAATTTTAGAAATGAAGTTCATTAGGTTTTATAGGGGGTTTTAGTTTAAGGTTTCAAGTTTCAAGTTTCAGGTTTCAGGTTTCAAGTTCAAACAAAACGTGAAACTTGAAACCTGAAACAAAAAAATTAAAACATTCCGTTTTCGTTAATTGTTTCTTTTGGAATTGGCTGTCCTAAATCCCAAAGTTCAATGATTTTATCTTCTTTGAATTTTAGAATGTGTACTACGGCAAAACCAATATCGGTGGGACTTTGTTTTAAGTGCGAATGTACCGCAACCAAATTTTCGTCTTCCAAAATATGATGAATTTTAAAAATCTTATTCGGATTTGTTCTTGCAGATTCTTCCATGGCGAGCATTAAAGTTGCTGCATCGCCTTTGAAATGTGAGTTATGGTGCTTGAATTTTGGACTTACATGAAGTCGGAATGCCTCGTGCGAATGCCCGCTCGCCGCCAGTTTCAAAAAATTCCGGACAATTTCTTTCCTATTCATAACGTAATGGTTTTAGGTGTACTAAGTTATAAAAATCAACTTTAAGTTCTTTGCAGAAATGCCTCTGAAAATTATAAAATTAGATGCTTTTTTAAAGTTTGTTTTTGAAATGAAAAAGATTTCGAACTGAACTAAAAAAAGTTGTCAATTATGTATTGAATGCTGTAAGGCAAGATTAAAAAAAGAACAATCGAAATCAAACCAATTAGAGTTACTCGCCATCCGCCATAAAAATCGCCTCCCTTTTGTGCGTGGTTTTGAATTTTCTTTTCCTGATGTTTTTTTACTACTAGATAGGATATCAAAATGTAAAGAGCTGGAAAGACAATTCCAGGGAAATTTGGCGGTATAATAAAAACAATCCCAACAAGAATTGGAGTTGAAATAAAGGTCACTGCCAAAGTGTTTCTAGCTTTTACAGTGTCATTAAACGCTTTAAAATTTTCTGCAATCAGATAACCGGCTGCAAGCGAACCAGCAAAAAATGCAGCAAGATTTATTGCTTTTGCCGAATATATTTTTTCTGTGGGAATTTCTTCAAAAACGGATTGTTTGTAATTTTCTTCTTCTAACATTTCGAATGCAACCTATTTAATTATTTGGAGATGAAAAATACGAAATTTAGGCAATTTAAATTAGGAATAAGACTGTATTTTTTTCGGGATTTTGCTGATGATTTTAAAATGTTCATTCATAACTTTTTCGAGTTCTAAAGTCCCTCCCAAAATGATCATTTCTTTGTGAATAAAACGTTTGCCGAGACGGTCTTCGAGCATTATTTTTTCCATACTCTGTGCAATTTCAATTTCATTTAAAAATGCATTCGGGTGTCCGGCTGTGCAGATGACAAGTCCAAACGGAATAGTTTTCATTTTTCTTGAAATTTCATTTTGCCCGTAAGCATATCCGACAGCATATACGCGATCAAACCAGCCTTTTAATTTGGCAGGACAATCGCTCCACCATACGGGATATAAAAAAATGATGCAATCTGCCTTTTCTATCTTTTCCTGTTCTGCCAGAACATCAACAGGAATCGGAAGCTGTGTTTTTGCAAATCCTTCACGTTCATATTCGTCTTCAGACATATCCGAGCGGAAATTCATTTCATACAAATCAGAAATTTCAATATTCCAATTCTCTTTTTGAAGAGCTGTTTTGAGCTGTTCTAAAACCTGAAAAGTATACGATTTTTTGCTTGGATGACTGTAAACGATTAGTATATTCATAAATTTCTTTTTAGTTAAAGTTTGTCTTCCGCCTCATAAATCCATTCTGGCGCGTCATCAATATGTTGTCTCAGCAATAAATTAAGTTGCGCAGTATGATGCTGGACATGACGCATATTGTAAAGCAGTATTTCGATTATGTTGTACCGCATAGATTCTGATTCATTTTGCCAAAAAGCATTTTCGACATCATCGAGTCCTGCAATCAAATCCCGGCATTTTTTTCGACAGAAATACAGGTAGTTCAATACTTCTTCTTTTGTATAAATCCTTTCCGGCATTCGATCCTCAAATTCAGAGAGCGAAAAAGGTTCGGGAGGAGTGAATCCTATTGGGTTGCGTGTTAGATAATAATCTAAGAAAAATACGCAGTGATAAGCCTTGTATCCAAATTCAGCTTGGGTATCCCAAAACGTTTCGGGACATAATTTGCAAGCATTTTCAAGCATATCAATACTGGCACCGAATTGCCTCCATAAAACTTTTTTTAACCAATTTTCCATAATTAAGTAAGTGTTTTTGAATTGCTGATAATGAGTTTTAAATGTTAAAAATGCATTTTAATGATTCATTTTTGATAAAGTTTATTAATATTTTTTTAGAATTTTAAATTGGTATAAAGTTAATTCTTATTTTTAACCATCTACAAAATTACATTCAAATATGAAAAAAATCTATGCTGCGGTTTTGCTGTTAACGGCTTCTTTTTCAGTTTTCGCGCAATTAAAAACGCCATCAGAATTTATTCCGAACTACGGAAAACAGATCAGTTATTACCATCAGGTTGAAGCGTATTTTAAATATCTGACAGAACAGTCGCAATTCATCAAAAAACAGCAGTACGGACAGACAAACGAACAACGTGATCTGAATGTTTATTTTATTTCTGTACCTGATAATTTAAACAATCTTGAAAAAATTCGAAATAATAATTTGGCCTCAATCGGACTTTCGAATCAAAAATCTGCCGAAGTAGACGGAAAAATTATTGTTTGGCTGAGTTTTAACGTTCACGGAAATGAATTTGCCGGAACCGAAAGCGCCATGACCGTTGCTTATGAATTGCTAAATCCTGCGAATGAAAACAGTAAAAAGTGGCTACAAAACACCATCGTAGTTTTAGATCCCTGTATTAATCCTGACGGCTATTCTCGATACGGAAACTGGTTGCGCGAAGTCTCAGGAAAAAAAACACATCCTGGTCTTTACGACAGAGAACATATGGAGGTATGGCCTGGAGGAAGATACAACCACTATCTTTTTGACCTGAATCGTGACTGGGCATGGCAGACACAAGCAGAATCGGTACAACGATTGAAAATTTATAATCAATGGATGCCTCAGGTACATACCGATGTACATGAAATGAGTTACAATTCGCCTTATTTTTTTCCTCCCGCAGCAGAACCGCTTCATGAGTTTATTGAGCAGTATCAAAGAGATTTTTATACTGTCTTAGGAAAAAATATTGCGGCAAAATTTGATCAGAATAATTGGATGTATAATACGAGAGAACGTTTTGATCTCTTTTATCCAAGTTATGGTGATACTTATCCAACTTATAATGGCGCAGTTGGTCTTACTGTTGAACAGGGCGGAATAGGGGCAGGCCGTGAAGTGACGATGGAAAACGGAGCAAACGTAACCATAAAAGATCGTTTGACTCATCATGCTGCAACGGTTCTTACAGTGGTTGAAAGTGCTGCTTCGCAAAGAGAAGTACTCTTGAAAGGCTTTAAAGATTTTCATCTGAATGCAAGAAAAAAAGCCAAAGGGGTTTATAAAACCTACGTTTTGAAAAATAATGCCAAGCTTGAACAGCTTACAGAAATGCTTCGAAAAAATAATATTGAATATGCCTATGCAGATGCATCTGGAACCGAATCGGGTTTTCATTATCAAAGCAAAAAAAATGTAAGTTTTAAAATAGAACCAAACGATTTGATTGTTAAAGCCGATCAGCCGAGATCGGTGTTGACGCAAGTACTTTTTGAGCCAAATCAGAAACTGAACGATAGTTTATCATATGATATCACAGCTTGGGCATTGCCACTCGCTTATGGAACAGAAGGTTACGCTGTTAAAAATAGCATTCAGATCAAAACTAAAAATACTATTGAAATTGCTGCTAAAAATATTCCAGCAAATGTTTACGCTTTTTATGTTCCTTGGAACAACAGAACTTCGGCTCAGGTTCTTTCGCTATTGCATCAAGCCGGAATAAAAGTGCGTTCTGCAATGAAAAAGGCCGTTTTTGGAACTATTGAAATCGAACCTGGAGGCTTAATAATCAGCAAAGCAGATAATCCTAAAACAGCAGATTTTGAGAAAACAGTCAGTTCGATTATCAAAATCAAAAGTGATTATAATTTTATCACGACCGGATTTTCTGTAAATTCTAAAGATATCGGTGGTGAAAATTTTGTTCTTTTGAAAGCACCAAAAATTTTAATGCTTTCGGGCAAAGGAATCGCTTCGACCGAATTTGGTGCGAACTGGTTTTATCTCGATGAAACTATTGCGTATCCTGTAAGTATAGTCGAAACGGCAAACTTGAATAGAGTGAAATTATATCAGTACAATACATTGATTCTTTCTGATGGTAATTACGATTTGTCTGAAGATCAGAAAAAACAACTCGACGATTGGATTAAAAACGGTGGTAAAGTCATCGCGATGAGCAGCGCAATTTCACTTTTTCAGGATAGAGAAGGTTATGCTTTGAGTTTGTTTGCCAGCAAAGAAGACAAAGAAAAGTCTGAGAAAGAAGAAAAAGAACTCGAACTGAAAAAGAGATTTTTAGATTTTGAAGGTACGGAACGACGTACAATTTCGGGGTCGATTCCGGGCGCTATTATAGAGAATAAACTGGATAAGACTTATCCGCTGGCTTTTGGTTTAGGAAATAGCTATTTTAGTTTAAAGACTAACGAAAGATCTTTTTCATTACTAAAAAATGCGGTAAATGCGGTTTATATTCCAAAGGGATATTTGAGCTACGGATTTGTTGGTAATGATATAAAAAAGAAACTAAACGAAACCGTAAGTTTTGCCGTAGACAAAAAAGGAGATGGATCTGTAATTTATATGATGGACAATCCGCTATTCAGAGGTTTCTGGGAAAACGGAATTCTGTTGTTCAGCAATGCCTTATTTTTAGTGAATTAAGTTATGGGGTTTGCCGCGAAGGCACTAAGGCACAAAGTTTTTATAAAAAAAGACGCACAACAGTGAGTCCTTCAAAATATCTTTGTGCCTTAGCGACTTAGCGGCAGAAAAAAAAATTAAATGCCCATTTGTTTCTTTATATCGATATTGAAACCATATTGTTCTTCAACGGGAATAATTTTTCGAGATGTTTTATTAATGTCAGAACCTTCTTCTGACCACAGAAACGGATAAAAATTAAAGACTTTATCGCCTTCGAGTTTCAGTATTTCTGTTTTCCAGCCTTCCCATCTGCTTCCTTCGTAATATTTATCTAAGTCGTTGTTGAAACAGAATAATAAAAACTCGTCATAGGTAATTTCAAGTGGCTCATATTGAAGATTATCTGGAGAGAAATAATACATTTTGTCGATATCTTTTCCAAGTCCGCCATAATTTAGAAGGTAAAAACCTCCAAGAGCATCGTCGGCAACGAGAAGAAAAGCTGGTTTTTCTCCTGTTTTTGAAGTTTTTCCTTTGTTCCATTCTGGAAGGCTTCGGTTTAATTTTGAGCTTCCTGAGCCTAAAATTCTGATCCAGCCGTTGTCAACTAAAATTCCGCCAGTTTTGTACACGACAGCACCTAATGCCGTACTAGCTGGAATTTGTGCTTGATAAAGTGCATCCGAAGCTTTTTGCGTTTCGGCAGGCAATACTTCGACTTTGTTTTTGGCATTGTCAATCCATTCTTTTACGGTTTTCCATTCGGTGTCGGGATTGCTTAATTCTTTTATGGAACGCATTTTTGTTTGTGAAAAGGAGATTAATGTAAAAAAGATAAAGGTAATCGGCGTCAATAGTTTCATTATAAATATAGTTTTTTGAATAGTATTATTTTAATCGAAGTAAAACTCCTTTGCGTTTGACAATGTTTTTATAATCCCACTGAATTTCCCTTGCTTTTTTGAGCCAGCGTTTTAAATCTTCCTTATCGACTTGCGATGCAGATGTATAGCGCATTTCAGCCGCTTTAAAAGAACCTTCATTTTGGAGTTTTTCTTCATCAAATGATTGTCCGCTCCAGAATAGTAATCGCACAGAATCTTTGAGTTTGCTGTATCCCGCGACCGGATTTCCATCTAAGAACCAAACCGGATGCCGATGCCAGATTTTACTTTCTGCTTCTGCTAGCATAGTACTGATTTCAAATTCTAAAAGATTACATATTTCTTTATCTTCCGTATTTTGTGAATCGTTATAAGCTTTGATTTCCTCATTCATAATTTCAAATTTATAAGTTTAGAGCAAAACTGCTATGGCCGTGATTACGTTTTTTAACTTACTGCAACAGCTGGAGTCGGATCGTTTTCCTTAATTCTTATTTTGCATTTTCTTTCAATCTCATATACATTTTCGATTGCGGCAATGTAGATAATATCCGGAACAAAAACATCAGGACCATTTTTTCTACTTTCAGTTTTACCTGTTCTTAATTGATATTCTAAATCTCCAAAATTGTTTTTGGCTTTAATTTTTACATTTCCGGTAAACTGTTCCCAGTCTGTAATTGTGGTTTTCCCTTTGCGGAAATGAATTAATCTGGTTTCGGTACCAACAAAATAACCTCCTTCTTTAAACAATGAAATAATTCCGGAAATAAGTACATAGATTCCTGCTGACAGTAAGACAAAAATGATAAGTCCCGGCAAAATTAATTCTGAATCATTGCTTTCGAAATAAACTTCTTCCTCTTCGAATAATTCATTAAAAAAAGCAAATACAAACATGCTAATAAAAGCACACATTGCAAGTCCTATAAATACACCACCCACTGATTTTCTGAGCGGTTCGTGACGTTTTGCCTTTATAATAAAATCTGTTTTTTCATTTTGAAGTAATTCTTTCAGATCGATTGGTATTTCTGTCGCATTCATTCTTTGGTTAATTTGTTAGATTTGTTTTGGGTGTTCGAATAGTATATTCTAAAATCTAAAGTAAAGTATTTTTTGTCAATTCAAACAAAATATATTCACCATTCGGAGATAGTCCTTTGCTTTTTTCGATAAAACCTTTTCTACGGTAAAAATCAACGGCTTTGGTGTTTTTTAGAAGACATTTTAAGCGCATTGGCAATTTTGTTTTTTCGATTGCTGTTTTTAATAATGCAGTTGCGATACCTTTGTTTTGGTATTCATGATGAATGTACAAGTGATGAATAAAATGATTGGGTTTCCAGATTGAAATAAAACCAACTGGTCTGTCATCTAAAAGTGCAGTTAAGATAAATTCTCCTTGGGTTTCTTTGTCGAAATCTTCTAATTTGAATTTTGTAGTATCAAGCCATGAAAATGCAGTAATTCTTTCGTTTAAGAATAACGTTCTTAAATCTGTAAAATCGGTTTTTCTTGGTTCTATAATGATCATCAGCTAAGCTCTGAATCAGGTTTTAGAGAATAATGAATATGAAGTTATGAAGAGCGCTTCGTTTTTTTTCCAAAATAATATTGGTATTCGTTGTCAAAAGCATAGCCTTGCTCATCAATTACTTTAAAATGAAAACTGCTGAGACTTTTGCTTTTAATTTTTTTGACCTCTTTTGCTATTGTTCTGATAAACCAAGCAAAATTGGCATCTACAGCATAAAATGCATTGTCGCATTCTTGATAATATTCCTGATTGTTGACACAGTTTTCTAAAAAATGAAAACTGGAAGGGTCTGCATCTTCAATAATTTTATTTCGAAAATAGACATGATTTTTGTCCTTAGAAATGTTTTCAATCAAATCTGGATGCGGAATTCCAAAGCTTTCAATATCGACGCCGATTATTTCGTTTGTATAACCGCTGTAGATTTTTTGATTGGCTTTTATATAATGATTATTCAGAATTACTGCTTTTGAAAAATCATAGGGAAGTCGTTCATCAAAATAAAAATAATTAGAATCGTCGGCTGTAAAGCCTTTTTCAAAATCGAGAATACGAAAACTCGCTGGATCCGCATTTTCTAAAACAGCAAAACCACACATATAGCTCGAAATGTATACATTTGTTTTGTCTTTAAAATAATGATGTGTAGAATCATTGCTCTGAAGCAATTCAAAACTTTCAAAATCAATGACTTTATAATACTTTCTAAAAACTTCATTGTCAAACTGAAGTATCATTTTGTTGTCTATGATTTTAAAATGGTGTCCTAAATCTTTGATCATGTTTTTTTGAATTGTACTTTTTAAATGCATTTTCGATTGATTCGAATTCCTAAATATACTCTTTACCGATTTAGGTTACAATACGATTCTGGATTTTATCACAATCTTTAACGTTTTCTTATTGTTTCTAAAAGTCTTGGCAGAAGAGAATTATTGCTTTAAATAAGCATACATGATGCCTTGTTTACAAAACAGTGTTATTGTAATATTTTTTAAAAACGGTGCTTAAATTGTTGACAAATTCTTTAGTGTATTGTCCCGTTGGATCTAAATCGGGATCTAAGATTGTAATTTCAAGACCGACAAGTTTTGGACTTTTAAACAAATATGAATTCAATTCGTTAAATTCGTCATAAGTAAGGCCATCGGGCGTTCTGCTGTCCACGCAAGGCATGATTTGATCGTTTAAAACATCTACATCTATATGGAGCCAGAAACCATCGAGATTTTTTTCTTCAACTTCATTAAGAAATAGATTTGCAGCATTTCTAATTCCTTTTTTTCTAAGATCTCGCAGACTTACATAAGTGGCAGAAGAATTTCTGATTTCGTTCTCGTATTCATCGTCATATTCTCGATTGCCTGCGCACCAAAGATTTTCTTCTTTTATATAAGGTTGCAAACCCAGAATATTACTTAGTTTTTCAGGACCTTTTCCAGTTGCTAAAGAAGCTGCCAAACCACCCGCGCCACCAGTTTCAGACAATGAGACATCCATAAAATCGGTATGTCCGTCAAGGTAAAATAAGCCGTAGTTTCCTTTTTGTTTTAAAGCTATTGCAGTTCCTAAGAGTATGCTGCAGTCACCACCCAAAACAAAAGGAAACTTATTCTGACTTAGTAAATTATTGATTAAATAGGCCTGTTCTCGAGAATAATCGACCAATGCATTGGCATTTAGAATCTTTGTTTCAGGATCTATCTTATTAGAATATTTTGGAGCATCTAGCCTTTTAATGTTTTTTGGATTAATGAAAGTATGAAGATTATGTTTCCACAACCAATCTGGGAGACGATTAACTCCGGGCTCTTTTCCTGGTTCAGATTCTTTTAAACCCAAATTTGATGGAAATTCAACAATACATACTTCTTTCATAACTTTTAAGATTTGTGGAATATAAAGTTATTAAAATAATTGCGTTAAAATTCTTTCAAAAATAAAATACTATAATAAGATTTTTTATCTCAGTTTACTTTAAAGAAAATAGAATTTGCAATAACTTAATTGCTTTATTGGTTTTGAAAAATTATAACATCATCGAATTTTTCAATTTGGTCTATTATAAAAAGACTGTCGTTAAAATAATCCATATCAAAATCCTGATCTCCCCAAACTTCAAAACGTTTTTGGGCCGTTTTTAATTTTTCTTTATCGAAAGGCTTTTCGTTCCAATCTTCTTCTAAATCTTCGGCAATTTCCAAGGCTTCTTCATTTACATGTTTTTCCTCTGACAAATAAATATAAAAGTTATATCCATCGTTAAAAGTGATTGTGATCTGTTTTTCGCTTAAGACAATTTGAGGTTTATCAGTAATTACAGGTCTTGAATAAAAAGTTTCTAGATGATTTTTTAAAACCACTAAGTTCGCATTGGATGAAGGCGGAAGAAATGCTAAATGTGAATAAAAAGAATTTGCCATTTTATTTTTTTTATGATTCTAATAACGGAAATAAATGCTCCCATTGCAATTGTTTGGCATAATCGTATGCTGTTTTGCCGTGTTGGTTTGCCGCATTTTTATCTGCTCCCGAAGCGAGTAATACTTCTACCGATGTCTGGTTTCCAGCAATTGCTTCGCGGTGCAGAAAAGTATAACCTTGTTCGTCTTGAGAACTCACTTCTTGAGGGTTGTTCGTTACAAATTCAATCAGGCTATCTTTCATGTTTTTACTCATCGGATGTTCAATAAGGTTTTCTGGTTTTTCTTTTTGCTCATAAACAAGCAGGATATCGTTGTAATCACCAAAATCCATTCCCCAAGCATCATCATGCTCTTCTCTTTCGGCTTCACTCATTTCAGAACGCATAGCTTGTATCGTAAAACCGCCATAAGTTTTGCCTTGCGTTGCAAATAACCAATCGCTGATTTGGTTTATCGGTATTGCAATTTCATCGCCGTTTTGCACATTTGTCAATTCGCCTGGATCGTTTATGAGAACGCCATAAATGTTTTCACCGTCAAAATTGATGTCATTGATCCACATATGTTCGACAATGGTTTCGCCATCAATTTCTTGAGTGAAAGCCAATTTTACGCAAGCAACATCCAATGCTGGAATAATTCTGCGGTATTCCCAAGAGAGTTCTCTCCAGAAATATTTAAAAGTTTCCTGTGCTTTTTTATAGGCTTCTATCATTTTCGGATTTTCTCCATCGGCAAAGAAGATTCTGTCGTTTTCCATTATTTTAAATTTTTAGTACAATTTTTTTGAGAGTAATAACGAAAAAAAATCCGACTTGTTTTTTTGCAAGCCGGATTTTTCTGGTTTGAAGGAAATAAATTAGAAATTTACATCATCGGCAACATTTCCGCCTTGTTCAGCAGCAAATTTCGCTGCATATTCTTTTTGTTTTTCCTGCTGATAATCAGAAAATCTAATAATGTCTTCTGAATTCCAGTTTTGATTTTGTTCTGTCATCCACTGCATTGCCACAGATTGGAAATCAGCTAAATTGATTCCGAAAGTATCCAAAATCCATTGTGCACCATCAATTCCATATTCATAAGCTGCTTGTCTTGCTCCAGCAAGTTCTTCGTAGAAATAACGGTCAGTTTTCATTCTTTCTAAATTAGCAGCTCCTTCTTCAGAAATTGCAGCTTTAAGGTTTTCTAATTGCGGAACCGTTACATTTTCAGCATAATATTGTCCAAACAAAGTTGTAACTGTAAATGAAGTATCTTCGCCCATACGCTGTGGCCAGATTGTGTTTAGTTCTTCCCAAACGGCTGGTTCAAATCCCATAGCTCGGCAAACTTCAAGATAATCGATTCCGGCACTGATTTTAAGACACATTGCAGTGTAAGTTCTTAAATCTACACCGTGAACTGGCTCAAGAAACGGATTGTTGTCATCTACTTTTACAAATCCAGATGTTTGAACTCCTGTATATTTTAAAGAATTTGCATGTTCAAAACGAATCATTTGGTCAGAATCGCAGTTGTTCCATTCTGTGTAAACCGCTCTTCTATAGTTGAAATAAATGTTTTGAATGTCTTTTTCATCAAGATTTTCTCCGCTTGCACGTTCGTCAGCAATCCAAGCTTCGGCTCTTTCGGCTACTTCATTATCAAAATCTTCTACAGAATAATGCGTTCCGTGCAAAGTTTCAGGATCGTATTCTGTTTCCTGATAATTATCTTCATAATCAGTTTGGTTATCGATGCTAGAATCTTGAGCTTCGTAATTTTGAGTTTCAGGTTTGTTGTCGCCGGTTAAGGAACCAAAAAGTTTTTTAAACATGTTTCTTTTTTTAGGGGTTAATAAATTATAAATATCGTAGTTGATTCTGATACATTTTTTCGTTGTGATCTTTCAAATCGGGCGTTATTTTGTTCCATTCATCGTACATTGCCCTTAAATATTGCTGATTGAGTTTTGGAGCATTCTGAATCACAAATTTTCTTTGCTCTTCCAAATCGTCTATTTTAGACTGGATTTCACTTAAAACATTTTTGTCTGACTGATGTATTTTGCTCAGTTCCAATTCATGGATCTGATAATAAAATTCTCTTTCCTTGCTGTTTTCGATTTCGAAATCCTTTTTAAGATGTGCTGTTCGCTGTTCAGCCAAATCGCGGGCTATATTTTGCAGATTTCTTGCCTGAGTACTTGGCGAAAAAGTATTCTGCGTTTTGCAGTAAGGACAGGAAATATAGGTTTCAATCAAGAAAATCCGATCAATAGTAAGACCGCCACCGCATTGGGTGCAGTTGAATTTGTTTTTTACAGTTTCGAATTCGTTGATGATGTTTTGATATTCAATTTCAAGATCGCGTTCCTGTGTTTTTTCGATTTCGTTTCTCCAGTATTCTGATTTATCTTCAAAATCATTATAACGATCAGAACAGGTATTTCTAAAATCAGAAACCAAATCATGATGCGGACTTAAAACGGATATTTGAGAATTGTAATAGTTGTAAACGTCAATTATCTTTTCTTCGTAAGTGTCTCTGGCTTTCTCTCTAATGTTTTGGATTTGACCGTTTACACCAGAATAGACTCTATGAAAAGTTCTTTTATACAAATCGTCATCTTCTTGAAGAAGTTGTTTTAATTCGGGAATTGCCGCTGTTGCGAATTCTTCCATTTTGGCTTCCAATTTCTCAAGAAAGGCAAACCATCTCTGTTTTGATTCCTCAAGTTCCGAATGCCATTCAGGAATTGCTTCCTGACTTTGATTTTGTTTTTTATTGAATAATCCGAACACTTTCTTTGATTTTTTAAAGTGAATTGTCTTCTTTTTTAATATAAACTCCGTCTGTGAGTTTTACGCTCAAAAACTCAAATCCGCAATAAGCGCAATGCGTCAGTCCATCTTGTTTGGCTCTTCCGGCACCACAATTGGGACAATCTTTAAGCTGCATTTTTGCTTCACTGATTTCTGGATCGCCTCCGTAATTGGATTGGTTTTTTGCTTTTTCTTTGAGCCTGTCCAAAAATGAATTTACTTTTTTATCTTCCATTATAACTGACTTAATAATGCTGCTTTTTTGGCTTTAAATTCGTCTTCATCAATTAAGCCAGCATCAAACAAAGATTTTAATTTTTGAAGTTTAGAGGTCAAGTCGTCTTTTTCTTCTTTTGGAGTTTCCTTATTCTGCTGTAATTGATTTAAAAGTAGCGCCATACTTGCCGCATTTTGCGTTGCATCGTGAAGCGCGGTTCCTTTATCGCCAATTGCTGTAGCGGTATTGAATTTGGTAAATTTATCCATATCGGTTACCATATTCATATTGGTGATTTTGTCATAATGTGCTGTAACTTCTTCCGGAAGCGTGACACTTGTAACTACAAATTGTGTGAGTTCTATTCCGAATTGAAGGAAATAAGGCTTTAGATAAGGTTCGATTTTTTGACTTAACTGTGTAATATTTCCGGCTACATCTGTAATAGTAATATTTTCGTTTGCCAAAACTTCTCCAAATTTTGGAGCCACAAAATCTCGCAGCTGGCTTTGCAGTTCAAAAATGGTAAGTTGCTCATAAGTTCCAGCATATTGCGTAAAAAATTTGGCAGGATCGGCAATTCTGATATCAAAACTTCCGAAAGCTCGAACTCTGATTTGTCCGAATTGTGGATCGTTTAGTAAAATAGGAGCAGGAGTTCCCCATTTGTTATTGATGAACTGATGTGTGTTGAAAAAATAAACATCGACTTTAAACGGACTTTCGAATCCGTATTTCCATCCTTTTAAGCTGCTTAAAATTGGAATGTTTTCTGTAGACAAAGTGTGTAATCCAGGAGAGAAAACATCTGCAAGACGGCCTTCGTTTAACAACATAACTTTCTGGCTTTCACGCACAGTCAGTTTTGCTCCGTTTTTAATTTCCTTGTCTTCGTCGTAAAACTTCCACATGAGTAAATTAGGATTACTGGCTGTGGCCTCGATTATTTCAATAAATGGCAGTTTCATAACATCTTATTTATAAAGAATAAAAATAAGAATTATAGGACGAGTACAATGCTTTTTTAGGTCAAATTTTTAACAATTTTCATCTTTATAATAAATAGTGTCTGAGATACTTGTAGATTAGATTTGAAAAGAAAAATCCGGTTTTTATATAAAACCGGATTCAATTTTTGGATTATTTTCTGATTTTGTATTTGATTTTCCAATATAAAAAAACAGTCATTGCGTTTAAAAAAGCCAAAATCCATAACAAAGGATTACTGAAAAAATCCTGATAAGAATTTCCTTTTGGAATTTCAACCAAAGGCACAAAAACAATTATATCCATTAAAATAGCTGTTGCAGACATGATCAAACCCAACTGAAAACCAGAAGTTTTGTTTTCTTTTTTATAATAAAATGAAGCTCCTAAAATAGCATAAAGAATAATTAAAAAACAGACAATCAAAGTTTGTAAGTTTAGTGATTCTTTTAGGAAAGGAATTTTTTCTAAAATCATAAAAGAAACTGCGACACAAATCCACACTATTACTCCTGAAAGAATGGCTCTAAAGTAATTCATGACAATTGGCTTATTTCGTTCCAGACTCCAGTTTGTGATGTTTTTTTCACATACTCTTTAAAATCGGTTGCTTTGCGTCCAAGAACTTTTTCAATGTCATTTGTTATAGAAGAATTTCTTCCGTCAAGCACTTCAGAAAACAAATAGTTTACGAGCCAGATTTCTTCTTCAGGAACATGATACTCACGAAGTGCATTTATATATTCGTCTAATGTAAGGGACTGAAAAATGATTTTTCGTTCTGTTTGGGTTGCAATTTCTTTTACAGCATGCTCAAATGTAAGCAGGTGAGGACCTGTAAGTTCGTAGGTTTTTCCGTTGTGTTTTTCGTCTAAAAGTGTTTCCGCAACAACTTCTGCGATATCGTCTGCATCTGTAAAAGGCTCTAAAACATCGGCTTTTGGTAGTGCGACGAATCCAGATAAAATTGGTTCTAGAAAAATACTTTCGCTAAAATTCTGATTGAACCAGCTGGCACGTACGATTGTCCAGTTTTGAGCTGTTGCTTTTACGATTTCTTCGCAGATTTGTGCTTCTTTTTCGCCTCTGCCAGATAGTAAAACTATTTTTTTTATGCCGTATTTGGTTGCCAAGATTGTAAAGTCTTGAATGATTTTTGGAGCGGTTGGTACAGCCAAATCCGGTTGAAATGTGATGTAGACACTATCGATGTTTTTGACCACATTAGGCCAAGTTTCGGGTTTTTCCCAGTCAAAAGGAATAGCTGCTGATCTTGAACCAATTCTGATTTCTACATTGTTCTTTTCGCTTAGTAATGCAGCAACTCTACGTCCTGTTTTTCCGTTGCCGCCTAGAATTAAAATTTTCTTTGTTTCCATTGTAAAATGTTTTTATGATTAATGATGACGCAAAGTTGCCGTCTTCATCATAAAAACATTTGTCTGAAAAGAATTAAGATTTGTTTGAAAGGAATTGTTTTTTGACTTCGTTTGGTCGAGATCCGAATTTTTTCTGAAAGGCGTTAGAAAATGAGCTCAGGCTTTCGTAACCTACTTCCCAAGCGGTTTCCTGTACTGTTTTTTCGCTGTTGCAAAGCAATTCATAAGCTTTGTTAAGACGTTCTTCGTGAATGTATTTATACACCGGAATTCCGAATAATTCTTTAAAATTCTTTTTTAATTTATTGCTGTTGAGTCCAATCAGTTTAGAAAGTTCAGTTATTGTAGGAGGTTGTGAATAATTGCTGCTTACAATATCTTTAGCCTGAAAAAGCTGTTCTTTTTCTCTTTCACTCAATTCATTTTTTCTTTCGCTGTCTAAAAGAGCAAAATAGTGCGCAAGAAGTTCATTAACTTGACTTTTTAAAAACAAAAGCCTAGTATTTCCGGTATAAGTAGTGTTGAATATTTTTTGAACGGCCAATTGCATTTCGAGAGTCATAAATAGAGTTGGGCCTTTTACAAAATGTGCTTTCGGATTTACCAAATCGGGCAACTTTTTTTCGAAAATTTCTTTTTCGGTCTGTGGTAAAGTTTGCAGTGTCTTTAGTTTTGCAAAAATACTGATTGACTGCAATGGCTTTTCGGGTGCGATTTTATGAGCAAATTCCACTTTTTGATTTCCGAAAAAGGAAATCGCCAAACCAGTTGTATTGGTTAAGTATTTTATTTGATTGTTGTGTTTTATTTCTAATTCGACATTTCCTGATCCGTAAAAAGCAAAACCAACCGCGTCACCATCTATTTCGCATTTCTGAATAAATTCTTTATTCGAATTGGATTGTTCAATCAAGACAATAAAATTGTTTACTTCTATGATATCGGTGGTCATTTTTTTTAATTAGATAATTAGTCAATTTGATAATTAGAAAATTTGATAATTAGTCAATTAGATAATTATTTGATTTTTATGGCTTTATATTTAGTCAAATATAAACTAAGTTGGTTGCATATTTTTATTTATGAGCGCTATTATTAATCCAAAAGTTAAAAGAAGACAAAAAACAAGCCATGTATAGGCTATAAATTTTGTTTCGCCGTAATTTTTATTGCCTTCATACGCTCTGATTCTGAAATAAGAATTTGTTGAGTTTTTTAAATTATGAGCTAAATTTTTATAGTTTGAGACTTCTAATGACGTAATTGCAATCTTTTTTAATTCAAAAAATTCTATAACTATTTTTGTGCCTGTGTATATCTCGTTTTCCGAGAAATTTCGAGAATGCTTTATGTTGTATTTTTCTATTCTCACTTTTTTGATTTCTTCTATATCAATTTCCTTGGTTTTAAAAAGCAAAGGATATCTAATTATCAATTGGTCGTTCGTAAGAATTATTTTCTTTGTAACTAACAGTAGATAAAGACCAAGTAAAGCAAAACAACAGAACAAACTTATCATGATTTTTGAAGCAAGTATAATAGTGTCATCATTGCCATTTAGACCACCGCCAGCATATATCATGAATACAAAGCTTCCTGAAAATAAAATAGCGATTAGTCCTATAGCAACTTGAAATAAACTAGGATTTGCTATTATTTTGATGTCGTCCTGCATTTTTTAAAATTAGACTTGGATTCATTATTGTAAAATAAAGAATTCAAAAGTGATTATGGTTCAAATATAATTTATTGAAAAGAATAATTTTTACTGAACAAGTAAAAACATTTTGCAGAAATGTCATAAAAAAATCCGATTTACTTTCGCAAATCGGATTTTATAAATTGAAAATTATATATAACCGTAAAACGGTATATTTTTACAAGTGAATTACTTCGCCGTAAGCATCAGCAACAGCTTCCATAACCGCCTCGCTCATTGTTGGGTGAGGGTGGATTGCTTTTAAGATTTCGTGACCAGTAGTTTCTAGTTTACGAGCGACAACTGCTTCAGCAATCATATCGGTAACACCAGCACCAATCATATGGCATCCTAACCATTCTCCGTATTTAGCATCAAAGATTACTTTTACGAATCCGTCTGCAGCTCCGGCAGCTTTTGCTTTTCCAGAAGCTGAGAATGGGAATTTACCAATTTTTAATTCGTAACCTTTTTCTTTTGCTTGTTTTTCTGTTAAACCTACAGAAGCGATTTCTGGAGTAGCATAAGTACAACCAGGAACGTTTCCGTAATCGATTGGTTCTACGTGAAGACCTTTGATTTTCTCCATACAGTTGATACCTTCAGCAGAAGCAACGTGAGCTAAAGCCTGACCTGGAGTAACGTCTCCAATTGCATAGTATCCAGGAATATTAGTTGCGTTGTAAGCGTTTACTAAGATTTTGTCTCTGTCAACTGCGATTCCAACTTCTTCTAAACCGATGTTTTCAATGTTTGTTTTGATTCCAACTGCAGAAAGTACGATGTCAGCTTCAAGAATTTCTTCTCCTTTTGCTGTTTTTACAGTTGCTTTTACTCCGTTTCCAGAAGTATCAATTTTTTCTACAGAAGCGTTAGTCATGATTTTTACACCCGCTTTCTTCATAGAACGCTCCATTTGTTTAGAAATGTCTTCGTCTTCTACAGGAACGATGTTTGGCATAAATTCTACGATAGTAACGTCTGTTCCCATTGAGTTGTAGAAGTGAGCGAACTCAACTCCAATTGCTCCCGAACCAACGATAATCATAGATTTTGGCTGCGTTGGCAAAGTCATTGCCTGACGGTATCCAATTACTTTTACACCATCTTGAGGTAAGTTTGGCAACTCGCGAGAACGAGCTCCAGTTGCGATGATAATGTGATCAGCGCTGTATTCTGTAACTTTATTGTCTTTATCAGTAACGTCAAGTTTTTTTCCTGGTTTCAGTTTTCCAAAACCTTCGATAACGTCAATTTTGTTTTTTTTCATTAAGAACTGAACTCCTTTGCTCATTCCTTCAGCAACACCACGGCTACGTTGAATAACTGCAGGGAAATCTTTGTCGAATTCAGAAACTTTCAATCCGTAATCAGAAGCGTGTTTTAAATAATCAAAAACTTGAGCCGATTTTAATAATGCTTTAGTTGGGATACATCCCCAGTTTAAACATACACCACCTAAGTTTTCTTTTTCTACTACAGCTACTTTAAAGCCTAATTGAGAAGCTCTAATCGCTGTTACATATCCTCCAGGACCACTTCCTAAAACAATAACGTCGTATTTCATTTTTTTGGTTTTTAGTATTAACTACCGAAAATGAAGTTTATAATTCCGAAACTCACTTTCGATTTTTATTTTTGTTATTTGTGCTTGCGAATTTAATGATTTATTTTAATTTTTTGGGATTGTTTTTTTTGTTTCCAGTTTGAGGTCTCAAGTTTTAAGCTTTTATCAAAAAGTTTTGCCACGAATTCCACAAATTAACACGAATCTTAAGAATTAGTGAAAATTTGTGGAATTCGTGGCAAATTATGTTTTGCAACCTGAAAGAAATTAAACTTTCACATGTCCCCAGTTTTCTCCGCTGGCGATTCTGCGAATCTGCATTTCACTGACTCCGAATTGTTTAGCAATCATTTTTAAACGTGTTTTTTGTTCGGGACGGGCGAGGATTTTTTTAATCAACATTACCTTTGTGGTAGTGAGTTTTCTTCCGTCTGCTTTTAGATTGTGTTCGATTAGATTTTTTTTCGCCTGAATCACACGCGGACTTTTGCGGCTGTGATCCATCATTTCCTGTTTGGTAGCCCATCTGAGATTATTGACATCATCATTGCTTCTGTTGTAATCCAGATGCAGTACATAAGTTTGGTCTTCAGAATGTTTTGGGATAAAATACTGCGCTACAAGTTTGTATAAGAATAAGTATTTGTTGACGATTTTGTCGTCTTGTTTTACTTTAAAGCGAAAGGTTGGATAACCATCGCTCAAACCGCCTTTAAGGAGGCGGCCATTTTCAATTTCATCAGTAAAACTTATTAAACGCCCTCTGTTCGAAATGGCGTATCTTAATTGTAATGAGGCATTTATTTCTATTTCTTTAAACTCTTCGTTTGGATAAAATCGTATATGTGGCATATTCCTTTTTCATTTGATGTTTGTTTCTCAAAGATAAAGAATAAACCAAAAAAGAATGTTAATAAGCTGGTTATGAGTATTAGTTTTATGATTCTTATAACGCTTTTTTAACTTTTAAAAAGGTGTTTTGCTATTTTAAAACTGAATTTCCTACCATAAATTACGAATCCTGTAGATTTTTTAATTTTTTTTTAAGAGGAAATTTATTGATCAAGCCAGTTTTTAAAGTTGTTTATTTCTTTTTTACTGATGATGATCGGGTCTTCTTCTAAAGCCGTTACGGTGAGTTTTAATTCGATTTTCTGATGCGAATGTTTCACTACTTCTTTAATAATGTCTCGAGCTACAATATATTTTCGGTTTACCTTAAAAAAATTGAAAGGATCTAGATTAGTAATGATATCAGTCAGTGTATTATTGTACAAATAGCTGTTTCCGGTTTTAGTGTAAATAAAAAGATGTTTTCCTGTTGCTGCAAAAAAGGTGATGTCGCTCTCGTTGATTGAAACAAGCTTATAGCCGTGATTTACCAAAAAGTGACGTTGAATTTTACTAGTTTCATCATTTTCAAGAGCTACCAAGGATTCAATGGTAGAGTCAATGTTGAAACTGTCTTTGATTTTTTTGAATTTGTGAAGCGCTTCAAACAATTCTTCTTCTTCAAAAGGCTTTAAAAGATAATCGATTGTAAAATGTTTAAAAACCGAAATGGCATAAACATCATAAGCCGTAACAAATATGACAGGGCAGGAGACAGTAGTTTTTTCAAAAATGTCCAGACTTTTTCCGTCGCCAAGATGGATGTCCATAAAAGCCAGGTCGGGTTTGTTTTCGCTGAAATATGCTACAGCTTCTTTTACAGATTTAAGAACTGTGACTTGAGAAAGCTGTAAAATATCTTGCTGTTCTAAGATAGATTTCAGATAACTGGAAGCAAGATATTCGTCTTCAACAATGGCAATTTTCATTTTTGAATTTTTCCGCAAAAGTAGAAAAAAAACTTTCTCTAATTTTTTAGCTTTTAAAATGATTATTTAGCCCAGCTCTAATGTTGTTTTAATATTGTAAGTAATGTATTTAATTGTTGTAAATTCTAGTAAATATCGTAAGTTATATCTGTAGCTAAATATCTATTTTTTGTTTTTATTGTAATAATTTAGCTTATTATTTTTTTTTAATAAAAATGCATTTTAATCTTTTTTATTAATATGCAAAAGAGGCCCGGCTGTAAAAGCCGGACCTCTTTCAAAAAAAACAATAGGTATTATAGATTGGGATTGTTTAATCTCGCTTCTATCGGATAGATAATCGTATAACGCGGATCGTTTTGTATCAAATTAAAATCTTCACCATTGAAAGAGTGAACGATTGGTTGTTGAGTTGTTCTTCTCAAATCAAACCAACGGTGCCCTTCAGCAGCAAATTCACGTTTTCTTTCTGCTAAGATGAAGGTATTCAAATCAGCTGCATTCATTGCATTGATATCACTTTCAAGCTGTGTAAAAGCAGCATTAGTATATCTGTTTTTTACAAAACTTATCATAGTTGTTTTAGCATCAGCAATGTTGTTCAATTTTAATGAAGTTTCTGCTTTTGTTAAATACAGTTCAGAAGTTCTGAAAGAACATCTTCGGTCATTATCACCTCCTTTTTGGATTCTGAAACGGCTTCCGCTTGCGCTAAAGTAAAGAGGAAAACGTAAGTCAGTCGTTCTTGTATATGAGCCAGTTAAATCTGCTGATGCATAAAAAAGACGGTTAAGACTTGGAGTGTATGTATTCTCAAGTGCTAAAATAGATTCTTTTGAATCGTATTTTGTCGTAAGTACAGCAGTTGCTTTTAAGTCAACAAGCTCATTTTTGATCGCTAATGCTTTGTTGACAGCATCTAAAGATTTTTGCCATTGTTGCTGGTATAAGTAAATACGGCTTTCTAAACTGTATAAAGCTACTTTAGAAAAACGGTAATTTTTACCTGTTGGTTGTGTACTTAAATTAATCAGACTTTCTGCTTTTTCAGTGTCAGAAATTACCTGATTGTAAATTACTTCAACACTCTGAGCAACATAAACCTGCTCTAAATCAATTTCTAAAGCCAATGGAACTCCTTTGTCTGAACCAGAAGTTGTTGCATTGTAAGGCTTTCCGAAAAGATTAATCAAATCAAAATAAGCCATAGCTCTTAAAGCGTATGCCTCACCAATTAATTGGTTTTTTTCAGCTGAATTACCTAGTTTGCCAGGTGCTTCATTAATAATTACATTAGTGTAAAAAATGATATTGTATAAAGCTGCATACTGAAAAGATATTGTACTAGCATCAGGATTTGCATCTTTCCAGATATAAATATCTTTGTAAAGATTAAGTTCATCACCGAATTCATCAATAGCCAATTCATCAGTACGAACTGCAGATAATGATTTGTGCTCAGGATAACCATGGTATGCTTTTGTTAATACCGCGCGGTACTGCTCTAATGTTTCAGGAATAACTCGACCAACAGGCTGAACGTCTAGATAGTCATCGCAGCTTGTTACGGCAATCGCAGCAACAAAAAGTAATATATATTTTGAGATTTTTTTCATCTTTAATTTTAATTAGAAAGTTACATTACATCCTAAAGTGAATGATTTAGGAACTGGTTGTGCATAAATATTTCCGAATGTTTCAGGATCAAAGTAGCCTTTGTAATCAGAGCTGATTACGAATAAGTTTCTAGCTTCAACATTGAATCTAATGCTTGCAATATTGATTTGATCTGTAAACGATTTAGGGAATGTATAACCTAAACGGATACTACTTAATCTCATGTAGCTCATTTCACTAACCCATGTATCTAAATAATTCATGGTAGTGATTTGATTTTGTCCAGAATACCATAAGTACGCCATATAAGAATCTCCAGCTGCTAAATCTTTACCATTTACCGCAGGTAAATTTGAAGAAGTGTTTGTTGGCGACCATGCATTTAAAACGTCTCTGCTGTAGTTCTGTCCTCTATCTACAATTGTTCCGTTGTAAGGAGGAGTTCTTGTTACAGTTTGCTTAATGTTGAAAGAAGCTGCAATTGCAAGATCAAAATTTTGTACTTTAAATGTATTTGTGATACCACCAGTAAATTTAGGATCTCTGTCTCCTAAGTAAACAAATAAATCTCTAAATTCAGCTGCACTTAATTTTGACTGTGCTAGTTCTCCAGGGAAAAAGTCAGCATAAGGATCGTATAAACCAAAGAATGTTTGAGTATTTACAGTTTCTCCTTTTTTGTTTACAAATAAAGGGTAACCGTTTTCGTCGATTCCGTTTGTTTTAAATCCGAATACAGAATTTACAGCATATCCTTCTCTGTTTGGAAGATATTCAGTATCACGAACTTGTACACGGTCTACGTTGCTCTTGTTGTGAGAGAAGTTAATGCTTGTATTCCATTTAAAGTTTGGACGGTCAATGTTTTTTGTAGAAAGGGTAATCTCATAACCTTTATTGCTCACTTGTGCCCAGTTCAAGTTTGTATACTCAAAACCATTTTCTAACGGAAGCGCTCTTGATGCAATTAAGTCACTACTTTTTCTTCCGTACATATCTGTTACAATGCTGATGCGGTTGTTGAATAATCCAATATCAGCTCCAACGTTAGTGTTTGTAGTTTTTTCCCAACGTAATTTATCATTTGGTGGGCTGTCAATTACAATATTTTGTTCTGCTTGTCCTGGAAGAATAACTGATGAATTGTATTGACCAATTACATAAGGAGAAGTACCTTTATCAATATTACCTTGTAAACCGTAAGACGCACGAAGTCTTAAGTTCGAAATTGTCTGGTTGTCTTTTAAGAAGTTTTCTTCTGAAACTGCCCATGAAGCAGATGATGACCATAATGGTAAATATTTATACTTAGGATCTACACCAAATAAATCTGAACCATCGTATCTAACACTTCCAAAAATACTATATTTTCTGTCGTAAGTATAAGAAGCTGTAGCAAAGAAAGATGCAAATGCATTTTCATTTTTAGCTTTCGCATATTGTATCCAATCTCTTTCTCTAGCAAAAGATGAATTCGGGAAAATAATCTGCTGCGTAGTTAAGTTTTTCTCATCAAAACCAAATCCTTTAGTAGAAACTGATGTAACGTAGTTTCTTCTTAACTCGTTACCCACCATTGCTTCAATTTCGTGTTTCTCTCCTAAAGATTTAGAGTAGTTCACCATTGTTTTCAAGTTGTACTGAAAGAAATCGGTGTTTGTGTTTTGGATTACTCCACCAACAGGAAGGAAGTAGTTTTGAACTCCACCGCTGAAGTAGCTTGATTTTTCTCTTACGTTTCTTGTGTAGTAAGTGTCTTTACCAGCAAATTTTTCATTTGATGAATTGTCTAATTGTAAACCTAACTGAGATGTTACTTTTAAGTCTTTAGTAACTTTGTATTCAGCATCTAATAAGGCTTTAACAGCTCTTGTTTTTAATTCGTGTGAAGTGTTTTCTCTTTCTTCTAAGAAGTTGAAATCTACTTTACGATCAGAGTATCCAACAATATCAGCATCATATTTGTAACTTCCATCTTGGTTGTATGGAGTTAAATATGGGTTTACATTTCTTGAGTAGTTAGATGGGCTTGTAAAAGCATAAGCATCTGTTAGGTAAGATGAAGTTTTGTTTTCTGAAGCAAAAATACCCACACCAACTTTAAATTTATCAGTGATTTCGTAGTTGTTTTTTAATGTTACGTTGTAACGTTTAAATCCAGTTCCTACAGTAGCTCCTTTTTCATCATAGTAACCTAAAGAGAAATAATAGTCAGATCTCTCTCCACCACCAGATAAGCTTAAACCGTGCTGCGTGTTTATAGCAGTTTGGTACAATAAATTACCCCAGTTGGTATTGTTGTTTCTTAAAGTATTGATTGATTGTTGTGTTTGAGGGCTCAAAGCAGAGAATCCACCAGCTCTGTATGCTGCTAATTCATTTGATCCGTTTAAGATACGCATAATATCTCCACCGTCAGCTCTATAAGTTAATTCCTCACGTGAAGCAAGACCAAGTTCAAAATCAACTTTTTCGTTTGCGTTCATTAAGTTTAATTTAGAAAAATCAGGTCTTTGTGTAATAAAGGTATTCGTGTTAAGAGTTACTACCATTTTACCGGCACGTCCTTTTTTAGTCGTTACCACGATAACACCATTTGCGGCACGAGCTCCGTAAATAGCCGTTGCAGCAGCATCTTTTAAGATTGTTATGTCTTTAATATCATCAGGGTTCAAACCAGCGATAGAATAGTTGTTTAATACGTCGATATTATCTTTATCGAAATTTTTAGGAACATCATTTCCTTCTAATGGTAAACCATCAAGTACCCATAATGGATCTTGAGAACCGTTAAGAGAAGCAGTACCCCTGATTCTGATTTTTGCAGGTGCTCCAGGTGCTCCAGATGGTGTACTTACAGCAACTCCGGCAATTTGTCCAACTAATAATTGGTCAATACTTGAAACCCCTGTCTGCTGAATTGCAGCCATGTCGATTTTGGTAACCGCAGCAGTAAGCTTTCTTTTCTCAATTTTTTGGTAACCTGTTACAACAACCTCTTGAAGTTTTGCAGTTTCAGATTTTAAGTTAATTGTATAGTTTTTTTGAGCATCCAATTCAAGTGTATACGATTTGTATCCCATGAACGTAACTCTTAAAGAAGTAACATTTTTTCCAACTTTCAAGGTAAATTTACCATCGAAATCTGTAGTAGTTCCGATTCCTTCACTTTGAATAATACCTGCCATAGCAGTTTTGTTTGAAATGGAATTATTCTCAACGAAGATAGATGCACCAGGAATTGGCGACAAGTCTGCTTCATCTTGAATGATTCCCGTAATAGTTCGGGTTTCCTGCGAGTATCCTGCGATGGCCAGGAACAGCAGTAAGGCATGTAAAATTTTCTTCATGTTTTGGGTTGTGTAATTATTAAAAGGTTGTATTATTCAGGGCTTTTTCGATTCTTTGTATTAAATCGAAGTAATGGTTTTTGGTCGACTGATCTCCGGTGTTTTTCTTCAATTTTAATAATTGAAGCACTTTGTTCAGCTCTCCTTTTTTATCAGAAGTAATTTCTGTAACTCTTTTTAATGCTGTTTGATTGATGTTTCGTACCATATGAGCATCATCCAAATAACTACATAAATGTGGCATGTTTAAAGTCTGCTGAATTTCAAGGTTCTTCTTAGTGTCCGTTTTTTCAAACAAAATATTGGTAGAAACAATCAAAACATCAACATAATTTTTCTGCGTCATTCTTTCCATAATAGTCAAAGATTTATTTTGAATGGTTCCTGCAAATACGTTCTGATGTATTTTTTTAAACAAGTCATTTACGGTAAAAACAGCCTCTTTGGTTTTGTTTCTTTGAAATAATTCGTTTTCTGTCATTCTAAGCAGACGGTCATCACTGAATAAATGGTAGATAACGTCGTACTGAAGTTCTCTAGCCAATGTATAAGGCGTGTACTCGTAAGGTCCAACAGGAGAATCTTTCAATGGATTTGTTTTTTCCAGAATATCATTAAAAAACAACCATTGCGGAATCGTGATAATGTTTCTGTTTAAATAATCTGCTGCCTTTTTTTGCATTGCTGCCGGCACAGGAACGTAACTTTGTTTACCGTCTCCGTGAACCGTTGTATTTAGATAAACCCCACCAATGTTGTTCATAACATGGTGGTTGTACATTTTCCATTGCCCGATAGCCCCAATATAAAGCTTACCAGTTTCGTAGTAAGATTTGTCTTTGTCATAAGTCCAGCTTACGATACTATCAACTACACGTTTTAGGTTTTTCAAGCCATACTCACTTGCTTTAACAGCATCATTTCCTAAATCTTCAGACTGAGAACGCGGGTCAATTACACTTCCTTGTTGTTCACCATAAAAATAAATCGGATCATTTTGGTGTTTTGTAATCGCTTCATTCAGTTTTGCTGTTTCGTCATCGTTTGGTCCGTACCATCTGTAACCCCATTCGATGGCGTATTTATCGTATTCTCCAATTTTTGGAGTAATCACTGTCACGTTATCTTCAGGTTGTGCTACATAATTGTAACGAGCATAATCCATGATAGAAGGAGCAGTACCGCCCATTTTTGCTGTGAATTCTTTAGAACGCAAAGACTCAACATCATAAGCAAAAGAAGATCCCATATTGTGTTTTAAGCCAAATGTATGTCCAACTTCGTGAGACGATACAAAACGAATCGCTTCACCCATGTGTTCATCACTAAATTTGTTTCCTCTTGCTTTCGGGTCGATTGGCCCAGTTTGAATGCGCATCCAGCTGTGTAGCGAAGTCATCACATTATGCCACCAGATAATATCTGCCTCTATAATCTCGCCACTTCTTGGGTCAACAACCGACGGGCCCATGGCATTAGATTTTGGAGATGCAGCATAAGTGATAACCGAGTAACGTACATCATCAATGTCAAAATCTAAATCTTTTTCAGTAGGTTCTTTTGCTATGATCGCATTTTTAAAACCAGCTCTCTCAAAAGCTGCCTGCCAATCGTGAACTCCATCAATAATGTATTGTCTCCATTGTTTTGGAGTAGACGGATCGATGTAATAAACGATTGGTTTTTTCGGCTCTACTAATTCACCTTTCAAATAACGTTCTTCATCTTCTTTTTTAGGTTCTAAACGCCAGCGTGTAATCAATTCTTTTTCAAGCATTGCCTGCTGTGTATCGGCAAAGTACCAATGCGTTTCAGTAAAGTAACCTATTCGATTGTCAGAAAAACGTGGTTTCATTGGAGTTTTATCCAATAAAATAATATTAGTTGTAACTCCCAAGGTAATCGGCACTGTCGGACCGTTATCGCTGAAAGAAGTTGTAAGCTGTGATTTTACTACAATGTTTTTAGGGAAAGATTTTAATCCTTCGATATAGGATAAATCAGATTTTGCAGAACCGCTTAAGCCAATGTTATTAAAAACATCATTAAAGCTTTTCTGTTTTCCGTCGAAAATCTTGTTTACTTTAATAACAACTGAAGTCGAATCGTTGTTCTTGGTTTCAATGTCAAAAACTTCGATAATCGATTCGGAGAAATTGTCTACAACAGAAGCTGTGATGGCATCTTCTTTAGGAGAAGAAACTTTAGGCTGATAGGTTTTTACCCATACTTTTTTTGCAATTGTATCTTTGTAAAAGGAAATGATTTTGTTTTCGTAATTCATCCCTTTGTTTAAACCACGCTCGTTAATCTCGTAAGGAACCTGAGATAATTTATTTACAAGCAGAAATTCTCTTTTAAACAAACTATCCTGAATTTCAAAATAAACATCGGTTTTAACTTGAATGATGTTGAATAGTCCTTTTTTTATTGTTCCCTTTTTTACAAGGTCATTATATTTTTTACCTTTTTTAGCGTCAGTAGAATCTTTTTTTACTAATTCAGTTTCAGCGTCTTTTTTCTTCTTTTTTTGCGAAAGAACTGTAACCGGAATGAATAATAGTAAAATGAGTAAGCAGAATAATTTTACATTATGTAGGAATGCCTTTTCCTTCATTTTGATGTTAAGTTTAAGTTAATTTTCGCCGAAACTATTCTATTATAAAGCAGAAAAAAAACAAAATGGAGTGAATGGCTTTTTTTTAGGAGTGAATAGATATTAAAGGCAAGATACATACAAATTTGCCGTCTTTTTCTGATGTTTCAAAATCGGTTTTTCCGTAGAAATTATAGGTGCTTGAAAGGTATTTCAGACCAAATTTTGTACTTGGTATATAATGCGATTTTTTCTGCAAATTATTGCTAATTACAACCTGATTTTTCTGAACAACAATTTCTGTCGTCAGCGGATTTTCCTGTGTAGCCATATTGTGTTTTATGGCATTTTCGATAATAATCTGAAATGCCAAATACGGAATAGATTTTTCCAATGCACTCTCGTCTTCAATTTTGATTGAAAAGAATAATTCTTCCTTGAAACGTGTCTGTTGCAAAAAGATGTATTTTTCTATGAATAACAATTCTTCTTTCAGCTTGACAATATTATTTTCTGGTGGATCTATCAAATAACGATAAATACGCGAAAGATTCAGCGTAAATTTTTGTGCTGTCTTTACATCGCTTCCCACCAACATATAAAGAGAGTTTAGCGAATTGAATAAAAAATGCGGATTGATCTGTTCCTTTAGATGCTGTAATTGAATTAAAACTTTTTCTTTTACAATTTTTTCATTCTCAACCAGAAGTCGGTTTTTTTCCTTTATAGCAATTCCTTTTTCTCTATAGGCACGTCTGTTTGCATAAGAAAATAAATAGAAGATTAGCAAAAGCATAACCGTTGTTATCGAATATGTCCAAGTTGAATATTTTTTTGTCAATAAAACATTCTCATCCTCAAAAATTTTCGGAAAATTAACACGGATATACCAAGGCAGATTTTTAACATCTAATCTCGATGTAAAACTGATGACATCCAATTTTAAATATTCAGACATTACGACTCTTGTAGTATAATCTTTATCGCGATTAAAAATCGTATCGGATGGCTTAATAGGCGCAATCGCATAAATGTTTTTTCCTATAAAAGTAGAGTCTGGATGATAGACACATCTTCCTGTAGAATCAAACACAAAAGTATAGCTCGAAGCTGTTTTGTCTACATTCGAGAAAAAATCACTTAGTTTTTTTAAAGCGATATCGTAGCCATAACGAACCGTTGTATGATTTTTAGAGATGGTTTTAAAGTAGATTCTCCAAATCCATTTTTCTCCTTGTCGAAGAATCGTGTTGCTTCGTGTAGTGTTCTTATTTTTAAAAATAAAATCAGCAACATTCTTTTTTACTTCATCAGCAATAGAATCGGTACCAAATTCTATTTTTTCATCATTAATCTGGAACCAAGTATCAACTATCATTAAATTGACAGACTGAACTGAAGAAAGTAGTTTTATATTAGTCGCTAGATTAGATTTATTGCTAATTTCTACAACATGTTTGATTCTGTTTTCTTGTTCCAGAAATCTCGAAAATTCGCGCGACATTAATTCTCTTTTTTGAATAGAGTTACGTCGTGCTTTATCCTTATTTGCTGTTTCTGTTATATCGGTAATTAGATTACTGAGAATATAAACAGAAGAAACCGTAAGGAAAATAGAAACGGCCACATAAATTAAAAAGGCGCGTCTCGAGGTTATTTTTTTTAATCTAAATTTCAAAGAAAAGAATGTTTTAATTCGCGGCCGCAAACTGCGAATCGTATAGGTTTTTATAATAACCATCAGTTTTATGCAATAATTCCTGATGCGTTCCTTGTTCTACAATTAGACCTTTGTCCATTACTACAATTTTATCTGCATTTACAATGGTTGCCAGTCGGTGCGCGATGATAATCGAAGTTCTTCCTTTTGTAATCGTTTCCGTTGCACGCTGAATCATTTCTTCAGAATACGTATCGATTGACGAAGTGGCTTCGTCCAAAATCAAAATACTCGGATTGCTTACATACGATCGCAGAAAGGCAATCAACTGTCGTTGTCCAGACGAAAGCATTACGCCGCGTTCTTTTACATCAAAATCATAATTATCTGGAAGGTTCATGATGAAATTGTGAACTCCGATTTTTTTTGCGGCATCAATTACCTGTTCTCGCGTAATCTCAGGATTATGCAGCGTAATATTGTTGTAAATCGTATCGGCAAACAAAAACACATCTTGCAAAACAACAGCAATTTGTCTTCGAAGTGAAGCCAGTGTATAGTTTTCTATATTTTGGCCGTCAATAGAAATGGTACCGCTGTTGATTTCGTAAAAACGATTGAGCAGATTTATAATGGTCGATTTTCCGGCGCCAGTAGATCCGACAATAGCAACTGTCTGTCCAGAAGCTACCGATAAATCAATTCCTTTGATGACTTCTTCTTCCGGAATATAACTGAAACGTACATCTTTGAATTCAATTTTTCCATCAAAAACAGGAGCTTCGATTTTTCCAGTATCTTGAATGTGGTCTTGAGTGTCGATAATGTCAAAAACACGATTGGCCGCAATCATTCCGAGTTGCATTTCGTTAAATTTATCCGCAATCTGACGCAGCGGATTAAAAAGCATTCCGATAAACATCGTATAAGAGAACAAATCTCCGAAAGTAGTAAAATGATCTCCGTTCAAAATCCTAAAACCGCCATAAACTACAACCAATCCTAAAGTTATAGATGAGATAATATCGGCAATCGGAAAGAAAATAGAGTTGTATAAAATCGTTTTGATCCAGGCCGTTTTGTGTTTGTTGTTGATTTCCTTGAAGTTTTCGGCTTCAATTTTTTCACGGTTAAAAAGCTGTACGATTTTCATACCTGTAACACGTTCCTGCACAAAAGAGTTCATGTTGGCAATCTGCGTTCGTACTTCCTCAAAAGCCACCTGCATTTTGCGCTGGAAAATTCTTGTCACAAATACCAGAATAGGCATTGCAATAACAACAATCCAAGTCAGTTTCCAATTCATATAAAACATAAAAAGGAGCACCACGAGCATTTTCATCAAATCACTGATGATCATAAACAATCCTTGGCTAAAGATGCGGGCAATAGATTCAATATCCGAAACGGCTCTTGTTACCAATTGTCCAACCGGAACCAAATCGAAATATTTCATTCTAAAACTCAGAATATGCTTAAAAAGCTTCGTACGAATGTCTTTTACAATATCCTGTCCGAGCCAGTTGGCCCAGTAAACAAAATAAAACTGAGAAAAGACCTCCATCAGCAATACAATTCCCATCAGGATAATGTACTGCAATAAACCCATTTTGTCGTGAGTTTTTATGTAGCCGTCGACTGTTTGTTTTAATAAATAAGGACGAAGGGCCGCAAAAATAGACAGCGAAACGGCAAATATAATTACGCCATAGTAGCGCCATTTATAAGGCTTTGTATATTTTAAAATTCGTTTAAATAATCCAGTATCAAATGCTTTTGCTTTCATTTATTTTCAGAAGCTGTTTCCTGCTTTTCGTTGCAAGTTTTTTTCAAAAATAGGTTTTTGTATTGTTTTTTATAAGAGCTTCCTCCGGTCGCTTTATAAAAAACACAAAAAACACTATTTTTTTCAAAAAAGCTTTTCACTTCAATCAGGGCTATTTTGTAATATAATCGTAATAAATATCGGTTAAATATAATCCATGCGCCGGAACCGAAAAACCGGCTTTTTCTCTGTTTTTGCTGGCAATGATGTTTTCAAAATCTTCCAGCGTAATTTTGTGCAAACCTATATTGATTAAGGTTCCCACAATAGATCGTACCATATTCCTCAAAAAACGATTAGCCGAAATGGTGAAAATCAGTTTGTTGTTTTCTTCTTTCCAAAAAGCCTCAAAAATCGTGCAGTCAAAAGTATTAACATCTGTATTTACTTTAGAAAAACACTGAAAATCGGTATGCTTCAATAAAAGCTGCGCTGCTTCATTCATCAAAGCCACATCGAGTTTTTGAGACACATACCAGCTCAACTCCTGTAAAAACGGATTTTTAACGGTATTTATATGGTATTCATACGTTCGTTTTGATGCATCAAATCTGCAATGCGCATCATCGTGAACTGGAATAATGTCAAAAATCGCAATATCTTTTGGGAGATAAGAATTCAGTTTATGAACTAAATTCAGCACATCAATATTTTTTTCGGTATCAAAATGCCCAAACATCTCACTTGCATGCACACCAGTATCAGTTCTGCCAGCGCCCATAATGCTGATAGTCTCATTCAGCAAAACCGAAAAGGCTTTGTTTAATGTTTCCTGTACAGACGATGCGTTTGGCTGTATCTGCCAGCCGTGATAAGGAGTGCCGTTATAAGCAAATCGAATAAAATATCTCACTTTAGAGGTTCAAAGGTTCAGAGTGCGCAAAGGTACGAAAAAAAGATACTAAGATTCTGAGATGCTAAGATACTGAGATTTTTTTCTTTTTGGAGAACAAAGGTTTTTCCATTGTCTATATCTGTAGAGGCGCACTGCAGTGCGTCTAACGTTAGATTTTAAAAAAAATAAGAACAGCACGAAAGACACACTGCGGTGCGTCTCTACAAAAAAACTCAGTATCTTAGCATCTTATAATCTCAGCCACTTAAAAAAAATGACCAAAATCCTTTTGCTTTCCGATACCCACAGCCACATTGACGATACCATTCTGAAATATGTCTCGCAAGCCGATGAAGTTTGGCATGCGGGTGATATTGGCGATTTAAAAGTTACGGATACTATTAAAAATCTTAAACCTTTACGGGCGGTTTACGGAAATATAGATGATGCCAAAGCGAGATTGGAGTTCCCGTTGAACAATCGTTTTTCTTGCGAAAATGTTTCAGTTTGGATTACGCATATCGGCGGTTATCCGGGCAAATACAATCCGAGTGTAAGGGAAGAGCTGGTGCAGAATCCGCCTAAGATTTTTATCTGCGGACATTCACATATTTTAAAAGTCATGTTCGATAAAAAGAACAATCTCTTGCATATGAATCCTGGTGCTGCAGGAAAAAGCGGTTTTCACAAAGTAAGGACAATGCTTCGATTTGTTATTGACGATGACAAAATCAAAGATTTGGAAATTATAGAAATAGGAGAGAAGTAGCCATTAATGCGGTAACGGAATCTCGATTTCTATTTTTGTTCCTTCATTCATTTTAGAGAGCACAGACAGGTTGCCTTTGTATTTTTTAATTCGGGCTCTAATTCGGTTTAATCCAAAACCTTCGGCATCTTTTAGCTTTCTGTTCTTAAAACCAATTCCGTTATCCTGAATTTTAATGCTCAAATTATTGTTTTTTTCGTTAAGCCTAATTTCGGCTCTAGTCGCACAACTGTGTTTGATGATGTTGTTGAATAATTCAGAAACAATAAAATAGATTTTCATTTCAAATTTTTCAGGATATCTTTTTTGAGTCGAAATTTCACTTAAAAACTCAAAGTCAATATTTGAATTCGAATTTTTTTCGCATAAATCTTCAAGAGCATAAATAAGACCGAAACGCAGTAGTAACGACGGTACAAGGTCATGCGACATATCACGCAAAAGATCGTGTGCTTCTGCGAGTATCGATTTTGCTTTTCTGATTTCTTCAGAGTCAATCCGATTTTGTGCTGTAAAAACATTTAAATGCAATCCCGCCGAGGATAAAAGCGAATTGACATTGTCGTGTAAAAAAGACGCTATTTTTTTTCTTTCAATTTCCTGACTGTCAATGCCAGAATTTATTACATCAAGAAGTATTTTTTGCTTAATGTCTTTGCGTTTTATTTTTTGTTTGAGTTTGCTGTTCTGATAGAAAAAGTAAAACAAAAAGAACAAGATAATAACCAGAATTACAGATAAGCTTACCACTTTTTTGTTTCTTAATTGTTCCAGTTTTTGGTGCTCAACAATGTTGTTTTTATTTTGAGAAACAGCGGTAGTGTTTGCAGGGGAATATTGCCGCGCGTGAACAAGATTTGTGTTCAGCGAAAGGAAAAAAATGTAAAAGAACAATGCTCTCCAAAACATAATTAAATATTTTAAGAATTTATAATATTATGTTTCAAAGCATATTTTACAAGTCCGATAGTGCTCTTTACGTTTAGTTTTTTCATAAGATTTTTTCGGTGACTTTCTACAGTGTGGCTGCTTATATAAAGTTTTTCACTGATTTCTGTTCCGCTGTATTCTAGTGAAATAAGGGTAATGATTTCAATTTCGCGTGGACTTAATAACGGGTTGTCATTTAACGCATTCTGGTTCATTTTGGGATGATTTCCCATAAAAGAATTGAAGATTTTTTCTCTTACGGTGTCAGAAAAATATTCCTCTCCTTCTTGAACTGCCTTAATCGCCTCGATGATGTTTTCTCCGGCACATTTTTTTGTCAAATAACCTTTTGCGCCCAGTTTCATGACTTCCTTAATGATTTTTAAATCTTCATAACTAGAAAGGATGATAACTTTACATGGAGCATCATGTTCTTTAAATTCTTTTAAAGTTTCGATTCCGTCTTTATTCGGCATACTGATATCCAAAATAAGAATATCGGCATTGTTGTTTGTTACGTCTTCATAAAGCGTCCTGCCGTCAACAGATTGTCCGACTACTTCAAAGTTGGGAACAGTTTGTAACAGATTGGTTAGTCCGTCAAGGAGAACCTGATGGTCATCTGCAAGATGTATTTTTATCGTGGTCGGCATACAGTTTTTTAAATCTAAAACTGTCAAATTTATGAAAAAAATATCTTACAAAGACGGTTGTTTGTATTGTATTGACGCTAATTGCTAAAAATGGGACATAAAAAAACCCGAATAATTAAATTCGGGTTCTTCTTCGCACAAATAAACTAAGTTTATAGGTTTATCTCAAACGGTCAACAGATTTTACAAGATCTTCGTCCTTTTTGATGGCCTTATTAGCTAAAACTAATAACACGATAGCAACAATCGGAAGAAACATCCCAATACCTTTCTCAGAGACTTCAGTCTCTCCAGATAAATTTAGTGATCGGTATACAAATAATCCTAATAAAATTAAATTTAATATCATATTCAGTCTGTTCATTACAAACTGGTTTTGTCTTTTTTTGAATGAAATAATGCTTATTACGGAAAGCATGGTGCTTAAGCTTAGCAAAATGGTATAAAACTGATCTTGCATAAAAAAGAAAGGTTTTCCGTCTGCTGTTTTCCAAAGCGGAATAAACAACATCAAAATGCCAGTTGCTATAAATGCAAGAATTAAATATACTGTCTGAATTCGTTGTAACATAATCTAAAATTGTTTTACAAAAATATATTTTCTTTTTTTAAAATACTATTGTATGATTAAATTTTATTCGTATTATTGCATCATAATACCGTAAGCACTTCATACTGCGGTCAATTCAAATTTATTATCTACCTATTCTTTTTACAGTTTTTCCTTTAAAATAATTAAATTCATAGAATATTCATGTTTGATATTTCTGCATTAAAAGAAATGAAGCTTTCTGAGCTTCAAGAAATAGCTAAGTTAGCTAAAACCATAAAGTTTAATGGTGTCAAGAAAGAGACTTTAATTAGTCAGATTTTAGCACATCAGGAAGCATCTCTTGCAAGTGCTGAAGCTCCTCAAACAAACGCAGTTTCTGATGCAAAAGATGATAAGCCAAAACGCGCCAGAATCGCTCCAGCAAAAACCAAAGCAGCAAATACCAAAACTACTCCCGTTCTAGAATTTGATAAAGACGAAACTGTTCAAAAAGAAGAAAATCAGGAGATTGTAGCTGAAACTGCAGCAATTGCTCCAGAAGCTAAAGAAGTCAAAAAGACAGACAAGAAAGAGCCTAAAGTCGTAAAATTTAATAAGTCGGCATACGAGAAAAAAGTAGCTCTTAAAAAAGAAAAAGAAGTTTTAAAAGAAAATATTCCAGCAGAAATTCCAGTAACAGAAAATGTTCAAAATGATGCTGTCGCTCCAGTAAACACTGATGCAGAGGCCGAAAAAACTACACAATCGCCTGTTGCTAAAAAGGTCAATCCGAATCAAAATAAAAACCAGAACCAAAACCCAAATCAGAATCAAAACGGGAACGGAAACGGAAACAACAACAATAATCAAAATCCTAATCATAAAAACAAAAAAAGCAATAATTTCAGAGATTCAGATTTTGAATTTGACGGAATTATAGAAAGCGAAGGCGTTCTTGAAATGATGCCAGACGGCTACGGTTTTTTACGTTCATCAGATTATAATTACCTAGCTTCTCCAGATGATATTTATTTATCAACTTCGCAGATTAGATTATTTGGTTTAAAAACCGGAGATACTGTAAAAGGAGTTGTTCGTCCTCCGAAAGAAGGAGAGAAATTTTTTCCTTTAGTTCGTGTACTTAAAATCAACGGACACGATCCGCAAGTAGTTCGCGATAGGGTTTCTTTTGAGCACTTGACGCCTGTTTTTCCTTCAGAAAAATTCAAATTAGCCGAAAAAGGCAGTTCTATATCAACCCGAATTATTGATTTGTTTTCTCCTATCGGAAAAGGGCAGCGTGGAATGATTGTGGCACAGCCAAAAACAGGTAAAACAATGCTTTTAAAAGACATTGCAAATGCCATCGCAGCAAATCATCCAGAAGTGTATTTAATCGTTCTTTTGATAGACGAGCGTCCTGAGGAGGTTACAGATATGCAACGAAGCGTACGAGGTGAGGTTATCGCATCAACATTTGACAGAGAACCGCAAGAACATGTTAAAATTGCTAACATTGTGCTCGAAAAATCAAAACGTTTAGTAGAATGCGGACATGATGTTGTTATTCTTTTGGATTCGATTACACGTTTGGCAAGAGCTTACAATACGGTTCAGCCTGCATCAGGAAAAGTATTGAGTGGAGGTGTGGATGCCAACGCATTACAAAAACCAAAACGTTTCTTCGGAGCCGCAAGAAATGTTGAAAATGGAGGTTCGTTAAGTATTATCGCAACTGCCTTAACTGAAACGGGTTCTAAAATGGACGAGGTTATTTTTGAAGAATTCAAAGGAACCGGTAATATGGAGCTTCAGTTAGACCGTAAGATTGCCAACAAACGTATTTTCCCTGCTATCGATCTTACATCATCAAGCACACGACGTGATGATTTATTGTTAGATGAAAAAACATTACAAAGAATGTGGATCATGCGTAAGTACCTTTCAGACATGAACCCAGTTGAATCTATGGATTTCGTAAACGACCGTTTCAAGAAAACTAGAAACAACGAAGAGTTTTTGATTTCTATGAATGACTAAGTAAGGAACAAAGGTTCAAAGTAACAAAGGTTCAGAGTTTTTTTACTGTGAATCTATAAAAACAAAAAAGGATGAGTTTATTAAAAACTCATCCTTTTTTGTTTTATCTGGTAACTTAAAATCTTTGTTGCTTTGAACCTTTGCTCCTAAAATAGGTTCCTATTTTTTATCAACTATCGGTCTATTTTCTCTGTTGGCTAAATCCCAAGCGATTACGAAGGCTAGTTGTGTTCTTTTTGTTAAAGCGTCGTATTCGATTTTTTGAGGTTCGTCGCCTTTTTGGTGGTAATCTTCGTGAACTCCGTTGAAGAAGAAAACAGATGGGATTCCGTGTTTTGCGAAGTTGTAATGGTCAGAACGTTCGTAGAAATGGTTTGGGTCTTTCGGGTCGTTAAATTTGAAATCCAAATCCATTTTAATGTATTTGTCATTTTGATCCACAACAGTTTTATGCAGTTCAGATGATAATCTGTCGGCACCGATTACATAAACGTAATTGTTTGTATTAGCATGCTCAACATCACGACGACCAATCATGTCAATGTTGATGTCAGCTATTGTATTTGCTATAGGAAACAATGGATTTTCAGAATAAAAACGAGATCCGTGAAGGCCGTGTTCTTCTCCAGTTACGTGAAGAAACAAAATAGAACGTTTTGGTCCGTGTCCTTGTTTTTTTGCTTTAGCGAAAGCTTTAGCCATTTCTATAACAGCAACTGTTCCTGAACCGTCATCGTCTGCTCCATTGTAAACTTCTCCATCTTTAATTCCAACATGGTCATAATGCGCAGAGATTACCAAAATTTCATCCGGTTTTTCAGAACCTTCTATAAAAGCCCAAATGTTCTCAGAATCAGGAAGATTTTGATTTCGTCTTGCGTTTAAATAAGAGGCAGGAATATGCTGATAGTAATCTGAAGCTCCTTTTGGAAAAGAGATGCCATTCTTTTTGTATTGCTCAATCATATAAAGGCCTGCTTTCTTCTGTCCTGCAGAACCCGTTTCGCGGCCTTCCATTTCATCAGAAGCAATAACGTATAACATTGTTTTAAGGTCCTTCTGCGTAATGAGTTTCATGTATTTTGTTGGATCAGAATTGTCTTTTGAGCCAACAGACTGCGTGTTTTTACATGAAAACGCAGAAGCGATTAATAATAAAATCAGTAATTTTTTCATTCTAGATTGTTAGTGTAAATTAATAAATATGTATAGGACATAAGCCGTCAGTAAAAATAGTATAAATATAGAGTTTAGAAAGAATAATAGTACACTTTTAACAAATGAGACTGTCCTTGATTCTCCATAAAAACGATGATGCGCAGGGTAGAAATAGTAGCACATCCAGACAGTTCCGACAAAAGTAGTGATATTTGATATAAGGCTTAACGGACTGTCTTCTCCAAAAGAGCCAATAATTCTGTCGATAATGAACATTATAAGAAACATAAGTAGTAAAAACGAAAAATAATGGAGTGTAAAAATACCGTGGTCAAAATAATACCATCTCTTTTTATTGTGAAAAAGCCAAAGAAAAAAAGCAAAAAAAGGCATTACAATAAAAAGGATTTTCGGTATATTATGGAAAAAAGATTCTACGAATTTTTCGATTATTTCCTTTTTTGTGTTGGTTTCCGTAACATGCACTGCTTTCTCATAAACCCAATAACTAAAAGCATTTAGTTTCTCACTTTCTTTTCCATATTTCTGTATAGAATCAATTTCTTTCATCGATTTTAGCTGAAAGTATTTTTTCTTATTACTGTTTAAACCGTTTTTTTCTGAACTTTCAAAGTTTGATGTGATTTCTTTTTCACCTTTTGTTAAACTGTCTTTTGTTTTACTTGGAAACAAAGCAATTAGCAAGAAAGTGATAAAACTGATAAAAATATAAAGCCTGACTGGAGCTAAATAAGAAAGGCGTTTTCCTGATAGGTATTCTTTAGTAAGCGTTGAAGGCTTAAAAAGCAGATTGCGAATAGTTCTCCAAAAAGCATTTTCGTAATGCGTTAAATCTTCGAAGAAATGAACAAATAAGTGATGGAAAGTTTTTCGGCTTTCGCTGTTTTCTTGTCCGCAATTTGGGCAGAATTTTTGTTCGACCACATGCCTGCAGTTCAAACAGGTTTTGTCTTTTCTAATTGTGTTATGTGACATTGAATTGGTTTGATTGGTTTGTCTTTGGTGGGATTTGGTGGTATTATTTTTTTAAAACTTCGTTTAAGAAAAGCTGTAAGTGATCAAAAGATCTTTTGGCAGCCAAAGCGTTATAAGCAGCGCCTTTAGAATTGTCGTTTCCTGCCTCCGGATTCGTAAATGAATGTACCGAATTTGCATAATAAATCATCTGCCAATCGGCTTTGGTATCGCGCATTTCCTGCTGGAAAGCGGTAATTTCTTCTTTCGGAACAAAAGGATCATCGGCACCATGACAAATCAAGACTTTTGCAGTGAACGGTTCCGCAGCACGGCTGGCATCTTTTCCTAAACCGCCATGAAAAGAAGCGATTCCTTTTACATTCAAATGGCCTCGTGCGGCTTCAAGAACTCCTGTTCCTCCAAAGCAATATCCGATTGCCACGATATTATCTGCATTGGCTCCCGATTTTACTAATTCTTGTAAGGCAGCATCGATTCTTTTTTGATATGCCTCGTAATTCTTTTTATAGAAACCAGCTTGTTTTCCAGCTTCGGAAGTGTTTTTTGGATAATTTCCTTCTCCGTAAATATCAGCGATAAAAACATGATAACCAAGTTTAGATAAGTTCTCCGCAATATCTTTAGATGCCTTGTCAATTCCAAGCCAAGCCGGAAGAAGTAAGATTCCAGGATTTTGAGTGTTTTTCTTTGCAGATTTTACAAATAATCCGTTAAGTGACTGATTACCTTCGGAATATTTTACAGGTTTTAGTTGTGCCATGATTGTAGTAGAAAACAATAAGGTTGCAATTATAAATGTAGCTGTATTTTTCATTTTTTACAATTTTTAACAAATATCAGAAATATTATGTTACAAAAAAACCTCGAAAGCTATTTCTTACGAGGTTATTTAACAATTTAGTTTAAGAGGGATCATTGACCCGGATGATAGGTCTTTTCAGCGTTTTTTTCTACATCTTCTTTATAAAACAATACATCTTTAAATTTTCCTTGTTGATACATTTCTGATTGATCGTCAAAATGTTTTGAGTTTTTATCGCCACTGTTTCCGCCCGCTAAGAGTGATTTAGCTTTTATTCTTGAACCGAATTCTACCGCACAGACAAAACTGTTTCCGTTATAGCCATACCTTTTTTTAGAATTGTTCTGATAATTGCTTTTAAAGGAAGGAAGGCTTCCCCAAGAGCCTGGCCCAAAACCGATTGGCAGACTTGACAGATTATCGTCGTATTTTAAATTAATGTCACCACTGTTACGCTGAAAACGGTTAATTTCTCCCCATTTTACCTGCCAAGTTCCCCATTTTGATTTTAATTCGTTTAAAACACTCTGCAACTGTGGAATCATTTGTTCGGCAGTAGCTTTTTTGGCAAAATTTAAAGTGTTTGCCACCTGATCGGGTTCTCCTTCGTCTACATACGCTTTTTGAATTATAGGATCAAGTTTGTATGCCCATTCGATTGCCAGCGATGCAGGAACAGAATTCTCGTTTGCATAATAATCCCAATTACTCATGATGGATACTGCTTGCGCTAATTCGTCATAATTTGGATAATCTGATTTAATGGTTTCAAAAACGCGTTTAAGATTTGGAATCAAAATTTCGAAAATAGATAATTTCGAATCGTAGCCTTTTGCTATAACTTGGTCTAATGTATATTTTTCAGGATTTTCAAAAATTCGTACTGCATTGATACCTCTAAAGTTTTCTCCGTCAGGCGCCATATAAGGCGGGAAATTTTCTTTTTTCGGACTGTTTTTTCCAGCCGAAGTAAAAGGTGTCGAATTGCAATTTTGTAGCCAGCCGTTTAAAGGATTGTATACATGAACGGTTTCGTTTACTTCATGAAGTCCATGCCATTGCGTGGCTGAGACAGATCCATCCATTACTTTTGACCAGTTTAGTTTTTTATCTCTTATCGGGATAAAATTTCCATGCCAATAGGCAATGTTTCCTTTGTTATCGGCATAAACGGTGTTGTTGGAAGTATTTGCTTTTAAATCCATAGCTTTTTTGTATTCTTCAAAAGACTTGGATTTGGTACGTGTCCAGCTTTGGATTAAACTGGTCATGGAGCGGTTCATCGATTTTAAGCTGATCCATTTTCCGTCTCTTTCTGCCATTACCGGACCTTTGTTGGTAAAAAACGTTTTAAATTCTTTAGAATGCAATTTTCCGTTTTCGGTATATTTTATAGTGATTTGTTTTTCTTTTACAGGATATAGTTTCTTGTCAAGCTCATAATAATATTTTCCTTTTTTTGAACTGATTTTCTCCGCGTACATATCTGCAACATCTACATTTGATGAAGTATGCATCCAACCGCAGTTTTCGTTGAAACCCTGATAAACAAAAAACTGTCCCCAAGTTACGGCTCCATAAACATTTAAACCTTCTTCGCTGGAAATCTGAACTTCGGGCCTGAAATAAAAAGTGGTATGCGGATTAATATACAAAATTGCATTGCCGCTAGTTGTTTTGGATGGTGCAAAAGCAAAACCATTTGATCCGGTTTGGACGTATTTTTCTCTTTCGACATAAGCAACCTTGTCTTTATTTCCAGAGTAAAATGCTTTTAATTCTGCTGTAGAAAGATCTGCCGTGCTGATTGCTCCGATGCTTCCATCGGTCCATAATAGAGGAAACCAAGGCTCAAAATGAGTTAAAAGGGCTGGTTTTACTTCGGGATGTTTGTAGAGATAAAAATTGATTGCATCTGCATAACTGTTTAGGAGTTTTTTAAGCCAAATTGGTGCTTTTTTATAATCTTCTTTTGCTTCTTCGGTATCAATCAAAAGCCGAATTTCAAGATCATTGTACAAAACCGACTGTCCTTTTACTTCAGAAAGGCGTCCGAGTTTTTCAATATAATTCATTTCAATACGCTGAAAATCATCTTCACATTGTGCATACAAAAGTCCAAAAACAGCATCTGCGTCAGTTTTTCCATAAACATGCGGAATTCCCCAATTGTCTCTGATTATTGTAACCTGTTTTGCTGCTTTTTCTAAACGGTCAATTTCTTTTAGACTAATTTTCTGTGCATTAACAAAGAAACTTATAAAAAACAGTGCAGTAATAATTTTCGCTCTGCGAATAAAATCAGACATGATTATTTAATTTTAAATTTTTGACCCGAAGTATAAATGCTCATTTGCAGGCTTTCGATAGAAATGAGGTTGTTTTTTTTCGATTTTAAAATACCTTTCGGATTTCGAACTACAATAACTTCACTTTCTCCGGTTACTTCTACTTCATTGTTTCGAACTATAATCGCGGTACTTTCATCGATTCCGATTCCCGTTAGCGATGGAAATTCGACCAATGCAGAAAGAAGTCTATTGTAGCGGTTACGTTTAAGAAAATGCTGGTCAATCACGGCTGTTTTCAATAAACCTAATCCTTCAGAAGTTTCTAGATTATCATAACGAATGTTGTCAAAAGTTCCTGAATATTCCTTTTCTAGTTTTTGGTTTCCGGTAATCATTTTTTCAGACATCACGGCCGCACCGGCGCTGGTACCCGAAATGGTGCTTCCGTTTTCGTAAGCTTTTAAAATAGCCGTTTTTATAGGAGTATTATGCACCACAGACATGAAACGAGTTTGGTCGCCGCCGCTTATAAAAATCAATTTTGCTTTTTGAAGCGAGTCGGTAAGTTTTTTATTTTGAGCCGTTTCCTTATTGAAATTGAGCATCACAATCGGATGTGGCGTAAGTTTTACCATTTGATTTTTGAAGAAGATAAAAGAACTGTCGGGTTCTTCGCTGGACATCGGAAGAACGGCAATAAAATCCTTTTGTCCAAGTTGGGCGACTTCCAAAACCTTTTTCATCAATTCGTCAGAACGATCTCCGCCGCCGATGATAAATAATTTTCCTTTAGGATTCTGAGCTTCTGAAAAAAAGGAACAGAAAAACATCGAAAAAAATAACAGACGAAAAACGGAGAAATTGTTCATGGTTTTACTTTTAAAAACGTTTTATAAGGTAATGTTTCGTTTAAAGGCACAGCCTAATTCTATAATCGAATCGGTTTTGGCAATTCCGGGAATACTATCGATTTTTTCGTACAAAATGCTTCGCATGTGCTCATGGTTTTTTGCGATTATTTTGATATAAAGTGTAAATGAACCCGTTACATAATAACATTCTGTGATTTCGGGAATCTCTTTTAAGGCCTGTATTACGCGGTCTGAATCGGAATCTTTGTTTAACGAAATTCCGGTAAAAGATGCCCAGTCGTATCCTATCTTTTTTTCCTGGATAATAGGCTTAATTCCGCTTATGATGCCTTGTTCGGTCATTCTGTTGATGCGCTGGTGCACCATTGTATTTGAAATCTTTAAATTGGTCGCTATAGCGGAAAATGCCATTCTGCCGTCTCTTTCTAATTCTTTTAGAATATTAATATCAAAATCGTCTAAATTATCCATAAGTTGAAATTTCTCTTTTTTATAAAAGTAATTATTTTTTTCAATAAATAAAGAAGAAAGAGATTTTGCCAAGGTTTCGGATTTGCTTTTTTTGATGTTTAAAATTCATATTTGACTTTGTTTAGCTGTTTTTAAAGTCAAAAAACATATTTTTAGGTTTTAAATAAATTAATTTTGTTACTTTTGTGTTTCTAAAACAATAAATTATGATTGATACAGAAAAAGCACTTTCATCAAAGTCTGAAATTTTGATTGAAAAAGAAAATAAATATGGAGCTCATAATTACCATCCGCTTCCTGTGGTTTTAGAAAGGGGAGAAGGAGTATATGTTTGGGATGTTGACGGGAAAAAATATTTTGATTTTCTTTCGGCTTATTCGGCAGTAAATCAAGGGCATTGCCATCCTAAGATTGTTCAGGCTATGATCGATCAGGCTCAAAAACTGACTTTGACTTCACGTGCTTTTTACAATGATAAACTTGGAAATTACGAAGAATTTGTAACTAAATATTTTGGTTTTGATAAAGTTCTTCCAATGAATACTGGTGCCGAAGCTGTAGAAACGGCATTGAAAGTCTGCAGAAAATGGGCTTATGAAGTAAAGGGAATTCCTGAAAATCAGGCACAAGTGATTGTGTGTGAGAATAATTTTCACGGGCGTACTACAACCATAATTTCTTTTTCTAATGATGAAACTGCGCGTAAAAATTTCGGACCTTTTACTGACGGATTTATAAAAATAGAATACGACAATCTTGAAGCGCTTGAAAATGCTTTAAATTCATCTAAAAATATTGCAGGATTCTTGGTTGAGCCAATTCAGGGAGAAGCTGGTGTTTATGTTCCGTCTGAAGGTTATTTAGCAAAAGCGAAAGCATTGTGCGAAAAACATAATGTTCTTTTTATTGCCGATGAAGTACAGACCGGAATCGCTCGTACTGGGAAATTACTTGCGGTTCACCACGAAAACGTGCAACCTGATATTTTGATTTTAGGAAAAGCAATTTCTGGTGGTGTTTATCCGGTTTCTGCAGTTTTATGTAATGATGAAATAATGAATGTAATTAAACCGGGACAACATGGTTCTACTTTTGGAGGAAATCCTGTTGCGGCGGCAGTAGCCATTACAGCTCTTGAAGTGGTGAGGGATGAAAAACTTGCTGAAAATGCAGAAAAACTTGGAGCCATTCTTCGAAAGGGCCTTAATGAAATCGCCTCTAAGAATGATTTGATTACACTGGTTAGAGGTAAAGGACTTTTGAATGCCATTGTCATCAACTGTGATGAAAATTCTGATTTGGCTTGGGAAATATGTTTGAAATTTAGAGATAATGGTTTGCTTGCTAAACCAACGCATGGAAATAAAATACGTCTGGCACCGCCTTTGGTTATGACAGAAGAACAAATTCAGGAATGTATTCAAATTATAGAAAAGTCTTTGAACGATTTTAGATATTTTTTTTAAGAGGCAAAGGTTCAAAGTGACAAAGGTTCAAAGTTTTTTTTTAAGATAAAGGCTCAAAGGTTTATAGAATAGTATAAACCTTTGAACCTTTGTCGCTTTGTTACTCTGTTATTTTTTTTTGGAACTAAAAACTGACTTCCGTAGCGAGGAGGATTCTGTGCTAATATCTATTTTTTGTAACGGAATTGGGAATGTTCAAAGATTCAAAGTCTTTTAAAAGATAAAGGTTCAAAGATTTATAGAATAGTATAAACCTTTGAACCTTTGTCACTTTGAACCTTTGTTACTCTGTTACTTTTTTACAACTAAAAACTAACTTCCATAGCCTGGATTCTGGGTTATTTTACCATTTGTATCCATTTCTCTTAACGGAATTGGGAATACTAATTTATTATCGTTGTAAGGAATCAATACTGAGCCGTCTCCATTTACATCAATAGAACCTTTGGTTCTTTTCAGGTCATGAATAGCAAATCCTTCCATAGCCAATTCTAACTCGCGTTCTGCTAAAATATCATCAAGCGTAATTAGTATAAAATTAGTCGCGTTAGCTCTGGATCTTATTAAATTGATGTCATTTAACGGAGTATCTCCAACAGCTGTGCCTAATCTAAAGTTGCTTTCGGCTCTGATCAAATACATTTCGGCAAGACGAATAATTCCGACATCGCCAAACTGATTGGTGTATTTAGAGGTTAATAATCTTCCGTTGTCATCATTCACATAATTAAAATTAGCTCTTACATCATTAGGATCTGTAAACTTATCTAGGTATGTATTTCTGATTTCGATATCACCTCCGCGTCCTCCATTGCCTTCAGAAGCGTACATTACTACAATTTCATTTTCTCCTGTCTGTTTTGTAATCTGTACAGCAAAAATATCTTCAATTTGATTCACGTCATGATTAAAGGCTCCTGCATAAGTGTTAGACAATGCTCTACCACTGTCGCTTATTACTTCATCAGCGGCATCTCTTGCTGCTTCATAATTTTGCTGTTGCAGATATACTCTTGCCAATAATGCTTTTGCTGCGTATTTATCAGGATAAAAGCTGTTTTCTTCTGGTAGATTGTCATAAGCATCATTTAAACCTGAAATTACCAAGGCATATACTTCTTCGACTGTGCTTCTTTCTTTAGATAAATCAGAATTATAATCGTAGATAGCATTTGGTCTGATAATAACTCCAAGCTGCGTATTTTGCTTACCGGCTTCATACGGTTGGGCAAAAAAGCGTACCAGATCAAAATAAGCCAATGACTTTAAGAATTTTGCTTCCGCAATCATTCGGGCTTGTTTATCAGGATCTTTTACTTTGTCAATATTTTCTATTACAATGTTTCCTGCGTTGATAATGTCATAACAACGCTTATATATTTGTCTAACAAAAGCATTATCTGTAAGGATCGTTTTAGTGTACATCTGTCTAAACTCTCCGTAGGTTCCTCTCCATCTAAAATCGGTTGTGGCAGTAACTCCAGTTTGCGCCATTAAATCTCCAGATACAAGCATTCGTCCTCCGTAAACATCTGCATCTGCAACAAGGGCATAAGCTCCGTTCAGAATATTGGTAATACCTCCTTCGGTACTTAACGTAATATCGGAATCCTGACTTTGTTGCGGGTCAATTTCCAGCTCATTTTCACAACTCGTCAAAAAAGCTGTGAAGAGAAAAAGTAAGATATATTTATATGATTTCATTTGTTGTATTTTTAAAAATTAAGATTTACACCTAAAGCAATTGTTCTCGCAGGTGGAGCAGAATAAAAATCTTCTCCGATTCCTGTATCATCTCTTCTGGCTTCTGGATCAGTACCGTTGTATTTGGTAAAAGTAAGTAAGTTTACTCCTGTTGCATACAAACGAACACTGCTGATTCCCGCTTCTTTAAGAATTGTTTTTGGAAGTGTATACCCAAGAGTTAAGTTTCTTAGACGAATAAAATCTGCTTGGTCAAGAAATCTTGTAGAATCACCTGTTCCGTTGCTGCCGTATAATCTAGCCTGAGGGACATCTGTAATATCTCCCGGATTCTGCCAGCGTCTCAACTGATCAGCAGTCTGGTTGTCAAAATAATCTCCAGCTACAGATTGGTATCTTCCGGCTGAATTATAGATGCTAGCTCCCCATTCTCCCTGAAAAGTAAAAGTTAAATCAAATCCTTTGTAATTCAGAGTGTTGGTTAAACCTGCCATTAATTCTGGGAAAGGATTTCCAGCAACAACTCTTTTTGCCTGGCTGTAATCGTTTGTAGTACTTCTGTCAATTGTACCATCAAGATTTACAGTGTTTTTTATGAAAAGCGCATCTCCGTTTGCAGGGTCAACTCCAGCATATTCTACAAGGTAAAAAGAAGAAATATTTTCGCCGACTCTGTTAATGGTATAGGTTGTCACAATGTCTTTGCCATTTGGCATTGACAATACTTTTGACTGATTGGTTGTAATATTGAAGCTAGTATTCCAAGTAAAGTTTTCGGTACTAAAATTTTTAGTGTTTAAAGTAAATTCGAAACCTTTACTTTCAATTTTACCAACATTTTTATTGATAGTACTTGCTCCTGAGCTTATCGCTAAAGGAACTTCAAACAATAATCCGTCGGTAGTTTTGTTGTAGTAATCAACTTCGACATTGATTCTATCAAATAAACCAAATTCTACTCCAAAATCTACCTGAGTTGATTTTTCCCAAGTTAAATTATCATTTCCGGCTTGAAAAAAAGTAAGCCCTGATTTTAAATTATAAGGATTAGACTCATATAACTGACGAGAAGCAAAGTTCTCAATTTCAGCATTTCCTAGTTTTCCCCAACTTCCTTTTAATTTTAAGAATGACAATGTTTTGTTTTCTTTTAAGAAACTTTCTTCAGAAATAATCCATCCTGCAGAAAACGCGGGAAAAATCCCGAATCTTTCATTTTTTCCAAAACGTGAAGAACCATCACGACGAATACTTGCTTTAAATAAGTACTTATTTGCAAACGAATAATTAAGTCTTCCAAATTGAGAAACAAAAGTATATCCGGTTTCTCTTCCTTCTCCTGCGTTAACTTCGGCACCTCCATCAATCGTCTGGAAAGAATCGTCTGGGAAATAAATACTGGTTACAGACTGGTATCTTCTGTGGTATTTATTGAATTCCATACCTACAACGGCATTTATAGTGTGTTTTTCGGCAAATGTTTTGTCAAAACTAAAGTAGTTACTAAAAATGTACGTTTCGTTGTTTACGGATGTCGCATAAACTTCGCCATCTGTTGCCATAAACGGTGCATTTTTCCCCTGCCAGTAATCTTCTGTCTGAGAAAGAAGGTCATAAGCAAAATCAGAATTGAATTTTAATGAAGAAAGAAGCTGGTATTCGCCAAATACTTTTCCTGTAAGTCTTCTCATAATGGTTTTCCAGAATGAATTATCAGCCGCTAAGAAGTAATTCGCATAAAGTGTATTCGGATTTGCGCTTCCGTCATCTAAACGAGCCTGAGACAATGGTGATTGCGCTACAACCTGAAGTGGTGTCGTAAAGGCGTTATCATCCTGTACACGATCTATTTCAGATCTTGAAAAGCTTAAATTCATTCCAGCAGTAAAACGATCAGAAACTTTGTGAGAAAGGTTGGTTCTCGCTGTTATTCTTTGTAAATCATTATTTACTACAATACCTTTTGTGTTATTATATGCTCCAGAGAAAAAGTATTTCGTTTTGGCATCTCCACCAGAAACAGAAAAATCTGCATCTGTTGTAAGTCCGTCACGTAAAACAAGATCTTGCCAGTCAGTATTTACCTGTCTGCTTCTCCAGTCTGTTCCCTGTGCAAGAAAATCGAAAGTGCTTTCTGCTTCGGCCGCATCTCCGGTTCCGTTTATAGAAGCTTCTGTAAACAATTCAACATACTGATCTGCATTCAGCCATTTCTTTTTGTTTGTTGCTGTACTCACACCTTGAGAAAAGTTAAGAGAAAAAGTCCCTTTTCCGTCTTTTCCTTTTTTGGTAGTAATGATTACAACTCCGTTTGCTCCTCGCGCACCGTAAATAGCGGCCGACGAAGCATCTTTTAATACATCAATAGATTCTATTTCATTTGGGCTTAAAGTCAGTAATGGATTGGTTGGAGCTCCATTGGTAGACTCGTTTGAAGTGATAAGCGGAATACCGTCTAAAACATATAATGGATCTGTTCCTGCACTGATACTCGCCGCACCACGAACGCGAATTTTTACGCCTCCGTCTACTTTTCCATTCGTTTGTGTTATCTGCACCCCAGCCAGTTTACCTACTAAGGCATTTTGTACGTTTGCCACTGGAACCTGCTGGATATCTTTAGCAGTTACACGAGCTATATTATCAGTAGATTTTCTTTTTACTTGTGTTCCGTATCCTACTACAAGAACGGTTTCTAACTCATTGGAAGCATCCTGAAGTGAAATTTTTAAGGCTTTTGATGCTTGGACCTCGATGGTCTGCATTCCAAGGTAAGAAATTACTAAAGTTTGCCCTTCTTTAGCATTGATAGTAAATTCTCCATCAAAATTTGTCTGAGTGCTTACATTAGTTCCCTTTAAAATAACATTTGCACCCGGGATAGGAAGTCCTGTTTTATCGGTAACTTTTCCGGAAACCGTTCCATCTTGTGCTGTCGCTATTTGTACAAAAAATACAAATAGTAGAAGCATAAATTGCTTTAATTTAATTTTCATTGTTCTTCTGATTTAAATTAGTTATCTCAAATATCTTAAATTAATGTTAATGTTTTTAATGTTTTTGCGGATAATTGTCACATTTGTCGTTGTTTTTGTGTGTTTGTCGATTTTTGCATTGTTATTTGGTGAGATTTGTGTTTTGTTGCTGTTTTTTTTACGTAAACTGCAAAGCTGCAATTTTGCTAAAGAAGTTAATACTGGTTTTATGTATGCAAAAAGAAAAAGCGACTGCTTTGCAACAATCGCTTTCTGGCTATAATTACTAAAAATATCAAAAAAAGTAATTATCTCATAATAGAGAATGCATGGATTGCAAACTCTTTTTTATTTTATAAATGGTTTAAGCTTTATCATTTGTAAATGATTAAATGCAAAAAACATATTGTAATTCACGGCAGATAAATTTTTAACTAAAAAGGAAAAAAGCGATAATCAGTGTAATGATAATATTGAATAATTGTGCAAGTAAAAAGGCATATAAGGGTTTGCGGCTGTTGTTGGCAAGAAGATCTTTAAAATTGGTTTCCAAACCAATGCTTGTAAAAGCCAAAGCAAACCAGATTCCTTGAAGATTTTTCAAACTGTCTTTTACATTATCTCTAGTTTCTGCGGTAATTAGGAATGAAAACAGCAGAGAAGCCGTAATAAATCCAATTACGAATTTTGGAAAACGTTGCCAAATTACTTTTAAAGTCGGTTTTGATTCAACGGTTTCAGATGATGCATTTTGTGAATATGTCCAATATACCGAAATGGCAAAGGCTGCTAATCCTAATAATACATTTTGAGAAAATTTTACAATCGTACTGATTTTTAAAGCTGTTTCTCCAACCAAAGTTCCAGAAGCAGCTACGGCTCCAGATGTGTCTATGCTGCCTCCAAGCCAGGCTCCAGTTACTTCTTCGGGAAAATTGAAATATTGGGCAATTAAAGGCATGAAAATCATCATGGGTACTGCCGTAATCAAGACAATTGAAATGACATAAGACAGCTTTTTTGCATCGCCTTTTATTGCGCCTGAAGTAGCAATTGCGGCAGAAACACCGCAAATGGAAACGGCACTTGAAATCATCATAGCCAATTCATCGTCGACTTTTAATTTTCGGCAGAGCCAGAATGCAAAATACCAAACTGATAAAACGACAAATAAAGCCTGAATTAATCCGAGTGAACCGGCTTTTAAAATATCCGAAAAAATTACGCTGGTGCCTAATAAAACCAATCCGATTTTTACAAAAACTTCTGTTGAAAGTGCTGCTCGGAACCATTCTGGAAGTTTGAAAAAATTACCAATAGCCAGACCAATTAGTAAACTAAAAATTACCGCTTCGAGATTAACCGATTTTATTGCCGAATTTCCAGCCAAGAGAAGAGCGACCAATGTTAAGAAATATAGCGCTGGAAAAGTAAACAAAAAATACTTAACCGACTTTCCGATTAAAAACACACCTAATGTTCCGATAAAAATTAAATATATAAATTGGATAAAAATAATTTTAAGGTTTTTGAAATTAAATACTTTTGCTGTTAAATCACCAGTATCTGACCAGCTGAAAACTGGAACTTCGGGAATAAAAATAAAAAGAGAGATTCCGATAATGAGAAAACTCAGAATAACGACAGTCCAATCTTCGTGAATGGTAAATTTTGTTGAGGTTGACATTTTATTTTAGTTTTCCTGCAAGGTTTTCAGAACCTTGCAGCCATTAATTATTAATTTGGATAAATAAAAAGAAACCTAAAAGGCTTTGGAAACCTTGCAGGGTTATATGAAATTATAAATCGACAAAGTATTTTTGTTTTCCAAAGTCGAATTCATAATGCATAAGATTTGGCCACAGAGGTTTTACAAGGCCTTTTTCCCAGTTTTTTAAAGCATCTTCCAATTCTTTTACTTTTTCAGGATTTTTTGCTGCCAAATCAGTTTTTTCAGATTTGTCTGAAGCAAGGTTATAAAGCCATTTTTCATGTGTTTTGCCGCTAATTATTAGTTTCCAGTCACTACTTCTGATGGCTTTTGCATCACCTGAACGCCAGTAAAGGTTCTTATGGGCTTCTTTATTTTCATTTACGGTCGAAATTAAATCGACGCCATCATAGATTCTGTCCTTTGGAAGATCGGAATGAATAGCAGCAGCAATTGTGGTAAAAATATCAAGCGTACTTACAGGCGTTTTATAGACGGTATTCGGTTTGACTTTCCCTTTCCACGAAAGTGCAAAAGGAACATTTACACCACCTTCAAAATGTGAAAACTTGCCACCTTTTAAAGGTGCATTTGTCGTTGCAAAAGTGTAATCGGCTCCTCCGTTGTCACTGGCAAAAATGATCAAAGTATTTTCTTCAAGTCCTTCTTTTTTCACTTTTGCACGAATCCTACCGATTGCATCGTCTAAAGCGCTTATCATTGCAAAATAAACACGTTTGTTTTCGTCTTTTACATTCGGAAAACGATCATAATATTTTTTACGCACCTGAAATGGCGTATGCGGCGCATTGAACGGAATGTAAAGTAGAAACGGCTTGTCTTTGTTTTTATCGATGAAAGTTTCAGCTTCGTCAGCAAATTTTTCGGTTAAATACTCTTTTTCGTCAATAATCGTGGTATCTCTTCGAATTTTTCCAATTCCGACACGTCCTTGTCCCCAAATTACTTTATCGGTAAAATCTTTATGATGATGGTTGACGATGTCTGGATTGTCATCTTCGGGAGCAAAAAGTGAAAAAGCCTGATAAAATCCGTAGTGATAATCAAAGCCACGATCCAAAGGAAAAAAGCCCTTGTTGTGGCCTAAATGCCATTTTCCAATAATAGCCGTACTGTAGCCTTTTCTTTTTGCCAAATCAGCAAAAGTAATTTCAGATTGCGGTAATCCCTGCGTGGCAATTGAAGCATTATTTGGATACGTGATTTTAGGATTCAGATGCCAATTATCTGTATTGATTAGGTATTTGAAAGCATAATATTCCAGATTATTTTTCGGATAACGATCGCCCGGTTGAAATTCATGACCAAAACGTTCTTGATATCTTCCAGTAATGAGTCCGGCTCTTGATGGCGAACAAATAGAAGATGAGACATAACCATCTGAAAAAGTTACACCAGAAGCCGCCAGAGAATCAATCTGAGGTGTTGGCGCTGATTTTCCTCCATATAAGGAAATATCATATTTGCCTAAGTCATCTGCGAGCAAAATAATGATATTAGGCTTTTTCTCTAAAGAGGAAGTATCTTTTTGTGATAGAAATGTTTTTTTGCCTTCGGCTAGTATTTTATCGGCTTCAATTAGTTTTCCGTCAGTATTGATAGGCCAAAATAAAAATGCTGCTATAATTAGGAGCACTATCAAAATAGAGACAACAATTTTGGTTATTTTTTTATAGGTTGCCATAGTTTGGTTTTGGTTGGTTTTTGAATGGATAGAGATTTATACACATTTTCGTCATTTCGAAGCCAAAGCAAGATCAACATCATTTTTCAAGTCGCCTAGACCGTCTTTTTTGAAAATAATGTTACTGTTTTGATAGAGAATTAAAGTAGGAAAGACTTTTATGTTTTTTAAATCGGCAATAACCTGCGGGCTTTCTTCTAATTCAATTTCGATGATTTTTAGCTTTTCTCCGTACTGAGTTCTCAGTGATTCTAAAATTGGTTTTACGGTTTTACAGGTTGCGCAATATTTAGAACCTATATCTACCAAAACATATTGATTTTCAGAAAGTATCTTTTTGTATTCTGCCAATGATAATTTGCTTTTTAGATTGCTGTAAAAAGGTTTTCCGCCTCCAATCCAGCTGGCAATGCCTCCTTCCAGAATATATACTTCTGTAAAACCTCTCTTTCCCAGATCGGATGCTAATAGTCCGCTTCTATAAGCGGCAATCGAATAAATAAATACTGGTTTTGAGGGATTTAAATTCGCGACATATTTTTCATAATCTTCTGATTTAAGATTGAAATTTAGAGCGCCTTCGATATGGTTAAGAGCGAATTCTTCAGGACTTCTTGCGTCAATTATTTGTGGCTGTTTTTGATTTTTCACTTTGGTGTAAAAAGCATCCAGCAATAGATTTGCGCTTTGTCCCTGAGGAAAAACAGCAATTGTAATTAGAAATACAATTGCTGTTAAACTAAATTTTAGTTTAGATTTTTTCATTTTGCTATTGAGCCTGCTCTAATTCTAATGCTGGAACCGGATTTTCTTCAACAAGAGCAACTTTTGGTTTTAATGGAAGTGACAAAACACCTTCAGCAAGAGAGCTTCCTTCTTTTTTAGATTTAAAAATCGGCCAAAGAAACTGCGCATACCATTCTTCTTGTTTGTATGATTTTGTTCCGTATGATTCGGGGAATTTACGAGTAATCAATCCTGTTCCGAAGATTACATCCCAGATAAAAAACATATTTCCGAAGTTTCCTTTAAAATGACCAACACCGTCTCCGCTTGTATCTGCATGATGTGCGTGATGTGTTGCAGGAGTAGAAATCAATCTTTCTAAAACCCAAGCAATCGGATGTAAAACTTTGTATTTGTAGAAAGGTTTATCCCACGCAATGCTTGAATGCGCTCCTAAAGTGATAAAACTTTTAATTACCAAAACAAATAAAGCAGGTAATCCTAATCCTAAATACGTTAAAGTTGCAGTCAAATAAATCTGTGAAAAGAAAATCGTGTAGATAAAGTTTTGTCTAGAAGCCATCGCCATTCCCATATATGGAGCAGAATGATGTGTTCTGTGAAAACGCCATAAAAAAGGCACTTGATGATGCAGTCTGTGGTACCAATATTGCGTTAAATCATCTGCAATTGCAATAAGAAAAAATCCTCCCCAAAATGGAACCCATGATAATGAATTAGCCAGATTTGGTATTAGGTATGGTAAAGCTGTCAAACTGAAAAAAGCAATTACTGGAGGCAAAATTAATTTTGGCGCCAAGAAAGAAACAATATCAATTTTGCGTTCTTCCCCTGTCCATTCGTCGTCGTATAAACCTGCTGCAAATTCGATGATGCCCAACACAATCATAAATACGATTAATCCCCAAGACCTGATGTTGGCAAAAACGGGCTGTAGAAATTGTAAAAATGAGGGTACGGTTAAATGTGATTCATTTACAGAGGAACCGCCCAGTTGAAAGTAAAGATAAATTGCCACAACCGGCAATGCGTAAATGAAGAAACTAATTGTTAAGTCTCTCGTTAATTTTTCTTTTTGAACTATTGCCATGATTTCTTATTTTAAAAATTGATTAATAATGGTTAATCCTCCGGCTAAAATGGCCAGTGGTACTAAAAACAAGATTATCCCAACGACAATCTTTTTTCCTATAATTTCATAATCTACTCTTTTCATAATTATTCGTTTTATCTCCTGCTAGGTTTCTAAAACCTTGTAGTCATTATTTTTTAGTTTTTATAATTTAAACCTACAAGGTTTTAGAAACCTTGCAGGTTGTATGAAATTTTTAATTTGAACTTCCTCCAGGTTTAGTGGCTTGTTTGATTAAATCTGAAACTGTTTTTCCTTTGTCGGCTCCTGTGTTGTGAATTCTTCTGTTGTAAACATCCTGCCAATCAATCAACGGATAGACGTTGTTTTCTTTAGCTTGTTCGTCAAATAATTTTTGGAGTTCAGCCAATTTTTCAGGATATTTTTTGGCTAAGTTGTTACGTTCGTTGAAATCTTCGTTTAAGTTGTATAATTCCCAAACATCGGTATCAAAATTGCTTGGCGCAGGTTTTTCGTTATTTCCTATAGATTTTTTAACAGCGAAAGAATCTGGTAAATGTGCCGCAGAAGCTTTCCATCCGTCTTTGTAAATTGCTCTGTTTCCAAAAATGTAGTAATACTGCACTTTATGCAAAGATTCTGCTTTTGGATTATCGATAGAAGATTTGAAGGTTGACCCCTGAATAATATCCTGCTTAATATTTTTAATGTATTCTGGAGCTTTAATTCCAGCAATATCCAAAGTTGTTGGAAGAATATCGGTTACGTGGCTATATTGGTTTCTGATACCGCCTTTGTCTTTAATTCCGTTTGGATAAAAAACAATTAACGGGTTACGAGTTCCGCCTTCAGAATGCGCATCTTGTTTCCAATTTTTGAAAGGAGCATTGGTTGCTTGCGCCCAACCTAAAGGATAATTGGTATTTAAACCTTTTGCTGTTCCAATTTCTCCAATATTATTCAAATTGCTTTGAAAATTTTCTTCATCTGTTTTTCCTTGAGAAAACAAACTCTGGCTGATTGTTCCTTGTAAAGTTCCTTCTTTACTCGCTCCGTTATCACCAATTGCCACAAAAATCACAGTATTATCAAGTTGTCCGCTTTGTTTTAAGTAATCGACAACTCTTCCAATCTCATAGTCGGTGTAGGTCAGGAATCCCGCATAAACTTCCATGAATCTTGCGTACACTTTCTTTTGGTCTGGAGTTAGTTTTTTCCATTCAGTAATTAAGGCATTGCGTTCAGGCAAAACAGCATTCGCAGGAATTACGCCCAATTTCTTTTGGTTAGCCAATACTTTCTCACGATAAACATCCCAACCTTCGTCAAATTTTCCTTTGTAAGGTTCAACCCATTTTTCAGCAACCTGATGAGGTGCGTGAACAGCTCCTGGCGCATAATACAAGAAAAATGGTTTTCCCGGTGCTGCTTTTTGCTGTTTCTGAATATAACTGATGGCTTTATCTGTAATCAATTCATTCAAATGGCGTCCGTCTGGTTTAATATGAACTTGATCTTCGACCAAATCAGGATTGTATTGATCAGTCTGAGAACCTAGGAATCCATAAAAATGATCGAAACCTTTTCCGGTCGGCCATCTGTCAAACGGACCTGCATCTGTTGCTTCTTCATCTGGGGTAACTCCGTATTTTCCGACTGCGAAAGTGTTATAGCCGTTTTCACGTAAAATCTCAGCAATCGTTCCTTTATCAGAAGGAATTCTGCCATCCCAACCTGGAAAACCAGCTGACAAAATAGTGTGTGAAAATCCGCTTACATGAACCCTTCCAGAATTTCTTCCTGTTAATAGAGCGGCTCGGGTAGGAGCACAAATTGCTGTAGTATGAAAGTTAGTATAGCGTAAACCATTGTTAGCAAGATTATCAAAAGTTGGAGTACTTATTAAACCTCCAAATGCACTTGCGGCACCAAATCCGACATCATCTAACAAAATCCAAACTAAGTTCGGAGCGCCTTTTGGTGCCGTTACAGGTTCTGGCCAATATTCTTTTGAATCGGCCAAAGTTTTCCCGATTGTTCCTTTAAATTCTGTTTTTTCCTGAGCTATTCCCAATTGTGCAATCAGGAAAGCAGTAATCAAAAGTCCTTTTTTCGGACTTTTGAAATTAATGCTATTATTAAAGTTTTTCATTTTTATAGTTTTTTTATAGTTAAAGGTTCTTGATTAATATCCAGGATTTTGTGGTAAACCGTCAGGATTGATGTTTCTTTCACTTTGTGGAATCGGATAAAGATTATTTCGTTCTGAAACAGAGTTTTTGGCCGTTACTTTTTTTACTTCTGTAACTAGAGTTCCCCATCTTACTAAGTCAAACCATCTTTGTCCTTCCTGAACGAATTCTTTTTTGCGTTCTTCCTGAATTGCGGCTCTAAAACTCGCTTGATTCAATGCGACTAAATCAACCGCTACATCTGGCGTTGTAATGGGTTTTCCAAAAGCTCTTCTTCTAACCTGATTGATCAATTCGTAAGTTTCTGGAGTGGGTCCGTTTTGTTCATTTATCGCTTCCGCTAAAGACAGAAGAATGTCTGCATAACGAATAACCGGAAAGTTGATAGCCACATTTGATGGAGTTGCCAAATTGGTTAAATCCAAGTATTTTTTGAAGATTGGTTTCGGAAAAGTATAAAGTGTTCCTGTTGTAGGATTCAGCAATTGTTTCGCATAACTTACATCTCTTCTTTTATCTCCAGAAGCATAAATGTCATAAAACAAAGCAACATCCGAGATAATGTCTGCTGGTTCGGTTGCTGTAAATCCGGTAAAAGAAGTTGCTTGAAAAGTACTGCCGCTAGAACCGTTTCCTGCCTGATTTGGTTCAAACTGAACAGAGAAAATATGTTCTTTTCCGTTCTTTTTAGTTTTGGTAAAAATATCTTGAAAGTCTTCAAACAAGGCATATCCGTAACCACCATCAATTACTTCTCTTGATTTTGCAATGGCATTTGGCCAGTCTTTTCGAGTCAGGTAAACTTTTGCCAAAATTGCTTTTGCAGCACCAGAAGTAGCGCGACCCGCATCTGCGGTTGTATAGGTTTTTGGTAAAGCTTCGGCATCGGTTAAATCTTTTATGATTTGAGTGTAAACTTCGTCTACAGTGGATCTGTTGGTTTTTAAACTTTCTAAATTAATCGAAGTTGCTTCGTGTAAAACAATCGGCACACCGCCCCAAAGACGAACAGCCTGAAAATATAAGAGACCTCTAATAAATTTTGCCTCATTGATCAATCTAGTTTTGATTACATCTGAACCAGAAACTTTAGGAATATTATCAATAGCAACATTGGCTCTGTTTACTCCTGCATAAATCTGTCTCCAAGCCACTTGAACACGATCGGAAGTCGCGTCGTGAGTCAAACTGCTCAAAGCCCTTACCTGCGGATTGGTTGCAGAAACTCCCGCAGCTGCATAATCTGAAGCCATATCGGTTAGGAAATAAAGATTTCTACCAAACAAGCTCTGCTCGCCAGGATCAAGACTTAATGATGCATAAACAGCGGTTACACTGGCAACAGCATCATCTTGAGTTATAAAATAATTGTCTTCGGTTACAAAAGAGGCAGGAGTTACCTCTAGATCTGTGCACGATACGAATAAGCCGGCACTTAAAAGGAATGTTATAATGATTTTTTTCATTTTGATATTTTTTTACTTAGAAAGTTACGTTCAAGCCCGAGATGAATGTTTTAGAGTTTGGATAAGAACCAAAGTCAATTCCCGGATATAAGTTGTTTTGTTCGTATGAACTTACCTCTGGATCATAGCCAGTGTATTTTGTCCATGTAATTAAGTTTTCAGCAGATACGTAAACTTTTACGCTTTTTGTTCCCAATTTTTTAGAAACGCTTTTAGGTAAAGTGTACCCTAAAGTGATTAATTTCAATCGTAAGAAAGAAGCATCTTCAACATATCTTTCAGAAACAATTCCTAAAGGAGAACTTGTCGCTCTCGGAATTTCATTACTCGGATTTGTTGGAGTCCAACGATCATTTAAAGTTGCCGCTGCATTGGTTCCAAGAGTAGAAATTTCTAATTGCTGATTTAAAGCATTGAAGATTTTAGCTCCATAAGATCCTTGAAAAGAGAAATTCAAATCGAAATCATTGTATGAAACCGTGTTACTGAAACTTCCAACGAATTTTGGTTGAGACGTTCCTAAGTTTCCTTTGTCCAAAGCAGTAATTACGCCATCGCCATTTGTATCAACATATTTTCTGTCTCCAATTCTTGTATTGGCCAAACTGTTGATTTTTGGCTGAGTATTGACTTCTTCCTGAGTTTGGAAGATTCCGTTGGTTCTGTAACCCCAGAATGTTCCCAAAGGCAGACCCACTTTTACAATTACAGGTTGTTGTTGTAATAAAGAACCATTTGGTACTACAGGAAAAAACTGGTTTACACCGTTTCCAATTTCGGTTACTTTATTTCGATTTGCAGAAAATACGATATTCGAATTCCATGCAAAGTTTTCAGTTTTTACGTTTTCAGTTGTCAAACCAATCTCGACACCTTTATTTTCAACTCCACCTATATTCTGAAGAACAGTCGCATAGCCAGAACTCAACGGAACTGGAACGCTGATTAGTAAATCGTTTGTTTTTTTGTAATAGACATCAAAAACAAAATTGATTTTTCGGTCTAATAACGATAAATCCAATCCAACATTATATTGGGTGGTTTTTTCCCATTTCAAATCCGGATTTGACAATCGGGTAGGAGCGATTCCGGTGTATAAAGTTCCGCCGAAAGAATAGTTTACAGAACCCATTGAAGCAAGAGAAAGATAATTTCCAATTTCTTGGTTTCCTGTTGTTCCCGCTGTAATTCTAAGTTTGGCTTCGGTTACGCCTTTGATGTTGTTGGCAAATTCTTCGTCGGTAATATTCCACGAAAATCCTGCAGAAGGAAAATAACCCCAAAGTGATTCAGCACCAAATCTAGAAGAACCGTCTGCACGTCCTGAAAGCGTAAAGTTGTATTTTCCTTTATAAGAATAATTTACCCTTGCCAACCATGATTTTAAAACGCTTTCATACGCTTCGCTATATGGTTTTACTGGCACACCATCTTGAAGTGCATTGTACAAGTTTGCATCATTTACAAAAGTATTAGCTCCTGCATTAACCACTTCGCCTTTAGTGTATTGAAGCGTATAACCTCCTAAAGCAGAAAACTTATGATTTTCGCCGAAATTAGTGTTGTAGTTTAAAGTGTTTTCATTTAGAACAGAACCGACTAAACGGTCTCCTACTGAAGCTAAACCTTTTGTTCCGGCTCCCGTCGTGGTATTAGACGGCGCATAATAATTTTGTTTTGTATTCAAAACATCACCGCTTACCGCAATTTTAGCAGTCAGTTTTTTAGAGAGTTTGTATTCGCCGAATAAACTGGTTAGGATTCTGTTCAAATTAGTTTGATTAGTCGTATTATCTAAATCGTTAATTGGATTCGGAACGTAACCATTTACTGAAGTTGCGTAAGGATTATTAGTGACATTATAACTTCCATCAGCATTTTTGATTGGAACAACTGGCGCTGTCAGTACTGCAGCTACTATTGGATTTGGAGTTCGACCACTACCAGCAGTTCCTACACCGTTGGCAAGAGAATAGGTGTAATTTGCATTCACACCAAATTTGAAATTCTGAGAATAGTTTCTTTCGTAATTGGCGCGAAGAGAAATACGTTTAAAATCTGAACCCAAAACAATTCCTTCCTGATCAAAATATCCTGCAGAAACCGAATATCGAGATCTTTCATCACCACCAGAAAAAGACAAGTTATGACTTTGAACGGGTGCAGCAGTTCTAAATGCCGCAGATTGCCAATCGTAGTTTCCAGAAGTTTTGAATGCTTCAATCTGTTCCGCAGTAAAAGAAGGCGACTGACCGATGCTTGCCTGAACGTCGTTGCGCAGACTTGCCCATTCGCTGGCATTCATTAATCTCAGTTTTTTTGAGATATTCTGAAAACCGAAATAACCTTGGTACGAAATATTGTCTTGTCCTTTTGTTCCTTTTTTAGTCGTAATAATGACTACTCCATTTGCACCACGCGAACCGTAAATTGCTGTTGCAGAGGCATCTTTCAAAACTTCAATGGATTCGATATCTGCGGGATTTATGGTAGACAAAACGTTAACGCTTGCTCCAGCATAAGTAACTCCTGCCGAGCTGTTGGCATTATCATTATAAATTAAGATTCCGTCAACAACATAAAGCGGTTCATTACCAGCTGTGATGGAGTTTCCTCCACGAATTCGAACGCTTGAAGAAGCACCCGGACGTCCAGAACTTTGTGTAACTACAACCCCAGAAACGGCACCTCGTAAAAGATTGTCTGCCGAAGAAGTTACCTGCGATAAATTTGCCTTTGGTACAGAAGCGACAGAACCTGTAATGTCTTTTCTCTTTTGAGTTCCATAACCGACAACTACCAATTCATCCAATTCTTGGCGTTCTTCTTTTAAACTGATGATTACTGGATTTTTTTCTACTATAATTTCGGCTTTTTTATAGCCTATATAACTTACGATTAGCGTGTAAGGGAATTTTTGTCCGGTTTGAAAATAAAACTTTCCTTCCGCATCAGTTACAACACCGTGAGTTGTTCCTTTAATGTTTACAGAAGCACCGATAATTGGCTGATTTGTAATGGCATCGACTACAGTTCCATCAAGTTTGGACTGAATGAGCGGTGTGGTATTTTGGGCTTGTATTCCTGCCGTCAGCAGCAGGAGAAATAACAATGTGTATATCTTTGAAATATTTTTCATTTCTTTGTGTTGGTTTTAAGTAATTAACAAGACGCCCTGAGCACTGTTTATACAGCACTCTAAAAGTGTTCTTGATTTAGTGATAAATGTTCTTTAAGCCTCGCCATTTCTGTTGCCGCAGAAATGGCTTTTTTTATTTACAACAACAAGTTTGCATTATTTTCATTTTTAGTTTTTTTTAAGTGTTAGTTATTTAATTCTGAATTATAAAATTAGGTCTCAACAATCCGACTAACGCATATAAATGCATCAGATAGATTTTTGTTTTTGAGTAAATATTTTTGATGGTGATTTTGAAATTCGTCAAAAAAACGAATAAAGAATTACAGAGTATTAACAACAGCTGCACATATAACAAAAAGTGTTATGCGTGCCTTTTTTAGAAAGAATGTAAAACGAAATGTTTTCTGTTGTTTTCAAAATATAGTTTTTTACGGTTCGAAATAATATTTAAAACTCTACTAACTCTATAGGACAAAGTTAATTTTAATAAAATAAAAACCAAAAGTTTACAGCTTTTTTTTTGAAAAAATATGGAGAGGATTTAAGTAGAAGTGTGTTCTGTATTGCCTGAGGCCTTATAAATATTGATATATTTGAAATTTTTCGGGATAAGACAAATGTTAAAATTAATGAGTTAAGATTTTAAAATTGTAGTATTTTATACTTATTTTCTGTAATGATAAAGGTTGGAAGTTTCATTTGGAACAGGCTATAAGTCAGCTGAAATTGTTTTTGAAACATCATTTTATAAAATTTAGCACTTAATTTTAAAGTTGATTTTGAATAAATTAGAGTAATTTTATAGACTTTAAAATAAAATAAAAGTTTTTTATTCATGCTAACTATAAATACTTATATTTGTAATAAGTATTTTTACTTAGTTTTATAGCTAAAGAAATGATAGAAGTAAAAAAAGCCCTTGAAATTACGGCAGCCAGCAGTTCGATTACAGTTGTTAAGAAAGTTCCGATTGAAAAAGCTCTTGGCTGTGTTTTGGCAGAAACAATATACGCTCCAATTGCGATGCCTCCATTTCGCCAATCGGCGATGGATGGGTTTGCTTTTATTCATTCAGAAAGACATCAGTTTGATGTGGTTGGGATTTTACAAGCCGGAGACCATTCTGATATAAAATTAAAGGAAAATCAGGCAATACGTATTTTTACTGGAGCTTATGTTCCTAAAAATGCTGATACGGTTGTAATGCAGGAAGATGTCATGGTAAATGGCGATTCGATTTTGATTGCAAAAAAGCCTGATCAATTTGCAAATGTGAGAAACAAAGGAGAGCAAATTAACGAAGAAGATGTTGTTTTTGAAGCCAATACTTTAATTACGCCTGCAGCAATTGGTTTTTTAGCCTGTTTGGGTATTACAGAAGTTTCCATTTATAAAAAGCCCAAGGTAGCCATTTTAGTAACTGGAAATGAATTGGTAGAGCGTGGTAAAAAGCTTTCTGAAGGAAAAATCTACGAAAGTAACTCGGTTATGCTTCAGGCAGCGTTGCAAACCATTGGCATCAAAAAAACAAAAGTATATACCGTTAAAGACAATTTAAAAGCTACCCAAAAAGCATTAAAAACAATTCTACAGAAAAACGATGTGGTTTTAATTTCCGGAGGTATTTCAGTAGGTGATTACGATTTTGTAAAAGAAGCATTGTTAGCAAATGGAGTAGAAGAGCTTTTTTATAAAATCAACCAAAAACCCGGAAAACCGATGTTTTTTGGCTCTAAAAAAGATACACTTGTGTTTGCGTTACCCGGAAATCCAGCATCTTCATTGACTAATTTTTACATTTATGTATATCCAGCTATCAGAAACCGAATGGGATTTTCAGACACTCATCTGCCAAAAATAGTTAGGAAATTAAATACTGATATAGAAAATAAAACTGGTAAAACATTATTTTTAAAAGCACTCTATGACGAAACCCATGTAACGATTTTAGAAGGTCAGGCATCGTCAATGCTTAATTCTTTTGCCATTGCAAATGGTTTAGTAATTATCGATCATGATGTTCAAAAGATGAATAAAGAAGATCAGGTTACGGTTCTGCCGATTGGTTAGTCTTTTTAGATTTTAGAAGAAAGAGAATAGAAAATAGAATAAAGAAAATAGATTTTTAGTTCAAGTTTAGACACGAAGTAACAACTTGAAACCTGAAACCTGAAAAAAAAATAACAAAATAACATGTTGCTAACATCAGAAAATATAATCTTATTCGGTTTTGCATTAATCATAATTGCCTTTCTATATTCCAGTGTAGGACACGGTGGCGCTTCGGGATATTTGGCTTTGATGAGCATTTTTGCTTTTCCGATTTCGATTATGAAACCGTCGGCTTTGTTGCTGAATCTCTTTGTATCGAGTATTTCGTTCTTATTTTATTACCGAAATAATTATTTCAAACCCAAGCTGTTTTATCCTTTTGCGATAGCTTCTATTCCGGCAGCATTTATTGGCGGATTTATCACTCTAGACAATATGATTTATAAAATCATTCTCGGACTTGTACTGGTTTTTGCCGCTTTGAGATTGTTTGGCGTTTTTAATTTTAAAGAAAAAGAAGAAGTAAAAATCAATCTGCCTTTTGCTTTAGCAATTGGTTTTGCCATCGGATTATTATCTGGTATGTTAGGAATTGGAGGCGGAATTATACTAAGTCCAATTTTATTGTTTTTAGGATGGGCATCTGTAAAAGAATCGGCGGCGATTTCCAGTTTGTTCATTTTTGTGAATTCAGCTGCCGGAATGTTAGGTTTCTTTTTAGGAGGGAAAACAATTCCGATTGAAAGTTTTTATCTGGTTCCAATTGCAGTTGTTGGAGGAATGTTAGGCGGATTTTATGGAAGCGGTTCTTTTTCCAACAAAACCTTAAAAATGGTTCTAGGAACCGTAATTCTGATGGCAAGTGTTAAATTGATTTTTCCTTAAAAAAACTAAGTCGATGTAGATTGCGTTCCTGAGGTTGAAACCTCAGGCTATATTTTAAAATCAAACTCAAAAGAATGCTATAAAAACATAGCCGACGGTTTCAACCGTCGGGACAAAGATTGGCAAAACCTGAAACCTGAAACCTGAAACCTGAAACCTGAAACCTGAAACAAAAGAAACATGAAAATAACAGTATTTATTCTTTGCGGAGGAAAAAGCTCCAGAATGCAGTCAGAAAAAGGATTGGTTTTGTTTCAGGAAAAGCCATTCATAGAACATATTATTCAAGCAATTCTCCCTATAACCAATCAGATAAAACTGATTACGGCTTCAAAAGAATATGATTATTTAGAATATGAAAAAATACCTGATTTAATTGTAGATAAAGGACCGTTGGGCGGAATTTACACAGCACTATGGCATACGGAAACTAAGTTTAATTTGATTTTGAGTTGTGATATTCCGTTGATTTCAACTGAACTTTTGCAGGAATTAATTTCAAAACATACAAAAGAAGCCAGAATTACGGTTTTTGCTTCCGAAAGTAAAACACATCCATTAATTGGGATTTATTCAAAAGAAATTGTTCCGGTTATTAAAGAAGCGATTGATTCGAATGAACTAAAAATGATGGATTTGCTGTCGAAATTGCCACATCAGATTATCAATATAGAAGAAAGTGAAAATGTTCATTTAACCAATATTAATTCGGCTGACGAATTAAATGACCTGAATATCAATTTAAGTTAAGGATTATGCAAAACGTAAAAACACCCAAGTTAACAATCGTAGGCGCAGGCCCAGGTGATGTTGAACTGATTACGATGAAAGCGATAAAAGCTTTAAAAAGTGCTGATGTAGTTTTGTATGATGCTTTGGTCAACGAAGAATTATTAGAATATGCATCAAATGCTGAAATTGTTTTTGTTGGAAAACGATTAGGTTGTCATGCTTACACGCAAGACCAAATCAACGATTTGATTGTTTCTATGGCAAAAACACATGGACATGTTGTGCGATTGAAAGGTGGCGATCCGTTTGTTTTTGGTAGAGGAAGTGAAGAAATAGAATTTGCAGAAGATTTCGGAATCGAAACCGCGATTGTTCCCGGAATTTCGTCGGCTTTGGGAGTTCCTGCTTCAGTTGGAATTAGTTTGACGCAGCGAAAAGTAGCAGAGAGTTTTTGGGTAATTACTGGAACAACTTCTGCTCACGAATTATCAAAAGATGTTCATCTGGCTTCAAAATCGGCTGCGACCGTTGTCATTTTAATGGGAATGCATAAGTTGAATGAAATTATTTCGATTTATCAGGAGAACAGAAATGACAATCTACCAATTGCTATTATTCAGAACGGAACGAAAAATTCAGAACAGAAAGTAATTGGAACTATCGATACAATTAGTAAATTGGTAGCTGAAAAAAACATTTCATCGCCCGCAATTATTGTTATTGGCGAAGTTGTACGAAATACATCGAGTTGGATTTCTTATTTTCAGGAACATTTTGACGATGAATTCATTTTTCAGAATTTAAACTTATAAGAATGATTGAGGTTAAATATTTTGGAGCTGTCGCCGAAAAAACAAAATGCGATTACGAAAAATTATCTTTTTCTGAAGAATTGTCATTGCAAAAACTCTTGCAGGATTTGAATGAAAAATATGAGTTCGAATCACTGACTTTCAGGGTTGCAGTCAATCAAAAAATAGTTTCAAAAACATCCGATTACACTTTGCAGACAAGTGATATCGTAGCTTTATTACCGCCATTTGCTGGAGGATAAATTATGAATGCAGATAACCGATATAATAGACAAATAATCCTTCCTGAAATTGGAGCGGGAGGTCAGCAGAAATTAGCAGAATCAAAGGTTTTGGTAATTGGTGCAGGAGGTTTGGGCGCTGCAATTCTGCCTTATTTGGCTTCGGCCGGAGTTGGTGAAATCGGAATTGTGGATCATGATGTTATTGAGGTTTCGAATCTTCAGAGACAGGTGATTTATAAAACTGATGCTATCGGAAAATCAAAAGCAAAGGAAGCTAAAGCAATGATTTCAGACCTGAATCCTTTGGTTAAAGTAAAAGCAATTTCTGAAAAATTATCTGGAAAGAATGCTCTCTCATTATTTGAAAAATATCAGATTATTGTTGATGCAACAGATAATATTGCAATTAAATACTTAATAAATGATGCTTGTTTGGCAACCAATAAACCAATGGTTTACGGATCCATTTTCAGGTTTCAAGGACAAGTTTCGGTTTTCAATTATCAAAAGGGGCCGAGTTATAGATGTCTGTATCCAGAAGAAAACTTGGATGCATTAAATTGTGAAGAAGCTGGAGTATTAGGTGTTTCGGTTGGAATTGTCGGAATGTTTCAAGCAAATGAAGTTTTAAAAATGATTCTCGGAATTGGAGAAGTTCTCAGCGGCAAAATACTGGTTTATAATACGCTGAATAACGAACAGCAAAAGTATGATTTCGATAAAATTGATTCTCAAGACATAAGTAGAGAATCATTTGAAGAAAAATACAATAAAGCTGAAATTGATGAGGTAAATTTTAATTCGGTTTTAGATGAAATAAATAATCAAAATGTTCTGTTTCTAGATGTTCGAAATTTTAATGAATCGCCAAAAATAAATTTGAAACGTCAAATTCAGATTCCGCTAATGAATTTGGAAAAAGAAGTTGAAAAACTAGATAAAAATCAAACAATCTATGTTTTCTGCCAATCGGGAATTAGAAGCAAAATAGCTGTTGAAATATTACGGAAAAAAGATTTTAAAAATGCTAAAAGCGTTGCCGGCGGGGCTTTGATATTGAAAAAACTGCTTGAAAACGAAATAATTATCTGAGATTAGAAAATAATGACAAATGTATTGGTAAGAACCTGCAAATTAGCTGTTCATGGTAACAAATAATATTGACAAAGATAAACTAAAGGCTTACGGCTGTCTTGGTTTGTTTTTTCTGCCTTTTGTAGCAGTAGGAATTTGGACTTTGTATAAAAGTATCTCTAATATTTATGATTCTCAAAAAACAGACGATTGGAAAAAAGTTACGGCTATAGTTGAAAAAGCTACTATAGAATATGACACTGATAGTGAGGGAACCGAAACTGCTAAAGTCATAATTCAATATAAGTACACAATTCATAACGTAAATTATACGGGAGATAAAATTGCTTATGGATACGGAAACAATAATGTTGAGGAGCATTCTGTATTATTTTCTAATGTAGAGCATGCAAAAAAAATTGCCGTTTTTGTAAATCCAGATGACTATTCTGAAGCTGTGATTATTAAAGGAATGAATAATTCTATAGTTTTTCTTTTGGTATTTTCGATGTTGTGGAATTCGTTAATCTCATTTTTCTTGTTGCCGTTATTGCTAAAAAAGAATACTAAGATTAATGTAAAAACATATTTTTTAGTTGTAGCCATAATTTGGATTTTGGGTTTCACCTTTTTGATATCTGAAAAATTCAGTATTCCTTTTGGTGAAAAACTTGAAGTTATTGAAAATAAGCCTGTACAACAGTAGTTAGTTTTAAAAACAATTCGTGGATTAATGAGGCATCAGAAAAATGTAATCTGCGTAAAAAAATATAAAAAATGAGTAAAAATGTATTTGTAGAAGGACCGATTGCTCCTGAATTTATAGCAGAATCGATTGCCAAACATCAATCCAAACATACTATTGGTGCACACAATATTTTTCTAGGACAAGTTCGGGCTGATGTTATTCACGATAATACGGTCGTAGCGATTGATTATTCGGCGTATAAAGATATGGCAAACGAAGCTTTGTACACGATTCGTGAAAAAGCTTTCGCTAAATTCGATTTGACCTGCATGCACATTTATCACAGTTTAGGCGTGGTTAAAGCGGGTGAAATTTGTCTGTTTGTTTTTGTATCGGCAACAAGACGTAAGCAGGTTTACGAAGCTACAGAAGCGATTGTAAACTGGATTAAAACCGATGTGCCGATTTTTGGAAAAGAAATGTTTGAAAACGATACATTCACTTGGAAACAAAATAGTTAATGGTAGATATTACGCATAAAATAAGCACTTTAAGAAAAGCAACCGCAAGGGCAATTGTAAAAGTTAGTAAACAGGAAACAATTAATGCTGTGGTCAATAATTTAGTGCCAAAAGGAAACGTACTCGAAATGGCAAAAACGGCAGGATTGTTTGCTGTAAAAAACACGCATTTGTCTATTCCAGATTGTCATCCGATTCCAATTGAATTTACTTCGGTTGAGTACAATATTGAAGATTTAGAAATTCAGATTATCTTCAATGTGAAAACGGTTTACAAAACTGGAGTTGAGGTTGAAGCCATGCATGGTGCGTCGATTGTTGCGTTGACGATGTATGATATGCTAAAACCGATTGATAAAGAAATCGAAATTGCAACAATCAAATTAATCAACAAAGAAGGCGGAAAATCTTCTTTCAAAAATAAATTTCCGAATGCAATAAAAGCAGCCGTTTTCGTTTGTTCTGATTCGATTTTTGCGGGCGATAAAGAAGATCGTTCGGGAAAAACAATTGTAGAAAAATTGGAATCATACGGAGTTGAAACTTCTCATTATGAAATCATTCCAGACGAACTGGAGATTATTCAGGAAAAAACAAAAGCTTTCGCCAAAGAACATCAATTGGTAATCTTTACAGGCGGAACCGGTTTGTCGCCAAGAGATGTAACACCAGAAGCTTTGTCACCGATTTTAGAAAGCAGAATTCCAGGAATTGAAGAAGCAATTCGCAATTACGGACAACAGAGAATGCCTTATGCAATGCTTTCGAGAAGTGTAGCGGGAACTTTAGGAAAAACGTTGGTTTTGGCATTGCCAGGCTCAACAAATGGTGTACGAGAATCGATGGACGCTGTATTTCCGCATGTAATGCACGTCTTTCATATTTTAAAAGGAAAAAACCATGACAGCCTCTAACACAATTTTGACGGATGTTTTTGGGCGTAGACACAATTACCTGCGCATTTCGCTGCTGGAAAAATGCAACCTGCGTTGTACGTATTGCATGCCAGCGGACGGAATCGCACTTTCTCCAAAAGCCAGCTTAATGACGGCCGATGAGATTTTTGCAATTGCTGAAACTTTCGTAAAAAATGGTGTGGACAAAATAAGATTAACGGGAGGCGAACCTTTACTTAGAAAAGATTTTCCTGAAATTGTTTCTAAATTATCAGAATTAGAAATTTCACTTTCTATAACGACAAACGGAATTTTAATTGACCGTCATATTGATACTTTAAAGCAATTTAATGTCAAGAAGATTAATTTGAGTTTAGATACTTTGGTTTCATCTAAATTTGCTTCTATAACACTTAGAAATCAATTTGAAAAGGTAATTGATAATCTGCATTTACTTTTGAATAATGATTTTCACGTAAAAGTAAATGTGGTTTTGATAAAAGGTTTTAATGATAACGAAATTGTCGATTTTGTGAAATTGACTCAGTTTCTGCCCATTTCTGTAAGATTTATTGAGTTTATGCCTTTTGCTGGAAACGAGTGGGACAGGAGCAAAATGGTTTCACAAAAAGAGATTTTATTTTTAGTTGAAACTGCTTTTGCTGAAGATGAAATTCAGAAACTAGAAGACGAAAAAAACTTCACTTCTAGAAATTATAAAATAAACGGTTTCCAAGGCGATTTCGGAATTATAAGTTCCATTACAAATCCGTTTTGCGACAGCTGCAACCGAATCCGCTTGACGGCCGACGGAAAAATTAAAAACTGTCTTTTCTCCAATTCAGAAACCGATTTACTGACGGCTTTTAGAAATGGTGAATCTATTACAGATTTGATTTCAGAATCCATTCAAAATAAAAAGAAAGTTAGGGCAGGAATGGCGACTGTCAATGAGATTAATGATCCTGCACTTCATTTTGATAATCGCAGTATGATTGCGATTGGAGGGTAATGGTTTCTAGAGAAACTTTGTCAAAGTTTTAAACTTTGACAAAGTTCATACACAGTTTTGTCATTTCGACCGAAGGGAGAAATCACACAAATAATTCCGCATGCAAAATCGCCAATCTTTGCCGAGTTCCGTGTGTGATTTCTCCCTTCGGTCGAAATGACAAAATGAAAAAAGGTTCAACTTTTTTCAAAATCAAACCTTTTTAAAGTATTATTTTTTCTTTTTAGCTTTCGCCTTTTTCAAAGCTTTTGCTCTTTTCTCAGCAACTTTTTTGGCTTTCGCTTTTTCCTTTGCTTTTTTAGCTTTTTCTTTTTTCTTTTCTGCGGCTTTCAGTTTCGATTTCTTCGCTTTTTCAAGTTTTTTGATGACAGCCTTAATCGCTTTTTCTCTTTTCTTTTCTTTTTCTTTTTTAGCTTTAAGTTTCGCTTTCAGTTGCGATTTTAAATCCTTCTTTTTGTCTTTTACAATTTCAAGAATTGTTCCGTCAATTTCCAAAACAGGTTCATTGGATTCAACAGGAACAGAAATATCTTGAGTTTGAATTTCTATAATTTCAGAAACAATCGGTTCTTTTTTTTCTGGTGTTACAGCTTCTTTTTTAACCGTTGCTCTCGGAGTTCCTTTTGATGCTGCTCTCACAGGTGTTTTGACTGCAGGTTTAACCGTTGCTGCTGGTGCTTTTGCAGCGGTTGTTTTTGAAGTAGCTGTTTTGGTGGTTCTTCTAACCGTTGTTTTTGCTTCCGGCGTTACTTCTGTAGTGCTTTCTACAGCTGTTTCTGCTGGTATATCAGTTGGTTTTACAGCAGAAGTTCGCGTTGTTCTTTTTATCATAACTGTATTTTTTTATTGAGTAAAATAGATTGTTACTAAGTGCGGTAAACAAAATCTTGGAGTTCGATGTTTCGATGGCAATTCTTAGTTAAGTTAAATATACGCAATTTTTAGATACAGAAATGTTAAGCTTTTTATAGAAAGTTTTAACTTTCAATAGTTTCCAAAACCCTAAAATTACTTTTGGGAGCTTCGCACAAAGAGCAGCAATAATCAGCGCCTAAATCGGTAAACAATATGCCTTTCGGAATTCCTTGTGTCTCATCTCCATATTCTGAATTATAAAGGGTTAAGCACTCTTGGCATTGGTAAATATCCAATTGAGGCTTTTCTTTTTTCTTCGGATTTTCGGTTGTTTCTGATGCTGTATTTCCAAGTTCATCGAAATATTTTCGACTTAATTCAATTAAAATTGTGGGAAGTTCCAGTTTGTCGATATCCTGAGAATGCACAATATATTCGCGTGTATTTGGGTCGAAATTCTTAGCAAACAACACATTATAAGTATCTCGAATTTTAATCGATTCTAAAGCCGCTGGGAGTTCATTTTTTTCGATTACGATCGATGTAAAATAATGCCCATCACGATTGTATTCTGAAATTCCGAAATTCAATCCGTACGTACTGATATCAAATTGATCTAAAGTTCTAACTAAAAATGTTTTCAGATTCAAAGCCCATTCCATGGCAACTGGTAAATGCCAATTTAATTCTAGTAAAGAATGACGGACGTTGATTCCACGTTTTCCAAGGAATTTTTCCCATTCTAACTTTCTATCTTTCGGAATTCCCTTTATAATAAAAGATTTCCAAGGCGTAATCGAAATTTTACCGATTTTGCATTCAAAACACAAATCGCACATTTCTTTTAGAAAATCTAAATCGTAAAGATTGTTTCGCCAATACAATCCCAACCAATATTGATCGATTCCCATTCTGTTCATTCCTTCATAATATGGAAATGGATAAAAAGGAATGTTGAGAGGTTTGTCGATAGTGCGGTTATTAGTGTCTAAAGCTTCGCTAACTAAACTAAATAGCATTTCGATATCAACGGATTCTTCTTCGGAGATTTTTTCGATTTCGTAATAAATCTTTGCTAGGTCCCAAGTATAAAGCAGAACTGGATAAAGTTCCATTTTTTCCCATTTTGGAAGACGAATATATAAATACCAATAATCTTCATGCGCAGAAGCAATAAAGTTTAAATGTCCCGTAAACAAAGGAACCAATTGCTGTTTGGGATCGGTTATGTTTACTTTGAGTTTTGGCTGTTCTTTAAATTCTTCTAAAATATATAAAAACCGATTTCCGGTTAGCCAATTGGTATTTCTAAAAATATCAGTTGAAACATAAGACGATACGATATTGTTCCCGCTTTTCTGATCAGGATAAACAAAATGATGCTTGCCCAAAATGGTTTTATCCAAAGATTTAAAACCTTTCGGAAAAATAATATCCTGCCTTGAACCAAAAGAAATAGAATCTAAACCTTCTTCCAAAGCAATATTTACAACTTCTCTAAGTTCTCCTGGCGAAATAACGCCTCCTTTTACTATTAATCTTGTTAGTTCCATTTTGTTTTTCTTTGTTTCAGGTTTCAGGTTTCAGGTTTTCCTCGTTTCAGGTTTCAAGTTGTTGCAACGTGAAACCTGAAACAAAAACAAACTATTTGCACTTCGCCAATATCTCCTTAACCTCCGTTTTACAGCTTCCACAACCTAAACCGGCACCGGTGTTTTTACATAATTCGGTGAAATCGTTTACACCGCTTTTAATGGTTTCTTCGATGTTTCCTGCGCCGACCTGACTGCATGAGCAGACTAGTTTTCCGAGAACTGGTTTTGTATTTGAACTTCCTCTTAAAAGCGTGTTTCGTTTATCTGATAATTCGATTTTGCTTTCGATTATGGTTTTGAATTCGGCAAATTCGTTTTTATCTCCCATTAAAATGGCTCCAACCAAAAGATCATCTTTTACGATGCATTTTTTGTAATAGCGTTTTTTAAGATCTGCAAAAACGATTTCTTCGTATGAATCATCGTTTTCCGGAATCGTTAAATCACCGATACTGCAAAGATTTATATCTTCTAATTTTAGAATGTTCATTAAAATCGAGCCTTTGTAATAACTGCTGATATCGCCCGCTAAAAAGTTGGCCAAAATAGCAGCCTGTTCTTCGGCGGCAGAAGTGATTCCGAATAATTTATTGTTGAATTCTGCTATTTCGCCAATCGCAAAAATATCGGGATTTGAAGTCTGTAAATACTGATTGACTTTTACACCGCGTCCGCAGATTAAACCGCTTTCTCTGGCAATTTCGATATTCGGAATCGTTCCAATCGTATATACAATGGCATTCGCAGTCAATATTTTGCCGCTTTTTAAAGCAATCTCGATTTCGTTTGGATTATCGGTTTCAAAAACGGTACTGACTTCATTATCAAAATAAATCTGAATATCGCGAAGTTGTACTTCTTCAGCCAAAAGTTTGCTCGAAATACGATCGAGCTGGCGTTCCATCAAACGGGAAGCTCTTTGGATTATAGTGGTTTTTACTTTTTTATGTTTTAATGCTGCAGCCAATTCCAATCCTAATAAACCGCCACCGATAATGACAACATGTTGTTCTTCTGGTGGAAGATTGGTACTGTCGAGATGTTTTTTTAAACGATCGGCATCTTCTTTTCTTCGAACAGTAAATCGGCCCGGAAGATGAAGCTGGGCATTTTCTGGAACAAACGGACGGCTTCCTGTTGCTAATATTAGAGAATCGAAAGTATGCGTTTCGCCTAAACTGTCTTTTATAATTTTGTTTTGAGTATCTATTTTGTCAATCGAAACTCCCGCTTTCATGGTTATTTTTAACTTATTGAAAGTTTCGCCGTCTTTGACTTTTAAAAGCTGTTCCCAAGTAAATTCTCCCGTCATATATTCAGGAAGTAAAACGCGATTGTAAAACGGATTTACTTCATTCGAAAAAACAATAATTTCGTCGGTTGTATTGAATTCGCGATAGTTTTGAATGAATCGGAAAGAAGCCGCTCCGGCGCCCACAATAGCAATTTTCTGAAATGGTTTTACATATTTTTTAATAGAAACTGTAGTGAACTTAAAATCAGGTTCTTTAGAAACGGGATCAACGACGTTATTCGTTAAATTATTTGTTCGGTTTAAATCATTTTCTAATTGTTTTCCCCAATGCATTGGCAGAAACAGCACTTTTTCTTTGATAGAATCCGTTACTTTTGCTTTTACTCTGACTTCTCCGTTTTTGCTCGAAACCACAACAATGTCGCCATTTTTGATGTCATTTTTAAAAGCATCTATCGGATTTATTTCTAAAACCGGACTCGGAATGTGCGTTAATAATCTTGATACTTTTCCGGTTTTCGTCATCGTATGCCATTGATCACGAATTCTTCCTGTTGTTAAAATAAAAGGGAATTCATCGTTGGGTTGTACCGAAGTATTTTCAATAGAAACAGGCAGATTAAAAATAGCTTTTTGAGAAGGCGTATAGAATTTTTTATCTGTAAAAAGTCTTGGTGTTCCAGGATGTCCATAATCGGGAACGGGCCATTGAAAAGTACCTTCGGTTTTTAAACGATTATAGTTTAAGAATGAGATATCGATATTGGTATTTTTGGTAAGCGCACAATGCTCTTTGTAGATTTCTTCGGCACTATTGAAATTGAATCCGTTGAAATTCATTTTTTTAGCAAAACGAATCAAGATTTCAATATCCGGAAGCGCTTCTCCAGGCGCATTGATTCCTTTTGGAAGATACGAAATACGACGTTCCGAATTGGTCATCGTTCCTTCTTTTTCGAGCCACCCAGCTGCGGGCAAAAGTAAATCGGCAAATTTTGCAGTATCTGCATTATGAGAAATATCCTGAACAACAACGAATTTTGCATTTTGAAGCGCTTTTTCGGCTCTGCGAGAATCTGGAAGACTTACCAACGGATTGGTACAAATAATCCAAACGGCTTTCATTTTTCCTGACTCTAGAGCTTCAAACATTTCGGTTGCGGTTAAACCCGGTTTATCTGAAATTTCGTCAACACCCCAAAAATCAGCGACTTCTTTTCGATGCGTTGGATTTGCTATGTCTTTGTGTGCGGCTAAAAGTGTTGCCATTCCGCCCACTTCACGTCCTCCCATTGCGTTCGGCTGACCAGTTAGAGAAAATGGTCCAGAACCTGGTTTTCCGACTTGTCCTGTTAATAAAGATAAATTTAGCAATGCCGTATTTTTATCCACGCCAACAGCGCTTTGATTTAATCCCATCGCCCAAAGCGAAATAAATCCTTTGGCTTTTCCGATAATATCAGCCGCAAGTTTTATGTCGTTTACAGAAATACCACAAAGTTTGGAAGCTTTTTCAAGCGAAGTTCCTAAAACTAGATCTTTATATTGTTTGAAATTCTCAGCGTGGTTTTTTACAAAATCATGATCGACATAACCTTTTTCGATAATGCGTCTGGCAATAGCATGATACAAAATAATGTCTGAACCCGGAATAATCTGCAAGTGTAAATCGGAGAAAGTTGCCGTATCTGTTCGTCTTGGATCGATACAGATTATTTTGATTTTCGGATTTTTTTCTTTGTGTTTTTCTAGTCGTCTGAATAGAATAGGATGGCACCAAGCAGGATTTGCTCCAGTGATCAAAAACGTATCGGCCAATTCTATATCATCATAGGCTATTGGCACAGAATCTTCTCCAAATGTTTTCTTGTAACCTACAACCGCAGAACTCATACAAAGCCTTGAGTTGGTGTCGATATTATTCGTTTTTAAAAAACCTTTTACAAGTTTATTGACTAAATAGTATTCTTCGGTTAAACATTGTCCCGAAATATAAAATCCGACGCTGTCTGGTCCGTGTTTCTTAATGATAGACGAAAAAACAGCTGCTGCACGGTCAAGAGCGGTATCCCAGCTAACGCGTTCCAATGGATAATTTTTGCTTCCGCGCATTTCAGGATACAAAATTCTGTCTGATGTATCGTTTACTACGTAATGCAGATTCATTCCTTTAGAACAAAGCATTCCCTTGTTTACAGGATGCTCTTTGTCGCCTTCGACCATAACACCATTTTTAGCATCGTTGGTCACGATTATGCCGCAGCCAACGCCGCAATAGGAACAGGTAGTTTTGATCTTCGTAGTTTGCATTAGAGTTCTATTTAGAGATACTGCTTTTATTGAATGCTCAGTCTTTAGAAAAGTACTTATGCAAAAATAAGTATTTTTACGTATTAATACTTATTTTTTGAATTTATTTTTTTTACTTTTGGTGAAAATAAATGAGGAACAACAAATTAGTTTTTAATGTGCTAAAAATTTAGAACTCATGAAAGAAGAGCAAGCCATATGTTATTCTTGTATGAATGAGAATTGTTTTATAAAGAAACACCTGCATTTAGAGCAAATGATGACTTATGTTTCTAAAAAACAGAACATAATCTGCAAAAAATCGGATCAGTTTATTACAGAAGGTGCGCCATTGCAAGGGCTTTATTTTATTTGTAAAGGAAAAGCCAAAACGGTAAAAACAGGAATCAACGGTCGGGAACAAATTGTTCGCTTAACAACGAACGGCGATATTATTGGTTTTCGGGGATTCGGAACAAGTAAGAAATACTTAATTAGTGCTTATGCCTTGGAAGATACTGTTTTGTGTAATTTTAGCAACGAAACGATGCTCGAAATTTTACAGCACATTCCAGAATTCACATACGCTTTAATGTTGTTTTATGCTGATGAATTGAACAAAAGCGAAAACAATATCCGTAAGATTGCTCATATGAATGTCCGTGAGCGCGTAATTGATTTACTGCTTTACATTCATCGTAAATTCGGACAGAAAAATGGTTTGATTGATATTGAGCTTTCGCGAAAGGAAATTGCAGACTTTGCCGGAACTACAGAAGAACAGGCAATCCGTATTTTATCAAGCCTTAAAAAAGAAACTTTAATTAAAACAGAAGGAAAACGTCTGGGCATTTTAGAGGTTGCAGCTTTGCGTTCTGAAATTATGGAGCATAAATATTTTTAATTAAGTTGCAAAGTTACATAGGAACAAAGGTGCAAAGGTTTTCTTGAGCTAAAAAATACTTTTTAAATATTATTTTTCTTCACTTTGATTCTGTACTATTTTTTCAAAATATTGAACTTTTCTTTTTAATTTTTCTCCATTTCTAAACGGATTATATAAACCTGAATTTTTTAGCATTGCTATTAAACTTAGTATTTCCGTTTTGTTGAGTTGTTCAATATTTTTCTTGAAATAAAACTTTGAAGCCTCTTCAACTCCTCTGTTATGATCTCCAAAATCATAGTTTAGCAAAACAAAACTCAGACATTCATCATTAGAAAATTCTTTTTTTATTTTGAAATAATACAAGGCTTTTTTAAATAATGACGAATGAGTAATCGTTGGAATATTATTAGACACAAATTTACAGGGACAATCGAGTTCTTTTGTTTTTTCGTTTATCTTATTATGAATTTCAATAATTGGTTTTAAACTTTCTTTTTGAGACTTTTTTATTTCGTTAGTGATAAAAACGAATTCAGAATTTTGATAGATTGGATTGAAATCGCTTACTAAATAAGTAATTATGATTGTAAGAAGGATGAGTAATCCAAAGCATATTTTTAATGATTTTTTGAGCATGAAGAAAAGATACTTTTTGAAATGTGCATTGGTGCGTTAACGCGTTATAAAAAAGCTTATTTTGTGCGCTTAAGTTTTACAGGATTTTGTCTGGTATCAAAAACATCAGCAATTTGAATTTGCTTTTTTTCTTTATCTATACTGTAAATAATCTTGTAATTTTTACAGATTAAGTAATGATATTCGCTTTCTCTATCAAGTAAAAGTTCTTCAATTTGAGTAGAAAGGTTATTAGAAATAAGTTTATTTGGTTCAGAAATTATTTCCTGAATGATTTTTTTAACGACTCTGATTCCTGCTCTAAGAAGATAATAGTCGTAAATTTTATCAAGTTCATTTTCTGCAAACTGCGACCAGACAATTTTTAATTTCATTATTTGTATTTTTCTAAAAGCTGAGAAGTCGTTTTAGATCTTCCATTTTTAAAATCACTTTCAGATTGGTCTATTCTATTATTAAACTCTTCAATTGACATTGGTTTGAAGAAATCATTATCATCGACAATGTCTTTGTTTTTTAATAAATTTTCCAGTTGAGAAATCAGTTCTTCGCTTTGAATTTTTAAAAACTCCTGTACAAATTCTATTTTTCTAGTTTGTAAATCCATGATATTGAATATTTTTTCAAATTTACGAATTATCTTTCAAGCAGTATTTTTTTTAAGATGTTTTTTGTAGAGGCGCACGGCAGTGAGTCTCTACGGCGAATATGTTTTATTTTTTTCTCCCAACAAATCGAATCACAGAACCTGTTCCGTTATGGAATAAACCTTCGCTGAGTTCGATTTCTTTTTCTTCTAATTCTATGATTTCATAATTTGGAAAATCGGCTTGGATTTCTTCAATTGAAAAAAGAGATTCAATATCTTTTGGTCCGCCAACTTTTTCGTTTTTGGTTACATATTCCAAATGTTTCTTGCTGAAAGCTTCAAAAATTAGGATACCGTCTTTTTGTAAAAATTTATCAAGTTGTTTGTGAATTTCAGATTTTATTGCTGCCGGAAAATGCGCATAAATCAATGCAATGGCATCAAACTGATTTTCTTTAAAATCCAACGTTTCTAATTCGCCAACCCGATAATCAATCGAAACGTTATTGGCTTTAGCAAGTTTTAAAGCTTTGTTTCTGCCTTCTTCGCTAATATCAAAAGCCGAAACTTTCCAACCCAATTTTGCGGCAAAAATGGCGTTTCGTCCTTCGCCTTCAGCAGGAAAAAGAATAGAGTTTGGATTTAGTTTTTCTAATTGCTCTTTTAAATAATTATTGGGTTCTTCGCCGTATGCAAATTCTTCAGTGCTGTAACGGTCGTCCCATCTTTTGGTCCAGTTGTTCATGGTTTATATATTGAAATTAATGATTAAAGGTTTGTGATCGCTGAGCATTGTCCAATCTTTATAAGTGCCAACATCAATACTTTCTAGGAGTTCTATGAAATCATTCGACGCAAAACAATAATCTATATGATACGGCTTATTTTCATGACGATACATATATAAAGTTGGATGCTCTTCTTTACCCTGAATTTGGTTAAAATATTTATGATAAGTGCTGAAAATATTCTTTTCTGAAAGTTTGTTTACAACTGTTGTATGATTCCCTTCTCTTTTTGGTTTGTCCCAAATAGTGTTGCTGTTGAAATCTCCAGTTAAAATGGTTTTGGTTTCTTTGATTAATTCTTCGTAGTAATTGATGGCTTTCCAAATCTGCGTTACATATTGTCCGTCTTTGTCTTCTAGATTATTCGCCCAAATGGCAAATAAAGTAAAATCGATTTTCCCTCCGGTTACAGCAATAGGCAGAATGTTTTTAAAAGCAGGATTATGACAATCTAATAATTGAAACCGATAATCGCTATAAGAGAAAATGCCAATTCCTTTATGCAGATTTGAACCGTACCAAAGAATATCACTTGGCAATTGAACATTCGGTGGGAATTTTAGGTTCTCAGGGTTTTCGCATTCTGAAATTACAGCAATATCAGGATTGAACGGCAAAATAAATTCTGCTTTTTTTCTGAATGCCATATTGCAATTCCAGGCTATGAGTTTCATTGGTTAAAGTTTTGCGTCGAATTTTGATTGTTATTTACACTTTTTCAACCTCTAAAGTTCCCATGTATGATTTAAGTCTGTAACTGTATTTGTTTTGATCTGTTCCAAACGTTTTGAATTCTCTTTTTATCAGTTCTATCAAATCTTGTCTTACAGGTTTGTTTTCCATTTTTGCGCATTTTGCTTTAAGCCAAAATAAATACGATGAGTTTGGGAAATCTTTTAAGGCTTCATTTAACTCAATATTATCATATTTTAAATCATTTGCTTTAGCAGAAAAATAGCTTTTTACAAATCGTTCATCTTTAAATTCTTTCCATCCTAATTTGTCAATTTCTGGATTCACAGTTCCGTTAACTGACGCTTGCAGATAAGCGTAAATATTTAGCAGATCTTTATCTTTTGTTTTTTTAGCGAGTTTTAATAGCTCATTTCCTCGATTCTTGTAAAAATCATTTTCATTTAAAAATTGATTGATGAAAGAAATACGTAACAAATCAGATGAAAACTCACCAAAAACGGGTATTGGATTATTGTTTAAAATAATTTTATTGTCAATCAGAATCTTTTTAATTTCCTCTGATTGTCTTAATCCTTCAAGTTCTTTTATCTTTAAATAGGCTTTTATAGTTTTAAAATCTGGATTTGTTTCTCCTAATTTTGTTTGAGCTAGTTTAAGATCTTCATTTAAAAAATATTCTTGGGTATGCGTATTCCACCAATCTGATTCCCAGTTTTTATCTAAGAATAGTAACGGATAAAAATTTGAGGTTTTTCCTTTTTCAATTTCAGACCTTAAATCACTTCTGGTTTTAATTTGTGTAGTTTTTCCATAAATAATGAACATAGCATTGTCAATTGATATATGATTTTCGGATTGGTTTGCTTTCTTCCAATTTAGAATTGATTTCTCTATTTCTCCCGTATTGATGTAGCAATCACTTAACCATGCATATACTCGTATGTCTTTTGGTGCACTTTCAGAATATCGTTCATAAAGTCTAGAAGCTTCTGCATATTTTTCTTTTCTGTGAAGCTCAAGTGCATATTCTAAGACAAAATTTTGATCATTACTATTGGCTAAATAAGCTTCTTCGTGAAGTTTAAAAGATTTATCAGCATCAATTTCATAAAGAACTCCACCAATACTATATTTCCTGTATTCATTTGTAGCATTTTTGACCAATTCGTCAACACATAATTTTATATCAGAATTTACAATACAAGTGCTAAAAATTTTATTTGCCTCTTTTAATTCAATTTTTGCGCTTTCAATTTTTTCTCTATTTGATTCTAATGTTTGAGAAAAGCATTTTGAGAAGATAAAAATTGTAAAAAAAAGTAAAATTGGTTTGTTCATGCTTATGGATTTTTGTTCATCAAATATATCCAAATTAACAAGATAAAAATGATATTGAAAGCAAAAAAACACCCTTTTTTCTAAGTAGAAAAAGGGTGTTCTATAAAAATTTCTTCATTTTTTAAATTTCAACCAACAAATTTAGTTTCGCCACTATTTATGTCAATTTCAGCAAAATTGTGCTTTCCGATAACGATAAGCAATTTGTTTGAATTGTATCCGACATATCGTATTTCTGGTTCTCCTTTTTTGGGTTTTCCGCAAACAGAAATTACATTGGTCTGCCATTTCAATTTGCTTCTTTTGTAGGCCGATATAGTCTGTAAATCATTTTCAACATAATAAATAATGTTGTTTTTTTTGATGCCTCTTTTTTGAGTTTTGGCAAAATTAATTTCTGAGTTTTTAGAAATTAAGTCATCATTGTATTTCTCAGCAATACCAGTCTGCGTCACAATGAAAGTTAACATTGATAGTTTTAAAAATGATTTCATTAGGATAGAATTGGGGGTTCATAATCGCTTCAAATATAATTAATTATAGTATATGATAAATCTTTGCTAGCCTAAAAAAAAGTATCCTTTTCCGAAATAGGAAAAGGGTAAAATATTGATGTCAATTTTGAAATAAATTTATTTTTTCCAATTAAAAATTCTAGGATTCACAGAAACCATCAGCCAAGCCCAGTTATTGGTGTGGTTTGCTTCTCCGTTTTTGATGAATTCCATCGTCTTTGAGCCAAACATTTGGGAATATCCTCCCGTTACGGTGATTTCTTTTTTAAAATTATAGCCGAAAGAAGCGTCAATCTCGGTTCCTAAATAAGAATCCATTTTCTCATTAAGAGGAGTAACAACATCGGCAGCAGCCAAAAACATATGCGGACTTAAAGTAAACTGCCATTTGTTTACATTGTAATTAAGTTTTAGAAAAGCGTCTTGCAAACCTACATTGTTTAGATGGTTACCAACATAGAAATAATCCATAAAACCGTTAAAAGCATGGTTGGTTCCAAAAATCGGATTGAATGATTTGATTACAGAACTTCCGTCGTTTGTATTTTTCCCAGATAAAAATTCATATCCTAAACCAGCTTTAAAAGAATCTGTTATGGCATAATTAAAGTTTGCGGCTGCATTCCAAGCGCTTACTTGTAAATTGGTGCTTTTGCCTGTTTGTCCGTACGCCCAAAAATTACTATCTATTTTACCTGTTTTATAACTCAAATAAGGGCCAAAAGTCTGCTTATAGTCTACTAATAATTTAGCGTCAAGGTTTGCATATTCGTAGCCAGTATTCAGTGCTAAAAAACTAAAACCAAAATCACTGCTAAACTGATTATGATACCAAGCATATTGCATCGCTTTATAATTGGCAACTGTGTAAGGTGTTTGCAATACATTTTCGGCAGTAGAATTGTAAGCGCCTCCAAAATCTAATTTTTGTTTTTCGGTATGAAATGTAATGGTTAAAGCATCATGGCTTTGTGCCTGTTGTCCCCAATCTTGTTCTCCTAAAATACGTTGATTGTCATATGAAAGTACCTGACGTCCCATTCTTGCACTCCATTTTTCGGTAAAATTATATTGTGCCCAAGCTTCAAAAACGGCAACACCATTTTTATCAGCAACGGCTGCTGGTGTTACATCTCCCCAAGTTCTGGTATTCTGAAGCGTTAGTTTTACGATTAAATCTTCTTGCGTGTAATTGAAATTTAAACGAGAACGTTGCGAAATCTGCGATGTTCCTTTTTGACCTTCCTGTAAAAGCTGTTTATAACCGTTTCTGTATTCAAAACGAGGTCTTATTTGTAAATTTACATCTAACTCCTGAGCTTGAATTCCGAAACTTAATCCTAAAGAGAGGAATAAAACTAGTTTAAGTCTTTTCATAAAATTTTGTTTTTTTTAACGGCGGTAAATTTATAAGAAATAGATTTCTTTTAGTTATGATTTGGGTCATATTTCTAATTTTTTTTTAATACGATTTTAATATGCAGGCTCAAGTTTTGCATTGTTTACGGTAAGTTCTTTCTTATTAGTTAGTTGTGTTATAGTATAGTGCATCCAAACGAGGCAGACAATTGAAAAAATTAGAATAAAAATCCATGAACTTGACCAAATTCCGGTTGCCGTCAGTAAATATCCGAAGATAATCGGGCCGAAGAAACCTCCTAAACCGCCAATCATTCCAACCATTCCGCCAACAACACCGATTTCATTAGGAAAATATTCAGGAATATGTTTGTAAACCGCCGCTTTCCCGATTCCCCAAGAAATTCCGATAAGAATTACTAAAACCAAGAAAACCCACATATTGGCATCAAACTTAATAACAGTAACACCTTTGGCTATCAACTCTTTTTTGGCTACGCTTTGGTTATGGGCTACTACGACATCTTGCCAGCTTGTAGAGGTTGGAAAAATTGTATTCTCGCTCGTATTGGGTGCTTTTTGTAAGATTGAATATTCTTTATCGTCTATTTTGACGGTTTGATTATTGATTGCGCTTACAACTCCTTTTTTAGCGGCTAAGATTCCTGGACCAGAGGTCGTGATTTCCATTTTTGGAATCGATAATAAGGCGCTTAAGATAACAGAAGATCCTAAAACCCAATACATTACTTTTCTGGCTCCGAACTTATCAGACAGATAACCACCAAAAGCCCTGATTACGCCAGATGGCAAACTAAACATAGTGGCAAACAAGCCTCCCATGACTAAACTCGTTTGATAAACATTCATGAAGTTCGGCAGTAGCCATTGTGAATAAGCCACAAAACAACCAAAAACTAAGAAATAATAAGCACCAAAACGCCAAACTCTTTGCGATTTTAATGGAGTAAGCATTTGTGAAATTGTTTTGTTACTGCTTTCGACTTTTTTGTTTTCAGTAAAAATTAAAAAGGCTATTCCAATCACAACCAAAGAAATTGCATAAATAATAGGGAGCGTTTTCCAGCCGTTTTGAGGATCATCAATCGAAAAATGATTTAATAAGGATGGCGCTAGAAAGGTTGTTATCGCTGCTCCAGCATTTCCCATTCCGAAGATTCCGAGTGCGCGCCCTTGCCATTCTTTTGGATACCAGATTGAAGTGTAGCCGATTCCGACAGCAAAACTGGTTCCGACCATTCCAAACAAAAAACTTAATAAGGCAAACATGCCAAAGCTGTCAGCGTAGGGAAGAAGAAACAACGGAATCGAACAAAGCAGTAGTAAAAGGGAAAAAACATATTTGCCACCATATTTGTCTGTCAGGATTCCGATGGGCAAACGCATAATTGATCCGGTTAAAATCGGAATGCCCAAAAGCCATCCCACCTGAACAACGTTCCAATGGAAAATTCCGTTATCGACTAAAAAGGTTACCAGCACTCCGTTTAATGTCCAGCAGGCAAAACACACTGTAAATGCTAATGTGTTCAAAAATAAAATTTTGTGTGATTGCGATAGTGAGTTTGAATTTTTCATAGTACTTATATTTTTATGTAAAAATAAGTACTACAACTTAGTTAAAACCTGCTAAAACGCAGTTTCTGAAAAATAATTACGTATTTATACGTATTTTTAGATTAAAGAATATTCAGTTGCTTTGTTAGAAAGTTCCATTAGATTTTTTACTTTCAGTTTTTTCATCAAGTTGAAACGGTGTACTTCAGCGGTTCTTTTACTGATGTCTAAAGCTTCGGCGATTTCTTTGTTTCCTTTTCCTGATAATAAAAGCGTAAGGATTTCTTTTTCTCTTTTTGTAATCATCATTTCGTCGCTTAAGTTTTGCTTAGGCTCTAATGATGTTGACGAGTTTGTTAACTGTCCAATTAAAATAGAAGAGATGTCACCACTGAAATATTTTCCTCCAGAAGAAACAGCGTGAAGCGCTTTTAAGAATTCTTCTTTTGAAGATCCTTTTAATAAGTACCCGTCGGCTCCGGCTTTTATAGATTTCAATACGTATTCTTCCGATTCATGCATCGAAAGCATGATGATTTTTACGTTATTATTCTCGCTTCTAAGTTTTTCTACTAGTTCTATGCCTGTCATGTTAGGCATGCGAATATCGGCTATAAGTAAATCGGGTTTTGTGTCTGCAACAACCTCAAGTGCATCAGCGCCATCAATAGCTTCGCCTACAACCTCTATGTTTGCTTCGTTTTCTAGTAAAGATTTGATTCCATCTCTTACAAAAACATGGTCATCTGCTAATACTACACGAATGATATTGCTCATAATTACTTAATTTAGATTCTCGATTTTTACGTATATTCATCTATAAAGAAGACGCTAATATACGTACTTTTTTTAAAAGTAAATTCCAATATTAAAATTTCTAATGTTGGAAATTCCAAATTCTAAAGTTTTCTATATGTAATGTTTGTCATCTCGACGAAGGAGAGATCTCTACAAGTAGCTCTACAAAGATTGGCGATTACGATTGTCATTTTTTTTGCACGCAGATTTAGCAGATTCGGCAGATTTTTTTGTCGTCAAATGATTTTCAAAGATTGCGGAGTTTCTTGCGAAGATTTCTCGTTCCTCGAAATGACAAAATTGAGAGGGAATTTTTGGGTGAACTTTGTCAAAGTTTTTCAGCCCAACATTTGTAATTCTGAGGAACGAAGAATCATACTCGAGATTCGGTAAAGATTGGCGATTTAGATTGTGGAGTTTCTTGTGTGATTCTTCGTTCCTTAGAATGACAAAAAAACGCTAAGTAAATAAGTGTTCTTTTGAAAACGTTTGCCCGCGAGAGGGATAGGAGGAAGCTACCGAAGTAGCCCGGATAGCCCGACAGTATTAGGAAAAGTGGGCGAATAGAGACAAAGTTTGATAGCCCACTTTTTCTAATACTGGCTCGCCCTGATTAATTAGATAATTAGGCAATGTGGTAATTAGATAATATTTTTAAAATGCTAAAAATAATTATCTAATTTTCTAATTGACACATTGCCTAATTTTCTAATTATCTCATTTAAGAATTGGAATGTTGAACGTAATCCTCGTTCCTTCGCCTGGGATTGATTTGATGAAAACGCGTCCGTTGATGTATTGGATGCGTTCGTTCATGAATAATAATCCCATTCCGGATTCGCTATTGCGTTTTTTGTCTACTGAATGGATGTCGAAGCCTTTTCCGTTGTCGTCTACGATGATGCTTAAAAGGGATTCGCTGTGGGAAAGCTGTACGATGATATGCGACGATTCGGCGTATTTGATAGCGTTGTTAATGGCTTCCTGAGTAAGACGATAAATGTTGATCTCGATTAAGGAATCTAAACGTTGGTCGAAATCGGTTTTGTTGTAGAAAAGGATTTCTTTTCCGGTTAGTTTTGAAAGTTCCTGTGTGAGTTTTGATAAGGACGAAACGATTCCGTGATCGCTTAATTCCGGAGGCATAAGGTTAAAAGTGGCCGTGCGGACTCCTTTAATAATATCCAAAGAAAGTTTCTTTAAATACTCGATTTTTTGTTCTGATTTTTCTCGGTCATCTAGATTGATGCTTTCTAAACTGAACTTTAAACCCGTAAGCATTTGCCCGATTCCGTCGTGAATTTCTTTGGCGATTCGGTTTTGTTCGTTTTCCTGGTTTTCGACGATTTTGCTTGAAATAATCTTTTGCTGATTGATTTTTTCGGTCGTGTTTTCGAGATTTAAACGCTCGACTTCGCGCTGTGCTTTTTTGCGTTCGGTGATGTTGAAGCAAACGATTAAAAGTTCCAGTTCGTCTTTTTTAATCATTACGGGAACCATCGATAAATCGAGCCAAATGGTTTGAGCTTCTTTGTTTAAAATGCTGATTTCGCCCTGCCAGCCACTGCGCTGTTTTTCGAAAATCAATCGGTCGAAATTGAGTTGTTCTTTTTCGTCGACAGTTAAAACTTCTGAGAATTTTTTGTTGGAAGAAAATTTGGTGTAATTGAGCAGTTTGGCAAATTTTTCTCCAATGTGAATGATAGAACCGTCGGGCGCAATTCGGCAATAGAGCAACGTGTTTTCCATTGCGTAATTGAGCGATTTGAGTTCTTTTACCGAGTTTTCTTTGATTTCACTGAGGATTTCGGTGTCGTATGCGAGTTTTAAAGCTTTCTTTTCTGAAGATAAAAGTTTAGCAATTAATCGTTCGATTTTCTTGTTGGTTGGTTTGAAAATGAAGAAGAATTCTAAAAGCAATACCAAAAGCGTGAATCCGAAAATCCAGTATTCTATTCGACGTTGTTCGGTTACTTTTTCGTGTGCTTCGAGATCGTATTGGGTTACGATTTGATTCATTTTCGCTAAAAACGTGCCTTCGTTTTCTAGAATGATTTGAACGTATTTTTTGTTTTCGGAAGGCTGTTTTTTCTGCTTTAAATTTTGCAAAAATGAATCGGTTGCCTCAACTACTTTTTTGAAAATCGGATTGATTTCGAGATATAATTTAGAAATTGTTTCTGATTTTTCTTTTGGGAAAGCGAGACTGTCATTTCCGTTTTCGAGTGCATTTTGGTTCTTTTTCCAAAGTGCTAAAACTTCTTTTAAATGCGAAATTTGCTTTGTTGAAGCAGTATCAGAAACATAATGCAGAATCAGAACTTCCTTGACGATTTTCTGACTCAACATTCGCTGTTTTCCAGAGAAGTTAATGATTTTAGAATCGCTTAACTGCTGATTCAGATTGTATTGCACCAAAAACTGACTGATGATTATGGTTAAGGCAATAGTTAGAAGCGCAAAAAAATACAGTCGGCGTAAATTTTTGAAAGTGATTTTTTCTGCTTCTTGATTGTCCTTACTCATATTTTTTTACAATCCTAGAGATGCTTTTATGAGATTCAAATTTTCTTCGGAATAGCTGATTTTTAAGGCTTCTTGATGTCCTTTATCGGACATTTTGTCCCAAGTTTTTTTGATGATGTTTTTTAGTTTTTCATCATCATGTTTATGAACGAAAGGTTCTAAGTAATATTCTAAAAACACCAGACAGATTATGTCTTCCAGTAATTGGGTTTCGGCGTCTTTTTTAAGTAGTTTTTTCTCAATTAGAAATGAAACACGATCGATAAAGGTCTGGTCGTAACCAGCTTTTTCAAGAATTTCGGCTGTAGTTTTTGCGTGAAATTTTTTCAGTTCTTCCCTCCATTTCAAATAACCCACACGATCCATTGGATACGATTCGCGAGCGACTTTCCATCGGCAAATATGCTGTGCTTTTGAAGCAATCTGAATTTCTTCAGAGGCATTTGGTTCAAATTCCATCAGTCTTTTATACATCCTGTCAGAATACAATAATTCTTTTGGATATTCTTTGTTTTGGTCGGTTTCGATGTTTGGATCTTGCGCGTTTTCGGCATCAATCCATTCACTTGCTTTTTGAAAAGGTGTAGTCATTTTTTGGTTTGATAATAGAATTTCAAAGATACGGAATTAAGTTTTTTTTCCGCAACGAATTCACGAATTAGCAAGAATTATTGTTTTGTTTTTTGCCACAGATTAAAAGGATTTTTTGGATTTAATCTTTATTTGCATGACTATCACGTCAGTTTTGTCATTTCGACGAAGGAGAAATCTTCGCAAGTAGCTCCGTTCCAATAAGCCAATCTTTGTCGAGTTTCTCGTGGAGATTTCTCCTTCGTCGAAATGACAAGATTGTGAGAAATCAGTCTATGAAACCTACAAAAACTTCGTTTTCTACTACTTTAATTGGATAAGTTGCAATTTTATAATCGTCTCCGTTTAGGTTTGAACCATCAACAAGTGAGAAGGTTTTTTTATGCATCGGGCAGGCAATTTTCGGAATATCGTCTGTAGAGCCTGTCATTCCTCTTGAAAGCACCATTTCCATTTTGTGAGGGCATGCGTTTTGGCAGGCATACCATTCGTTACGGCGCGTGAAATTGAAAATCGCAATTTGCTTGTTTTTGTATTTGATGCATCCGCCTCGATTGGTTGGGAAATCTTCTACTTTACCTGCTTTGAACCAAATTGTAGCATCGTTTGCCTGAACTGTTTCGTATTGATTTAAGATTTCTTCCATTTTGATTAAGTTTTGATTTCCTGTTTCTTAGCCCTCTCCTTACAATCAAGAGAGATTTGATGGCGCAGTAAAAAAGAGGGCAAGAAGGACAGCAAACGTTTATGATTTTTTTTCTTTTTTTTGGAGCTTTATGGTGTTTTGCCGCAAAGTCGCAAAGGCGCTAAGTTTTTTTCTTTAAGTTTTTATGATTTGACTTTGCGACTTCGCGTCTTTGTGGCATTTTTTTTTAAGACCAAGCTTTTGGCATTTTTTGATCTCTTAAAGGAACAAAAACTGCGTTATCGTCTTTTTCTTCTGAGTTTATAAAGTGATTGAAACGTTTTAATAATCTTGGTTTTTCTAGCACTTGTTTCCATTCGCATTCGAAAGTGTTTACTAGAGTCTGCATTTCGGCTTCAAGAGTTTCGCAGATTCCTAAACTGTCTTCAATAATTACTTGTTTTAGATACTCTAAACCGCCGTCTAATTTTTCTAACCAAGTAGAAGTTCTGATCAGCGGACCAGCGGTGCGGATGTAATACATTAAGAATCTATCCATATATTTTATAACGGTTTCTTTATCAATTTTTTCTGCTAATAACACGGCGTGTTTTGGATTTGCTCCGCCATTTCCTGCGATGTATAAATTCCATCCGCCTTCAACAGCAATTAATCCGAAATCTTTTCCGCGAGCTTCGGCGCATTCGCGAATGCAGGCCGAAACACCACCTTTTAGTTTATGCGGAGAACGGATTCCTTTGTATCTGTTTTCGAGTTCGATAGCAAATCCGGCGCTGTCGTCCATTCCGTAACGACACCATGCATTTCCGACACAGCTTTTTACAGCACGAAGTGATTTTCCGTAGGCATGACCGCTTTCAAATCCATTGTCGATTAGGATTTTCCAGATTTTTGGCAAGTCACTCAAATGTGCTCCAAATAAATCGACTCTTTGTGCTCCAGTGATTTTAGTGTACAAATCAAATTGTTTGGCTACTTCGCCAATTACGATTAGTTTTTCGGCTGTAATTTCGCCTCCGGCAACTCTTGGAACTACAGAATAGGTTCCGTTTCGTTGAATATTCGCTAAAAATCTATCATTTGTATCTTGTGTGGTTACGTGTTTGTTTGCTGTATCATTGTAAATACTGGAGAAAATTGAAGCTACGACAGGTTTACAGATTTCGCAACCATCGCCTTTCCCGTGATGATCTAAAACATCGTAGAAATTCTCATATTTATTGATTTTTACCAAATCAAATAATTCCTGACGATTGTAGTTGAAATGCTCGCAAATCACTTCTTTTACTTCTTTTCCTAAAGATTTTTGAGTGGCTTTCACTAAATCTGAAACCATTGGTTTACAGCCTCCACAACCTGAAGTTGCCTTGGTTGCTTTAACGACATCTGATAATGAAGCACAACTTTCGTCTAGAATTTTACAGCAGATCGCTCCTTTGGTAACATTTTCGCAAGAACAAATCACGGCTGTATCAGGCAGATCCATTACACTTCCTAAAGAAGAACCTTCAGAACCATCGCGAGAACCTAAAATCAAATCTTCTGGATTTTTTGGCAAAGCCATTGCGTTGCTGTAAATCTGGAAAAGCGAATTGTAATCGCTTGAATCGCCTACTAAAATTCCACCTAAAAGCGTTTTAGAATCTTTGGTAACGTTTATTCTTTTATAAATTCCGCTTAATTTATTCTCATAAATAATGGCAGTTACGTTTTCATTTTCGATGAAAGGATCGCCAAAACTTGCGACTTCAACACCAATTAATTTTAATTGTGTCGACATATCGATGGTTTCTCTCATGGTTTTGTCACCATTTAATATTTGCTCAGCAGCAACATCGGCCATTTCGTAACCTGGAGCAACCAATCCGTAAATGTTTTGATTGTAAAGTGCCGCTTCGCCAATCGCATAAATAGAAGGATCTGAAGTTTGCATTTGATTGTTGACTACAATTCCACCTCGTACACCAACTTCAAGTCCTGAAATCCTAGCCAGTTCGTCGCGAGGTTTGATTCCGGCAGAAATAACCAGCATATCGACTTTTAGTAATTCGTCGTTGGCAAACATCATTCCCGTTATACTTTCTTTGCCGTCAATATATTGTGTTACTTTGTTAAGATGAATTCCGATGTTTAATTCTTCTATTTTTGATTGAAGCATATCGCTTGCACCTTGATCTAATTGTCTTGGCATCAAACGAGGTGCAAATTCTACGACATGCGGATTCAATCCTAAATCTCTAACAGCTTTTGCTGCTTCTAATCCTAATAAACCTCCGCCTAAAACGGCAGCTTCTGTAGCGCCTTTTATTTTTATTTTTTTGGCATAAGCCATAATTGCATCTAAGTCTTCGATTGTTCTGTAAACAAAAACACCTTCTTTTTCGACACCTTCAATAGGAGGAACAAAGGCAGATGAACCTGTAGCCAAAAGTAAGTAGTCGTACGTATGTGTTTTGCCTAAGTGCGTATGAATGGTTTTTGAATCGCGATTGATATCTGTAATAAGTTCAGATGTGTTGAGAATAATATTGTTTTCTGCGTACCATTCGGTTGTTGATAATGATAAGTCATCAGCTGTTTTGCCTCCAAAGTACTCGCTTAAGTGAACGCGATCGTAAGCTCTTCTTGGCTCTTCTCCAAATACTGTGATTTGATACTTTTCTTGTCCCGATTTTGCAACAAACTTTTCGCAAAATTTATAACCAACCATGCCGTTTCCAACTACTATTACTCTAATCATGATTTTTTTAATTAAGTATTACTATGCAAATATAAGTATTTGTACTTATTTTGAATACGTATTTTTTTATTTTTTAATAGCCGATTATGTTTTTTGAACTACGTATTTTGGCTTAGTCTTTTGACTAGTGCGGGTTTTGAAAGAATTTATAGAGAAATAAAAAGTCTAAATTTGAAAAGATTCTAAATAAGGAATCGGGAAAAATGTCGTAAATTCATAAGAATTTTATTGTTGTTTTTTTGAAAAATGAAAGATTAAATAAATTGATTATGAGAAAAGTACTTTCAATATTATTGTTGTCAGTTTTGATTATAAGTTGTAAAACGACGGCAAACAAAGAATCTGGAGGAACAACTTCGACAAGTTCTACAGAGGAAGATTTAAAATATTATTTTAAAGGAACTGGAAACGAACCGTTTTGGGGAATTAAAATAGGGAATGAGGAGATTGTTTTTACTTCATTAATACAAGGAAAAGAAAAGCTTGTTTTTCCGTCAACCGAAGCAATTCGAGCAATGGATGCGAATGTGAAAATGTATAAGGTATCTAATGAAACCAGTACTGCCATGATTACGATTCAGCAATTAGATTGCCAGGATTCTATGTCTGGTGCAATTTCACCTTATAGTGTAAAAGTAGAAATCAAAAATAATTCGGAATTGGAGACTAAAAAATTAAGCGGATGCGGTAAATATCTGACTGATTATCGACTTCACGATATTTGGGTTTTGGAAGAATTAAACGGCTACAAAGTTTTTGCAACCGACTTCCAAAAAGAAATGCCTAGAATAGAAATTAATTCTACTGAAAATAGATTTTCTGGTTACGGTGGCTGTAATGCAATAAGTGGTTCTATTTTTTATGAAAAAGATCTATTACGTTTTTCTAAAGTTGTTTCAACTCTTATGGCTTGTCCTTCTGGAAATAAAGAAAATGAGTTTACTAAAGCATTGCAGAGTACGACTACTTATTCAATCGGGAATAATCAGTTGATTTTGTCAAATACTTCTGGGAAATTGGCTGTTTTTAAGAAGGTGGATTAATTGTTTTGTTTATTTTGTTTCAGGTTTCAAGTTGCTGTTGTCATTTCGACTGAAAGGAGAAATCACACAAGAAATTCCGCAAAGTATGTCGCCAATCTTTGTAGAATCCCGCGTGTGATTTCTCCTTTCAGTCGAAATGACAAACTGGATGTGGAAAATTATTACTCAAACAATTCCTTAGGTTCTTCGTCTTCCGGTTCTTCACCTTCAATAAAATCCAATTCTAAAGCTTTCACACTTTGAACCGCATTTCCGGCAATTCCACGAATCGAACCGTACATTCCTAAAGTATTATGAACCACTTTTTCGATTTGTTTTTCGCGCTGTTTCCAGATTCTCTGCATCGCTCTTTTTTCAGAATCTAAGTCGCTTTGCATTTGCGTAAAACCTTCTACAATTCCTTCAATCTGCAAACGGAATTCATTGCTGGTTAAGAAATCATATAACATGGACATTTTATCGCCTTTGTTTTCCTGTGCCTGAACAGCTTGGTTTATCTGAATCAACGACTGACGTAAAACGGCACTCAAACCTTTAAATTCTTCATAGGTACAAATCCAGATTCCGTCGCGCATGCCCATTCTATCCATTCCGTTTGGCATTACTTCGGTTACCAAAACACCAATATTGGCTCTTTTGGTTCTAATATCATTTTTGAATTTCTCAATCCAGGAAGGTTGGAACGCTTTGGTTCTTTTGCTTTCGTAATAAATAGAACCGCAGTTTTGATGTTCGCGAGTATTTACAATCTGCAGACAATCAGCACCATTTGCACCTTTTTTAACTTCGTCGATACTGTCAAGCGGGAAGTTGTTGGCCAACCATTCTTCAATTGCTAGTTCCATTACTTCGCCTTGCAATTGCATAGAACCTTGTTCCTGCTTGCGTTTCATCTCTTCAGTCAGCTTTTTTTGTTCTTCAAGCTGTTTCTGAAGTTCTTTAAATTTTAGTTCGTTTTTGTCGTCTTCTTGCTTTCTGATTTTTTCACGTTCCAAAGTCAGTTGCGCGTTCAATTGTTTCTCAGCTTCGGCTTGAATGGCTTCTTTCATTTCCAGTTTTTCACGTTGCAATTTTGCGATTTCACCTTCCATTTTATTTAATTCTCTGATTTTTTCTGATTTTTCAGAGAGTTCTTTTTCCATCAAAAGCAAACGGTCTTTGTTTTCTTCTTCGAGTTTGGCTTTTAGTTTTTCAGAGATTTCTTTTTCGGCTGTTTTTTTCTCGCGCTCTAAACGTTCTGCAAAAAGTTCGTTTTCCTGTTTCTTTTTGGCTTCAAAATCGGCTTTGGCTTTGTCCAATTGTTCATTTTTAAGCTCTAATTCACGGTTTTGAATATTGGCTTTTTGTTGAAATTCTTTACGAATGCTGTCTTCCAACTGATGTTTTAAAACATCATTTACATCGATAGGGGTTCCGCAGTTTGGACACTGAATTGAAGATTGCTCAGCCATTTTATATTGAAATTTTTATTGTAGAATTTGAATTTGCTAAGGTATTTAAAAGTTCTCTTTTTGTGATGTGGATTTCTGTACTAAATTGTAACGAATTTTTTATATAGCCACAAAGGCGCTAAGACGCAAAATTTTTATTTCACGCAGATTTTATAAGATTTAAGCAGATTCTGCAGATGATTTTTAAAAAATAAATCTGCAAAAATCTGCTGAATCTGCGTGAAACTTAATTTTTCACATTTAATAAGTAAAGCTTTGTGACTTTGCAAGATTAAAAAAACTTTGCGTCTTAGCGCCTTTGCGGCAATAAAAAAGCAACGGCAGATTGAGTAATCTCAGAATCATCTTCTTTTGAAGTTATTAATGATACATTAGTATAAAGATTCACTTTTTTCAACTCGATAAAACCAATTTCAGAATCCTGATTGTTTTTGGCAATATTGGACGGTACAATCGAAATTCCCAATCCGTTTTTGACTAATTGTACGATGGAATTGATGTTATTGGCTTCGTGAATAATCTTTGGCGTAAAGCCATAAAAAGCACATAATTCCAGCAAAACTTCGTGATAATGCGGTGCGTAATCTTTATTGAAGAAAACAAATGTTTCATCTTTTAAGTCAGCAATTTCTTTTTCAGATTTTAGTTGAACATTATTTTTATTAAAAACAATCGAGAATCCGTCCTGAAACCATAAATGTGATTGTATTTTAGGTGAAGTTATAGGAGAACGAATAATTCCCATTTCGATTTTTCCTTGTTCTAAAGCAGTGATTTGTTTGGTGGTTGAAATTTCAAATAATTTGAAATTAACATATGGAAACTGTGTTTTCAGATGTTTGATTAAATCTGAAATCACTGCCGAATATATTGAACTTATATAAGCGATTCTGAATTCACCCGAAACATTTTCGGCTATCTTTTTTGTTTTTAAAGAAATACGTTCCAGATTCTGAAAAAGGTCTTTTACTTCTTTTTCGAAATATTTTCCGGCTTCGGTCAGTTCGACTTTTTTATTATTTCTGATGAAAAGCTTTGCCTGAAGTTCTTCTTCTAATTCTGCTATTTGTCGGCTTAATGGAGGCTGCGAAATAAAGAGTTTTTCTGAAGCTTTGGTAAAGTTCAGTTCTTCGGCTACAGCTAAGAAATATTTGAGATGACGTAATTCCATGATACTTTAAAAGTATTATTTATTGATAAAAATAGTATTTTTAAAGTATTTATGAAAGGGGTAGTTTTGAAAAAAAATAATTCTCTCGCAGATTCAGCAGATAGGGCAGATTATTAATTAATTTTATAAAAATCATTCTTAATCATACATATTCCGATCCATAATAGCAAAAAGATCCCCTAAATCTACGTAATCTGCGAGAGATAAAAAAAACAATAGCCATGAAAAAATCAACGATTGAAGAAATCAAGGAACGATTTGACAATGATGTCGAACGGTTTTCAAATTTAGAAACGGGGCAAGTCGCTACAATTGACGCGACTATTTCTTTGGAATTAATTACTGAAGCTTCAAAACGTATTGTTCCGAATGCTCAGAATGTTTTAGATGTTGGATGCGGAGCAGGAAATTATACTTTAAAAATGTTATCTAAAGTGCCAAATTTGAATTGTACTTTAGTCGATTTGAGTTTGCCAATGTTAGAAAGAGCTTTTCAAAGAGTTTCGGCAGGAACAAATGGAAAAGTAGAAATTAAACAAGGCGATATTCGAGAAGTTGATTTAGCCGAAAACAGTTTTGATATTATTTTAGCAGGAGCGGTTTTACACCATTTGAGAGATGATAAAGATTGGGAAAGTACTTTTACCAAGTTGTTTAAATTATTAAAACCAGGTGGCTGTTTAATGATTTCGGATTTAATCACACAAGATACAGAATTATTGAACGAATATACGTGGCAACGTTATGGAGAATATTTGGAAGGAATAGGAGGAGCGGAGTATCGTCAGAAAGTTTTAGATTATATCGAGAAAGAGGATTCGCCTAGATCTATGAATTACCAATTGGATTTGATGAAAAAAGTAGGATTCTCCAAAGTCGAGATTTTACATAAAAATATGTGTTTTGGGGCTTTTGGTGGAATTAAATAAGTTTTGTTAGCCACGAATTCACGAATTAATTCAAAATTTTTGCTTATAGATTTAAAAAATAAAATTCGTGAATTCGTGGCTATAAAAAAAACTATGCATCAACTGGCATCGGATATTTAGTTCTTAAATCAAAAACTAGTTCTGAAGGCCCATTTTTTTGAAGGTAGTCTAATTTTTCAACGGCTTCTTCCATGGTTGGAATTTGGCCTGCGGGAATCCACCACATGGCTGTATGGGCTTTTCCGAATTTTTGAAACCACTCTTTACGACGTCTTAGGAATTCGCTGTGAAAAGTTTTATACATATAATGTTCCAATGTTTCAATGCTTTCCCAAACCGATACATTAATGATAATTTGCTCATCGTTGTACGGATTCAGACTTGTTGCGTTGTAGCTGTCGGTATCGTCTTTTAATCTCCAGACAAAACCTTCGCTTTCTTCTGCTAATTTATTTACGGTGTCTAAATTGTCCACAAATTCTTTCATGATTGGATCGTTGATGTCGACGCCTTTCATTTTGGCAATATTAATTTCGGCAAGATGGTATTTGCTCATAAAATATAGGTTTCTGAATTTTAGGCAATTTAGCTTTTTTCTGGATAGTTTTTCCGCCACGAATTCACGAATTTATTTTTTTTTAATCTATGCGCATAGTATTTAAAATAATTCGTGAATTGCTTCGCCTGTTCGCTATCGCTCGGGTCGTGGCGGAAAAAAAACTTATAAAATCTGTGCAGTTTTGTAAACTTGAATTGGGCTTGAAACCAGCGTTTCGGTTTTTTTTATAAAATCTTGCAGGTAAGACTGGCTGTTGTGTAAATCTAAGCCAACTTGGTCTTTCCACTCTTCCCAAAGGATAAAAATATTTTCAGAAGTGTGTAAATCATAACGAATACAAGCGGCTTCTTTTCTAGTTTCTGATACTAAATGCGTAAGCAGATTTTGAACTTCAATTAAATGTTCTGGTTTGCTTTTTAAAATTGCTGTAATCGAAATCATAATTATAAGTTTTTAAAAGTTTGCTCTAAATGTTTCGTGTAATTCTCTTTAAAGATAACGATATTTTCTGGTGTAGCACCTTTTTCTACGTCATGGAAATGAAATCCGTTTATGCGTTCCATTCCTGTGAATTTGTTCATTTTGTGAAAACCAAACATCACGCCGTCATCTACAGAAGTTTCTTCGAAGAATTCGCCTGGTAATGTAAAAGCCGTTGCAGGTGCATTCCAGCTCGTGGTAAGCATGTATTTACGTCCGTGTAAAAGTCCGCCAGTTCCGTAGTTGATGTCTGGATTTACACGGCTTCTTCCATCGCTTTTGTAGATTCCGTTGTTGTGTCCTTGTGTAAAAACATCGTCGATGTATTTTTTGAAAAGATTCGGAATTTGAAACCACCAAACTGGTGTATGATAAATGATTAGGTCTGCCCAAACGAATTTTTCTACTTCTTTTTGAAGGTCAATTTCTTCTTCGATGTGAGTTGTTTTTATTTCGTAATCGTTGTTTTTAGAAAGAAATTCAACTGTCCAATCCTGAACGGTTTTGTTGAATTGTCCTCCTGAATGCGCGAATTTTTGTCCGCCGTTAATTATAAATATCTTTTTCATTTTTACTATTGTTTCTTTTGAAAATGGATGCGTGAGGGATAGTAGTGAAAATCCTTTTTTGCCGGGGTTCGGCACAAAAGATTGTAACGGATAGCCCGGCCTTTGGGACACGCCCAAATTCTGATTATTTAATTTTTGAGATTTTTTTAAACACATAGAAACATAGATTTTTCTTTCTTGAAAAGAGAATTGAAAGAAACTAGTTTCTAACACATAGCTCTCGATGTTTGTCATTTCGACTGAAAGGAGAAATCACACTCGGGATTCGACAAAAATTGGTGATATACATTGTGGAGTTTCTAGTGTGATTTCTCCTTTCAGTCGAAATGAACAAATTATGCTTACTATGTTTCTATGTGTTTAAAAAAGAGAATTAGTCTAACTTAGAAAGTGCTTCATTAATGAAAGCAAGTTCTGAAGCTGATAAATCGAAATCCATAGTTTTGGCATTTGAAATGGCTTGTTCTGCATTTCTTGCTCCGGCTAATACAATTGCGATTCCTTTTTGTAATGTTGTCCAACGCAATACCAATTGTGCGATAGAAATGTGTTTGTCGTTTGCTAGTGAACTTAATTCTTCGATTAGAGTTTTTACTTTTTGTAAATCAAATTTTCCGAAGTAGCCGTTGCGATGGTCGTTTTCTTTTAATTTACTATCGGTGAAATATTTTCCTGTCAATAAACCTCTTTCCATTGGACTGTAGGCAATGATTCCGATGTTTTCTGCGATGGTGAAAGGAAGCAAGTCTTTTTCGATGCTTCTGTTTAGCATGCTGTACGCTACCTGATCTGATGCAATCTGAACCGTTTTTTGTGCTTCTTTGACTTGCTCAACATTGTAATTACTTACTCCAAAAGCTTTGATTTTTCCTTGTTGAAGTAAGGTTTCTACGGCTTCCATAGTTTCAGAAATTGAAGTGGTAATGTCGGGCCAGTGAATCTGCAATAAGTCGATATAATCGGTTTGAAGACGTTTTAAGCTTTCTTCAATTTCTTTGATCACGTTTGCTTTTGATGAATATTTGTAAATCGGAACTTTTTTGCCGTTGTCATCGGCGTCGAAAAAATAATCGCCTTTTCCGTTGTTGCTTCCGTCCCAAACCAAACCGAATTTGGTAAGCAACTGCACTTTTGAACGGTCGTAAGGTTTTATAGCTTCTCCTATCATTTCTTCGCTTAAGCCAAATCCGTAGAAAGGAGCAGTGTCAATTGTAGTAACGCCGTGGTCGATAGAGGCCTGAACAGATTCGATTGAATCTTTCTTTTCGGTTCCGCCCCACATGGTTCCACCAATGGCAAAAGCACCGTAAGTGATGGTTGATAATTCCAATTCTGAGTTGCCTAATTTTCTATATTCCATTATTGTAATTTTATTTTGATTAATTTGATGAGGCAAAATTATACCATTTATAAGGTTTTAACTTGGTATATATTTGTCTTTTTTAGGTATATTTGCAACTTCAAATAAATAGAATTATGAAGAAAGAAAATTTATACGAACCTTTTACGGTTTCTTTTGAAACTTTAAGCGAATATCCGGATGTGGGTGATCGTCATAATTTTTTCGAATTGGTTTATATTTTGGAAGGAACTGGAAGGCAGTGTATAAACAAAAATATTTTTGAATACGATCCAGGACATTTGTTTCTGTTAACGCCAGAAGACTGTCATAATTTTACAATTGAGACCGAAACGAAGTTTTTCTTTTTGAGGTTTAATGATATTTATTTGAAAAATTCGAGTCTGCAAAACGAGAATGTACAACGATTGGAGTATATTCTTCAAAATGCCAATCATCAGCCGGGCTGTATTCTAAAAAATGATCCAGACAAATGTTTGGTGAAAGTGATGATTGAAGCAATTTGCCGTGAACATCAGGATAAAGATGTCTACAATCAGGAATTGATTCAGCAATTGGTGAATACTTTGATTATAATTGTGGCGAGAAATATTGCGAAATATCTTCCTGAACAAGTTAATATCGGAACAGAGGCAAAAGCAATGGATATCCTGCAATACATTCAGAATAATATCTATTATCCAGAAAAAATTAAAGCAGAATCACTTAGTGATTATTTCGGAATTTCGAATACGTATTTAGGGCGTTATTTTAAAAAACATGCCAGCGAAACGATGCAGCAATATATCAGCAATTACAAAACCAAACTGATTGAACATCGTTTGCAGTTTAGCGACAAGCGTATTAATGAAATTGCGTACGAATTTGGTTTTACAGATGAAAGCCACTTTAATAAATTCTTCAAAAAACAAAAAGGCTATAGTCCGTCTGAGTTTAGAAAGACGATCCGATTGAGTGCTTAGTTTTTTTAGCCACTAATTTCCCGAATTTACACTAATTTTATTTTTGCCACAGATTATAAGGATTAAATGGATTTTTTTGTTTCACGCAGATTTTAAATGATTTTGGCAGATTAAAATAGATTTTAAAAATAAATCTGCTCAATCTGCGAGAGAAAAAAAAGAAAAAAATCCGTGTAAATCCGCGTTTTCGTAAAGCGAATCTGTTTTATCCGCGTACCTTAATTTTCTTTTTCAATGATAAAACTAAAATGCTCGGTTTTACCAGCTTTTAAATTGCTGATTTCGTTTTGAATTAATTCTTCTAAAGATTCTGCGACAATATCTCTTGACCAAGATTCGTTCTGTAATTCAATTATCTGCCCAAATTTTCCTTTTGAAGCTGGGTCTGTATCATAAAGCAAATAATCGCCGTTTCGTCCGGTTGCAAACGGAATCCATTTTGGATTTGCGTAGTTGCTCGTGTTGATTTTTTCGAAATCTATTTCTTGCTCTGGCAAATCATCTTCGTCGAATTGTAAATCTTGAATTGAATTCCATTCTTCGGCAATATCTTCAAACGGAATAAGCTCATATGGACAATTGTTGATTAAAATCTGGAAAGTTGAAGTTACCGCATCATAATCGACATTTTGAACTTTATAAAAGTTAACTAAAGCTGGTGGAATTGTAATATCATCTTCTAAAACAGAATGTTGTTGAATGTCTTCTAAAGAAATACCATCTGCAAGATTATAATAATCGTTATTTGTTGAGACAATTTTATTGATTTCAGCAATCCATTCCTGCCATAAAGGTTCAAAAAATTTGAATTCTGGGTCAAGTGAAGCTGTAATTTTCTTTTCTTTTTCTTCGTTAGCTGAAATGCTGACACCAGTAATTTTGCCATTTTCTTTATCGAACCAAACGCTAATTCCGTTAAGAATGAAAGCGCCGCTTCGGTCTCCTTTGAAAAGTTTTACAAGCAGATTTTTGTTGTTTTCGTAGTATTGAAATAATTCTTGTTCTTCAAAATTGAATTCTCCTGTAAAAATGCTTTTTGCGCAAAAATCGTATTCGCGAAGTTCTAATTCAAGTCCGATACTTTCGACTTTATCTCCTTCTTTAGAAAAAGCTACAATGCCTTCGTTATCCCAAGTGTAAATATGATTGTATTTTTTTTTGATGTGTCTGCAGTCTCCTAAAGCTTGTTTTAAAACTGTTATATCAATTGGGAATTCGATGTTTACATTGTTGATCTGAAAGCCTGTTTTGGATAATTCAATTTTTGTCATTTTCGCTTTTGTTAAGAATTAGATAATCTTTTTGATTACACGAAGTTTGTGTGTGTGTTTGTTTAATTCAGGATTGTAAATTCCGGTGTGGTCTAAACGGTCAATACGAACTTTTCCACTTGCGTGAATGATGTAGTTGTTTTCCATTATGATGCCGACGTGGGTAATGTTTCCTTCTTCGTTATCAAAGAAAGCCAAATCACCAGCTTCGCATTCTTCAATAAAGCTTAAAGAATCGCCTTCAAGTGCCTGTTGTGATGCATCACGATGAATTTTGTAGCCGTTTAGTTTATAGACCATTTGGGTGAAACCAGAACAGTCAATTCCAAAAGGTGTTTTTCCGCCCCATAAATAGGGGGCATTCAAATACATAAAAGCAGTTTTGATTAAAGCGCTTTTAGGTTTTGTTCCGCTGGTTTTGGTTCCTTCAAAATCGAAGTTTGAAATATTGATTTCGGTGTTGTTTAAAAAGGATAATGAAGCTCCAAGCGGAATCGGTAACAATAAATTATTTGGAGCTGTGATGTAATCAATCAAATCGGCATTCAAAATAATCGCTTCTTTGCTTAAGAGGTCAAATTGCTCTTTTGAAATTTCCTGATATTGTTTAGAGTCGATCCAGCCTTCATAAGCATCAAATTGAATTCGGATTCGCGCCCATTGATTTTGGCGTTCTAAAATTTCGATATGTTCACCAAATAAAAGTTGTGTGACAATTTCACTTCTATCGCTGGCTTCGGCTCGAACGGGTACTATGGCTAAATTGCAAATTCCAAACATCTAAGGAAATTTATAAGTTGAAAATCAGGAGTTACATTTATAACTCCTGATTTTTTGAGATATTGTTTAAGCTCTTTCGATAACAATTGCCGATGCGCCACCTCCACCGTTGCAAATTGCAGCAGCTCCAGTTTTCGCATTGTTTTGTTCTAAAACATTCAGTAAAGTCACAATGATACGCGCTCCAGAAGCTCCAAGAGGATGTCCTAAAGAAACAGCGCCACCGTTTACGTTTACTTTGTCGTTATCTAGGTTTAATATTTTTGAATTGGCTAGTCCAACTACAGAGAAAGCTTCGTTGAATTCGAAATAGTCAACATCTGAAATTGAGATTCCAGCTTTGTCTAGCGCTTTTGGTAATGCTTTTGCTGGGCTTGTAGTAAACCATTTTGGTTCTTGCGCAGCATCTGCATAACCTTTTATGTAAGCTAAAGGTTTTAGGCCTAAAGCGATTGCTTTTTCTTCAGACATTAAAACCAAAGCAGCGGCCCCGTCATTAATTGTCGATGCGTTTGCAGCGGTTACAGTTCCGTCTTTAGTGAAAACCGGAGCCAAAGATGGAATTTTATCTAATTTTACATTAGAGTATTCTTCATCTTTTGAAAATATAATAGGTTCTCCGCGTCTTTGAGGAACTTCGACAGGAACAACTTCGTTATCGAATTTACCAGCATCCCAAGCTTTTGTACTTCTTTCGTATGATTGGATTGCGAAAGCATCTTGTTCTTCACGGCTTATTTTATATTCAGTTGCACATAAGTCAGCGCAAACTCCCATTGCGTTGTTGTCGTATGCATCTGTCAAACCATCTTTCTGCATTCCGTCCAACATTGTGGCTGGGCCAAATTTGTTTCCGGCGCGCATTTGCACATAATGTGGAATCAAACTCATGCTTTCCATTCCGCCCGCAACTACGATTTCAGCGTCGCCGCATGCGATTGCTTGCGCGGCAAACATTACGGCTTTCATTCCAGAGGCACAAACTTTGTTTACGGTTGTAGCGGCAACTTCTTCAGACAGACCAGCAAAAAGTGCTGCTTGGCGTGCAGGAGCTTGTCCAACGCCTGCCTGAATTACATTACCCATGAAAACTTCATCGACTAATTTTGGGTCAAGGTTAATTTTTGAAAGCGCTCCTTTTATGGCAGCAGCTCCTAATTTTGGTGCAGGTACAGTAGATAACCCGCCCATGAAACTTCCGATAGGTGTTCTAACGGCAGAAACGATAACAACTCTTTTGTTCATTTTCTGTTTAATAATAGTTAGTAAGCAAATTTAATGTTTATTTAAATATATTCAAATTTTGTATTGAATAGGAGGGATTTTAAATTTGAGTGAATTTTTTGTTAATTCTATTCGTTTGATTGTGAAGTGGTTTTGAAAAAAGATGAAAAAAAACTAAAAAAACTAAAAAAAAAGCTTGTGAGATATGGAATGTTGTTATACATTTGCACTCGCAAAACGGAAGCAATTCCACTAGCAAGGAGAGGTGCCAGAGCGGTAATGGAGCAGATTGCTAATCTGTCGACGGGTAACCGTCGCCAGGGTTCGAGTCCCTGTCTCTCCGCTTAAATTTTGCTTCGGGGTGTAGCGTAGCCCGGTTATCGCGCCTGCTTTGGGAGCAGGAGGCCGCAGGTTCGAATCCTGCCACCCCGACTACAATTGAAATAATGGACGCATAGCTCAGCTGGATAGAGCACCTGCCTTCTAAGCAGGCGGTCGAAGGTTCGAATCCTTCTGCGTTCACACTTAGACCCCTTGTTTTTCAAGGGGTTTTTTGTTTTTACTACTTTTTTATTTCTATATTTACCATAAAAAATCACCACTTTTTACAACATTTTTGTATAAATATTGTATATGAAAATGAATCAGGTTCAAAAGTTTGGGATTAGGCAAAAGATTAGACAATTTGAAGTGAAAATACTACTAACATGAGAATAGCGATAATGGGAGCTCATTTGGTTGGTAAAACCACATTGGCACAAAAACTACACGAATCTTTTCCTGATTATGAATTTTACCCAGAACCTTATTTTGAATTAGAGGAAATTGGTTTTGCTTTTCCGGAAATACCTACTGCAGATGATTATTTGATGCAGTTAGAACATTCTTTAAAACAAATCGTGAGAAGTAATAAAAATGCCATTTTCGATCGTTGTCCAATTGATCTTCTAGCTTATGTACTGGCAGTTGACAATACATTTAATTTTCAATTAGTATTTAATAAAATTCAAAATACAATTAAAGAAATTGACGTTTTTGTATTTGTTACTATTGAAAAACCAGACAGGATTTTGTGTTCAAATGCTGATTTACCTGGACTTAGATATGAGGTAAATGAGATTCTTGGCGAATTAATTAATGATTTTGAGATACAAGTAATTGAAGTTAAAGGAGATGTATCCGAAAGATTAAATCAAATTCAAAATAAGATATAGCGATTCAGAATTTTAAAACTGATCAAGTGTTTGTAAAAATTATTCGTCAATAAAATAAATCAAAAGATTAAAACAGGTATAAATACTTGGTTAATTATAATTCTTGCTTGATATTTTAGTGCATATTTTTTTTTGATTATGGTTTTCCGTAAAAAACATAAAATCAAAAGACTGATATTTGACTTGTCATAAAATAATGCATAATACTTTTAAAATTAAATTTTAATTGTAACTGTAAGAAAAAAGCAGAAAAATGAAAAACATCGACCAAGAATTATTAAAGGTTTATACAGTTAAATCCCAAACAGATAAAGCAATCAGTTCTTTGAAAGGTTTTTTGTTAGGAATTAAATTAGACGATGAAATTAATATAAAAGAAGTAAACGAACTTCAGAAATGGGTTACTGCACACAAAGAGTTGATAAATCGTAATCCGCTGAATGAGTTTATGAATATTATTGAAGATACAATAGCAAATAAAATTCCACCAAAAGAAACTATTGAAGATTTATATTGGTTATGCCAAAAATATGAGAATGGTAATTATTATTACGATACGGTAACTTCAGACCTTCAAATTTTGCAAGGTCTTTGTCACGGTATTTTGGCAGATGGCGTTATTACTGATAAGGAAGTCTATGATCTTCAAAAATGGCTCGATGAGAATGAGCACTTAAATACTTATTATCCTTATGATGAAATAAGAAGTCTCGTGCTTTCTGTTCTTTCAGATAATAAAATTGATGATGAAGAAAAAGTTGTCTTGATGGCTTTTTTTAAGCAATTTGCTAAAATTCAGGATGATGAAGTGAGACAAAATATAGAGAACGCTACAATAGATGTAAACATCTCGGGCCTTTGTACCAGTGAGCCGGAGGTAATTTTTGAAGGTAAAACTTTTTGTATAACCGGTGTATTGCAGAGAGGAAATAGAGAACACCTTCATAGAGATATTATTAAACTTGGCGGAATACCGACTGACAGCATTACAAAGAAAACGGATTATTTAATAGTTGGGGATAACGGAAATCCAGCTTGGGCTTTTTCATGTTATGGAAGAAAAGTTGAAAAAGCGATAAATTTAAGAAAGGAAGGACATACCATCATGCTTATACATGAGTTTGATTTTTCTGACCTTATCGATGATTTGTTATAGTACATAAAATATACTAGTTATTGTTTGCAATAATATAGCAATCGTAGAAGCAATTTTTAACTTAAGTGAATAAACAAAATTCATTGTATATGGATAATTCGGTTATAGATATTTCTGGGGAGTCTTATAATCTTTCAAATATTTCAAGAAACTCAAATGTTCCTTATTGGAGACATCAGCAAGTATATTCTTTTTCGGAAATAAATTCTGCTACTAACCAACAGAGAGTATTTTATAAAACGTTTAAATTTAATTTTTTAGGCGGTATTTATACAGACCTTGATGGGAACACTAATTATGCATTTGTTTTGCTTTTTGATCTTTTAAAAGAATTCGATAATCATAAAAATGTTGCTCGTTTAGAAAGAGAATTAAAAGAATTAAAAGTAAATTATCCTAAAACAAAAACGTATTGTGTTTCTCATTTTATTAAAAAATTAGAAGAACATAATTTAAGGGAAGAATCAGAAAGAATTCGCCGACAGGAAAATTACTATGATGATTATTCAGGATATGATCAACAGAAATTAGGATTTCAGTTTAGAGCCAAGTTAAATCTTAATGATGAAGATGCCGCTCTTTTAAATAAAATTTGGAATCCAGCTAATAACTTTTTTAATATTGAATTTTGTGCAATTGAGATTATCAAATTTTATTTGTCTGTAATTAAAAGATTAGATGAACGATGTAAAAAAGATTCTTCTTCTTTAAATGAAGAGCTTTCTAAAATAGCCGATACAATTGCACAAAAACATTATAATTACAAACCTGGCAGCAGTAATTATAAATATTCTAAAGATACGGTAGTAGGCGAATTGCATTCTAATATTTTTAAGTACTGTGAAAATACTGTTCGAGACAGTTTTGGGCATAAAAGAAAACTGAATACAGATTTACAATACATTTCAAATACTGTAAAAGAAGAATACGAAGAACGAATAATTACTAGGTTAAATAAAGTAGTACAAATTTATGCTCCTACAATCAATGATCCTGATGAAAGTACAGATTATGAGCTTAATATTCAAAATACTACTCGTTGGAAAATTAAATTTGATGAATTTACAAATAAGTTTAATAAAGATTCAGAGAAGTTTATAAATCAGATTATTAGTCTTGGGGTTTCAAATCGAGATAATCCATCGGTTGAGAATGTTTTTTACGATGCATCAAAGTTTATCGCTGTACATAATAAAGAAGCAGCGCTTACATTGTACGTTTATTATATTCATTATTATTTAAAATCGGTAAAATTTGATCATAAACCACTGGGTTTAGCTGTTCAGAAAACTTTGTTTAAAAATGGTGATCAGTTTGACGATTTTCAAGCTGTAATCAATCAATTTATACAAGATAAAGATTTAGAAAAAGCTTTAAAGGCTGTACAAAATGTTTATACGGCTAGACGAAAAAAAATTCAATTGGATAGAGATGCTATTCAACAAGTTCATGAAAAACATTCGGGAACGGTTGAACTTCTTAACGAATATCTTAGAGATGAAGATGAACATGAAGATTTAAAAACAGAATTGGTCATTAATCCGGAACTAGAGAAGCAGGTTGTTTCTAAAAACAACAGCATTGATGTATCTCTTTATGACAGCTTACTCAATTTTACAAAAATACAGCAAGATATTCTTGATTCTTTTTCGAAGGCAAATTTTTCTGTTCTTCAGACAGATTTTGAAGCTTTCGCAAAATCAAAAGGGATGTTTAAAAACCAATTGATAGAAAGTATTAATGAAATATGCTACGAGACATTAGATGATGTTTTAATTGAAGAAGAAGATGATTTTTATATTATTAACGAAAACTACTATAACCGAATTTTAGCAAAATGACAGAAAACATAAAACCTAAAGAAGCCACAGCAATTATTAATTCGTTAATTGGAGGTGTTGTTCCTAAAATTGGTGTACAACATATCACAGTGGGACGCTCTGAAGAAATTGATGCCGTTGTGAGTGCATTAGAAGATGTAAAAAACGGACACAGTATGGTTAAATTTTGGATTGGTGATTTCGGATCCGGAAAATCATTTATGTTACACTTGCTAAATACTGTGGCGCTAAAACAAAAGTTTGTGGTGGCAAATGCAGATTTTACGCCAGATAACAGACTTTATTCCAATGATGGAAAAGGAGTAGCACTCTATGCCGCTATTATGGACAATGTCGCTATTCAGACAAAACCAGAAGGCGGAGCATTGCCAACTTTAATGGAAAAATGGATAGAACAAATGGTTATGAAAACGGCAGAATCGAATAATATTCCATTAGAAAATATAAGAGAAGAACAATATTTGAGTCTTATTCAGAATAACATAATGAAGACCATCAACGAAATAACAGAAGTTGGAGGTTTTGATTTTGGAACGGTTGTGATGAAATATTATGAAGGTTATATCAAAGATGATGAACAATTAAGAAGAAATGCCTTAAAATGGTTAAAAGGAGAATATAATACCAAAACAGAAGCCAAACAAGATTTAGGCGTGAGAGAAATTATCAACGACCTAAATTATTATGATATGCTTAAAAACTTTACCAAATTGTTTGTAAGCATGGGATATAGCGGTTTTATGATCAATCTTGATGAGGCTATAAATCTTTATAAAATATCGGTTTCTGCAACGAGAGAAAAAAATTATGAAAAGATTCTGGCTATATATAATGATTGTTTTCAAGGAAAAGTAAGTAATCTTTTTTTCAATTTTGCAGGAACTAAAGAAGTGCTGGAAAATGAAAGAAGAGGTTTGTTTAGTTATCATGCTTTAAAATCACGTTTAGAAACCAATAAGTTTGAGACTGCAGAAATTAGAGATTTTGCACAGCCAGTAATTAAATTATTGCCACTTGATCATAACGAAATTTTTGTGCTTTTAATAAAGCTTAAAGCAATCTTTGATTATAATTACAAAATAGCTACAAATGTTTCTGATGATGATATTCAGAACTTCATGGAAGAAATGTTTAATAAGCCAGGAGCTTCAGAATTTTTAACGCCTAGAGAAGTTATTAGAGATTTTTTAAATATTCTAAACATACTAAGACAGAATCCTGATTTAGATAAAGCAAAACTATTTGGAGAGATTGAAATTTCTGATGAAAGGCCAGATACTGTTTTGATGGATAGCATAGAAGAATTATAATGTCATTTGAACTATTATCAGAACCCATCCGAAAATACATTCGTGACAAACGATGGGAACAATTGCGTCCCATTCAAAATGCAGCAATTTCAAGAGTTTTAACAACAGATAACCATTATATTTTGGTCTCTAGAACTGCTTCGGGAAAAACTGAAGCTGCTTTTCTGCCTATTTTATCTCAGGTTAATTTTAATGAAAAAGGGGTTCAGGTTCTCTATATTTCGCCTCTTATTGCATTAATAAATGATCAGTTTTACAGAGTAGAAGAATTGTGCAAAAACTTAGAAGTTAATGTTGTTAAATGGCACGGAGAGGCCAATAAATCTTCAAAAGATAAATTAATAAAAGATCCGTCGGGAGTAGTTTTAATAACACCGGAATCTTTAGAAGCGATGTTTGCCAATAAACCCTACAATGTAAAGCATCTTTTTGCAAATCTTAAATTTGTTGTTATTGATGAGATACATTCGTTTATTGGTTCAGATAGAGGCGTTCAGCTTAAATCTATATTGTCTCGATTACAAGATATAAATGAAAAAGAATATAGAGTCATTGGTTTGTCAGCAACACTTGGAGATTATAGCGAAGCAAAAAAGTTTACTGGTGATAGTCTCAAAACTATAGTTTTAAGAGATAGTACAGCAAAAGATATAGAAGCAAAATTTAAATTTTTCAAAAGTACTGGCGCTGAATTACCACTAGATCTATTAAAGGATTTATATCTTGAAACAAAAGACAGTAAAGTTCTTATTTTTCCTAATAGTCGTGGATTAGCAGAAGAAGTAGCTGTTAAACTCAAGAAAATATCTGAAAAGGTAAAAGGACATACGAATTATTTTTCTCATCATTCTTCTGTAGATAAAGAAGTTAGAGAATATGTCGAGTATTTTGCAAAGAACAATAAAAGACAAAGTTTCTGTATTTCATGCACTTCAACTCTCGAACTCGGTATTGATATTGGTTCGGTTGATCAAGTGGTGCAAATTGATGCTACAAATAGCATTGCGTCATTGATTCAAAGAATTGGAAGGAGCGGTAGAAGAGAAGGAGCAAAAAGTCTTCTTTATTTATATGCTACTGATCAATGGAGTTTATTGCAATCACTGGCTTGTTGGGAATTGTACAAAGAAGGATTTATTGAACCTAAAGAATCAATGAGTTTTGCATATGATCTTTTGTTACATCAGGCCTTATCAATTACAAAAGGTCATGCAGGAATTAAGTTAAGTGATTTGATTAGCCAGTTGAAGAAAAATTTTACTTTTAATGAAATTGAAGTTCAAGATATTCAACAAATTTTGGATTATTTGATTACCATTGATTTGTTGGAAAAGATTAATGATGAGGTCATAATAGGTGTTGAAGGCGAAAAAATAGTCAATAATCGTGATTTTTATAGCGCCTTTACTATTGAAGATAATTTAAAAGTTATAAATGCAGGTAATAAAATTGGAGAAATTCCTTGGAGTCCACAAATTATTGAGGATGAAAATATTTTATTAGCAGCTAAAATTTGGAAAATTAAATTTGTTGATTTAAAGGCCAAAAAAATAGAAGTCATTCCAGCAAAGGATGGTAAAAAAACTAAATTCTCTGGAGGTGGAGGGATAGTACATCAAGCAGTCAGAAATAAAATGTTTGAAATTTTATACAATAATATGCTTTTTGATGAACTTAATGAAGAAGCTTCTAATCAGTTGCAGGAAATGAGAGGTGATTTTTCTGTTTTTGATGTACAAAATTCTGAATCTGAAAGAATATTATTGATTTCAGAAAAAGATATTTCATTTTATACTTTTACAGGAACAAGAATAAATAGAACATTGGAATTTCTTTTTAGTATTAATGAAATAAATTATGTTTTAAACGACCATACAAGTTCGTTTCGAATCAAAAATACGAAAGAAGAATTTTTATTGAAATTAGAGAATATTTGCTCAAATATTAAAGGTATTGATGAAGTAATTACTCAAAAACTTGAAGAAGCCCCAGATACTTTGCAGGTTTCAAAATGGGGGATTTATTTGCCTGTTAAATATCAGATAGAAAAGATGAAGCAAAGCTATTTTGATGTAAAACAAACTCAAGATTTTTTACTTAGTCTAACTAGAATTGTAAATAATTTGTAAAGTTTAGTTTTACAGTTCGCTTTAAAATTTAAAGGATTTATATTAATCATTAAGAGAAAAGGCATTTGAAGATATAAATATATTATCGGGAATTTTAAAAGCCGATAGGCAAAAAGAAACCTATCTTTGCGGCCTTAATTTTATACTATTCTAAAAGTTAATGTCACAAGAAAAGAAATCCATTTATACCCTTCAATTCATTTTGCTTTGCATGAGTTCGCTTTTGTTCTCTTCAAGTTTTAATATGATTATCCCAGAACTTCCTAGTTATTTAAGCAGTTTGGGTGGTGCAGAGTATAAAGGATTCATTATTTCATTGTTTACCCTAACAGCAGCGATATCTCGGCCTTTTAGCGGAAAACTGACCGATAAATGGGGACGTGTTCCTGTAATGGCAGTTGGATCTGTTGTATGTTTGATCTGCGGATTTTTGTATCCGATTTTGAGTTCAGTTTCTGGATTTTTATTTTTACGTTTAGTCCATGGCTTTTCAACGGGTTTTAAGCCAACGGCAACTTCTGCGTATGTAGCCGATATTATTCCGCAGGAGCGTTGGGGTGAAGCTTTAGGAATGCATGGATTGTGTTTCAGTATCGGTGGAGCATTAGGGCCTGCACTCGGTGGAATGGTGGTAAATGCCTACGGAATTGACGTTATGTTTTATAGTTCGTCTTTTCTTGCCTTTTTATCGATTGTTATTGTAATGAACATGAAAGAAACATTAGAAGTAAAAGAAAAACTACATAAATCGATGTTTTATATTGGCAGAAAAGATATTATAGACATTGGAGCACTTCCCGCGGGAATAATTACTTTTTTCTCTTATACGGCTTTTGGATTAATACTTACTTTAATTCCTGACTGGAGTGAACATCTTGGAGCGCAAAATAAAGGAGTCTTTTTTACGGCCTTTACAATTGCTTCGGTTTTAGTTCGGTTCGGAGCCGGAAAAGTTTCCGATAGACACGGAAGAACAAATGTTATTTTTGTTGGTCTACTTATTACATCAATAGCATTATTTACAATTAGCGAAGGAACAACTATTACAGTTTTATTAGCAGGTGCTTCGATTTACGGAATTGGAACTGGTATTTTATCACCCGCCATCAATGCTTGGACAATTGATTTGAGTAACCCGCAGCATCGCGGAAAAGCGATTGCAACAATGTATATTTCGATGGAGTTAGGAATAGGTCTTGGCGCTTTGCTTGGAGGAAGTTATTACAGCGATCAAATAAATCGTATTCCGCAAATCATAAAAGCAGATATTCTGGTTCTGTTTTTAGGGATTCTATATCTCACTTATTGGAAAAGGAAATCTGCTAAAAAGCAAAATGCCGTGAGCAAATAGCTTTCAAACAATGAAAAAATGCTTTAAGGACAGCATTATCTCATAGAATTTGAAGTACATAGAAAGAAAAAAATAGGTTTAAAAGGATAAAAAAACCGGTTTTAAACTTTTTATTGATTCATAAAATAGTGTAACTTAGTGTAAAAGGCTTATAAACAACGTCAAATTTTATACTAAAAATGCACTCTAAATACCTATTATTTTTTCTCATTTTATTTTCAATCCAATCCAATTCGCAAATTGTAGAGGATAAGAAAAATTTCCGAGCCGCAGATTCTCTATTAAAGGAAAACAGCTTTTCTGTTCATCGTGATAATTACTTTTTGACTGGTATTCCGCTTGATGAGGATATTACCAGAAATACTGCCGATGTAAAATATCAAGTCAGTTTTAAACTTCGATTGCGATCAAAACCCTTATGGGGCGGTTTTTTCCCTTACTTAATGTACACTCAAAAAGCATTTTGGGATATTTATGCCAATTCAAAACCGTTTTCGGAAATTAATTTTAATCCGGGAGTTGCCATTGTTCGTCCGTTTTATCTAAAAGGAGGAAGGCTGACTTACGGAACAGTTTCATTAGAACACGAATCAAACGGTAGAGATTCAATTTATTCCAGAACATGGAACATGCTGGCATTTTCATTAAAATCGCAAATTTCCCCAAGATGGACTGTTGGATTAAGAGGTTGGATTCCGCTTGTTGATAAAGACGATAATCCTGGACTTACGAAATATGTAGGTTATGGTGAAGCGAGCGCCACTTATTTGATAAAACCAGGACGTTGGAGTGCAGATGTTCTCTTTAGAAAGGGAAGCGGTCTTATAAATTATGGATCGCTTCAGACACAATTAAACTGGCGTCCGTACAAAAACGAAAACTATTACCTTACACTTCAATGGTTTGTCGGTTATACCGAAAGTTTGATTGATTATCAAGAACATAAAAGTATGATTCGTTTAGGTTTTACAATCAAACCTGAAAATATGGGAATTTTTTAAAAACAAAAGGCATACTTAAATCGTATGCCTTTTTTGTGTTTCAATAAAAAAATTAATGGCTTTTACTGTTTTCAAATCCTAGAATCGTAATGGTGTAAGGAGTTGCAGAAACTTTTATTCTCTTAGCAATTTTCATGTCAGTTAGGTTAAGTTGCAATAATTCGCCAGTTGCAGGAGAAGTGATATAAGCAAAATTCTCTGTTAGCTGAATTTGTGGTTTTGAAGCCGCATCGGTCGCAGTTTCAGAAATCACTTTTGCTTCTTTTTCTGCTTGCAAGCTGTTTAGACTGCATAATTTGAATTCGCCTGAATGCAACAAAATGCCTAGTTTGCTTTTGTCGTAACTTGTTTTACACTGCATAATAGAAGTGTTTTTCAAAATCGGATTAATCGTTTGGTTTACAACATCAATCAGGTAAGCACCTTTTGCAGCAGTGTATCCAACGAATTTTCCTTTAGAAGCAGTTTCCAAGATTGTGCCGAACCAAGCCGTTCCAAAATCTTCTGGAAATGCAATAAGCTTTTGTTTTCCGTTGCTTTCAACAACCAAAACGCCGCTTGCAGATCCGAATACTGCGTAAGTTCCGTCTGATGCATTTCCGTGTATTCCTTTTGTAGAAAGTGCAGCATCAAAAAGCGTTTTTCCTGTATTATCAATAACTTTTACTTTTTCAGGAAGTGTTCCTGCAACCGTGTTATCTTTTTCGGTAATCGCATAAGTTCCGTTTGAAAAAGAAGCCATTGCACCATGATGCGCCAAAAGACCAGCATTGATTGTTTTGAATTTAGCTCCAGCTGTATTGATTTCTGATTCTTTAGCAACAGAAAGAGTTCCGTCTCCATCATTAAAAGTTAACAATTCTCCTATTTTGCTTTTAAAATGAGTAGGAAGAAGAGATTGCCCTGTCAAGGCGCCAAACTTTGGAAGTCCGTCTACATCAACGTGATCTCCATGGCTTTCAAGTCCAGTGTCAAAAGTTTCGACTGTATTGTCTGCACGATGAATAATTCCGGCATATCGCCCTGATTCTGTTGTGTAAAGAGAAGATTTTGCAAATTTTGCATTAAAAGAAGCCGTCGTTGCTTCAAATGGATTTACCAATGTCAGTTCGTTTGTTTTTTCATCAGAAAGCAAAACCCTGATGTGTTTGTATTCTAAGAGAGCTTCTTCTGGAATTTCAGTAGTATTGTCGTCATCGTTGTTGCAGGAAACTGCGAATAAAGATAAGACAGCTACGTAAATCAGTTTGAAATAATTGTTTTTCATTGTTATGGATGTTAAATTAATATTTGTATTTATTGATTTTGAATGAATTAGTTGCTTAATAAAAATGGAAGCCTAAGCGATAGAATGATGTTTCTGCCGGCTTCAGGAAGTTCAATCAACCTGTAAAAGCTCGTGTGATTGAGATATCTGGTATTGAACAGATTTTGAACTTGAAGGCTGAGAATCAAATCTTGTTTTCCGGATCTGATTTTAGTTCCTAATCCGAGATTTATGACATTGCTCGCGTTGGTTTTTTTCTCGGGCGGCACAATTTGATTTTGTGGCGCGGTGTATCGGTAATCCAAGGAAAGATAAGTGTCTCTTAAATTTTTGATTTCCGGATTGTATGTCATTCCAAACAAAACAGAAGCGGGAGGAGAAAAGGGTAGCGTATAACCTTTTTTGCTTCCCGATAGCTGTTCAGAATAAAGATATTCAGCTAGAATCTCAACGCTTATTTGCCGTAGTACTTGATAACGAGTCTGCAACTCGCCACCATAGCGCATCACTTTACTTTGCTGATATTCAAAAACCTGATTTCCTGCGCCGTAGTAAATATCATGCTGCGAAGTAGGATTCAGATAAATGTAATTCGGGAAATAATTAAAAAACGGACTCAGTTGTACGGACCATTTAGAAGCTTGCCATTCCATTCCTAAATCCAGTTGATAAGAACGCTCTGGATTTAAGTCCGAATTCCCTTTTTCAAATCTGAAATAATGATAGTTTACTCCATTTGAAGCCAATTCTTTGGCAATTGGCATTCTAAAACTAGTTCCCAGATTGGTTTTCAATGTTAATGATCCAGGATTGTAATTGACTCCTGCAGACCAGTTAAAACTGCTGAACTGCCTCGTTAGATCTTCCGAACGTTTTAAAAATTCCTGAGTTGTCTGGCCATTTTCTGAAATTTCGCTTGGAAACCAGTCCATATATTCTTTGATTTTGATTTGACCATAGTCTGCGCGTACTGCTCCATGAAGCAACCAAAAATCATTGAGTTGCCATTTATCATACACAAAAATGCCACTGTTGAACTGTTTAAAGGCAGGAATCAAAAAACTCCATCCGTTTATGGTATTCTCCTGTTTTTCGGCATTGGCTCCAATTGTGATTTGATGTTTGTTCAGATAAAAATGATCTTTAACGGCAATAGAAAATACCTCTTTGTCGTACTGTCTTTCCAAGTCTTGAGGGGCGTACATCTCGTCAGGATAAATTGGAGGCATATAACCGTGATTAACATAATGACTCCATTCACGGCGAAAGTTTTTCTGAAAACCGATTTGAGTTTCCCATTGATGATTTCCTAATTCAAATGAAGTTGTATTACTGATTTTATGATGCGTCACTTCCTGAAAAGGCATTAAAATATCTCTGCTCGATTTATCATGAAGATTGGTATCAACATTTCGGGGTTCAAGTCCGTGTGCATTGGCAAAAAAACCGCTTTTGGTATAAACACGGCTGAGATACACTATTGATTTGAATTTTTCGCTTATGAAACCTGTGCTACCATGCAAATCAAATTCACGACCCGCTGTATTCCGTAACTGATTTTTGTGCAAGCGCACCGCATAATTGTATACATGTACGGTGTCGGTAGGAACACGGTAATCTCCGTAATCCATAACGGTCATTCTAGTATCGAAAAACCATTTTTCTTTACGTCCAAAAAGATTGACCGATCCTCCAAATTGTTCATTGTTGCTTTTTCCAGTAAAATCAATGTTTCCGCCCAAAACATTTTTGGCAGGCTGGTGAATAGGTTTTATGTTTACCGCCCCGCCAATAGCGTCTGAACCGTACATGAAAGAAGACGGACCTTTGATAATCTCTACACGGTTTACTGCATATTGGTCAATTTCGAGGCCGTGATCTGCTCCCCATTGCTGACCTTCATGTTTGATTCCGTTTTCGACAACAATTACCTGATTAAAACCGAGTCCGCGGATCAATGGTTTAGAACCGCCAGATCCAATAGAAATAGTCTTTACACCTGGCAAACGCTGTAAGGATTGCATAAGACTGCCACCAAGATTACGTTGTATAAAACTGCTGTTTACGGTTTCAATATTTAGTGATTCTTCCTTTTTTCGTCGACCTTCATAACTCTCGGAAACAATCACTTCTTGTAATTCTTTTACTTCTGAAATCAAAAAAATATTTGGAATAATAACAGCGCTTTTTTCCAGTTTTAACTTCATTTCATAGACAGCATAACCCGAAAAACGGACGGTTAATTTCGTAGCGTTTTTCGGAATCCCATTTAAAATGAAACCGCCGTCTTTATCTGTAATCGTGCTGATTTTAGCAGGAAAAACAGTAACCGAAGCACCTTCGAGAGGCTTACGTTCATTAGAAAATACAGTTCCAGACAAACGAACAGATTGTGCCACAGTTTTTGAAGCAGATATAAGAGAGAAAAGCACTAAACAGAAAGTCAGCAATCGGATTGATTTATTTTTCGGCATTAAATCTATTCTATAATTTTTATACTTAAACCTTTAATCGTCTGCCAGCCTTCTTTATCCGTCAAGCGAATCATAAAATGATAATCACCAAGATCGATATCGGCAGGAATGTTTATTTCCTGAGTGGCTTCGTAACTTTTTTGTCCCGCGGGAATTGTTACAGAATTAATGTAAAGCATCGGATTTAAAGGCTTTTTGACCGGTTCTGCAATGCAATTGTTGACTTCGGTACTGTGTGTATGATGATCAAAATTATGATGAATGTCTAAGCTGTATGAACCGAGTTCTGCATTGTCGGTAAATCTTGCTCTGAAGGTTATTTTCTGACCACGTTTGATTTCACTGCACTGTATCGGGAATGCATTTGTAGTAGAATTGTCAATTACAGGGTATTCTTTGTCGGTTTCAGAAGAATCACTTTCGCATGACGAAATAAAAAATGTGCAAGCCAAAAGGCCTAGAAGGAATTTTAGAATTTTCATAAAAAGAGATTTTACAGTTTAAATGAGTTTACAATGAAACAGGAACATCTATAGCCTGCGAAAAATTGATGTTGTAAGTTGTGTTTTTATAAACTGCCAAATAAATATAATCTCCAGATGTCCAGGCTCTTGTTCCTGTAATGTCCTGCGGGTTAGGACTGTTGTTATCTTTTGCTGCACCAATTTTAAGCACCGGCATTTGCCTGATTACGTTAAAATTTCCATCGATAGGTGTGTTGGTAAATGTGCCGACTTCTGTCATGTTTTTATGTTCGTAAACATCGTAGACAATTACTTTATTGAAATCGATTTGATCAACACTTTCTGGTTTGTGTTTGGCATTTTTGTTTATTAAAAGCAGGTACATAATTCCGTCTCCTTTGACGCCGCTAATGCTAACCTGAGAAGAAAAAGTTTCGCCTGTTTTAAAACTAGCGCCTTCCTGATAGTATTTTCCTTTTCTAAAGAAAAAGCCATCGTTTTGGAACACATTAAAAACAGAAGCAGTTGGATTTACTGGAAGATTTCCTGCTTCATAAATGTTGAGGTTTTTCTTTACTTCGAGTGTAGTGCCGTTTTGGTCGGTTATAAGGATTATGAAATCGTATTTTCCTTCTGCAGCATCAGACGGAATATCAAAATGTTTGTGAATGGTTGTGTTTTTAGCTCCTGCATATTGCGGCCAGCTAATTTCGTGCGACCAGACTTTGCTGTACTTTTCGCCTGCAATCTGCTGTATTTTGATTTGTACGTTTTCAATTTTGTCTCCTGCGATAACTTCCGCATTAAAATGAAAATCTTCGCCAATAGTGCCAATTTCGTTATTGCCTAATCCAAGTTCGATTTTATCAATTGAAGGTTTAGCGGTTTCGTTTTCGGCAGGATTATCGTCATTATTACAGGCTGTAAATGCAAAAGCACTGACGAGAAAAGCGATTAGGATTTTTGTAGTTTTCATTTTGTCTGATTTGATTTTAATAATATTCATATGTATCAATTTGGGTTACGAATGAAGAAGGCAAGCATAGCAAAACTGGTGTCCTCTGATTTTTTTAGTAAAAACAAAAGGCATCAGCGGCTTGTTACGAGCACGATTTTTAATAAAGAAGTAAGGAAATATTCAATAAGAATACGATTCGATCAAAAGTGATGACCAGACATTGTTCTCAATAACTATGAAATAGACGTAAAATAGCGTAATCCGTTGTGAAACTGATTGCTTTTATTTAATGAGCTAGTAAATTTCCATTGAAAAAAATAGCTACTTAGACCCAATCCAACTTGCAGATTAGGATTTGAAAGCAATTTCTTTTTTTAATAAAAGACGGTACAGCTTATTTCAGAGCTAAATGAATATCGTGATTAAACTGTTGGAGGCGCACGAAGTGCAAATAATGAGCCTTTGAAAAAGGATGAAGATGATTTGAAGTAATAACAAATCTTAGATGAAATAGCTACAGCTTTGTAAAAGCTAAAAGAAACAAACGTAAAGGTACCAACAGGACTGAATTTGAAGTGACAAATCGCACACTCCTCATTTGAGTGGCTGTGTTTTTTGAACTCAGTTTTACCGCTGTGGTATTGTTTCGTGATTTTATGCGAAGAATCATGAGCTTGAATATGCTCGTAAGAATGGATAACCGGAAATAGTATCGCAAATACTACTACCAGTGGCATAAGAAGATTAATAAATTTTAATTTCTTTTTCATTCGAATGAATCAGTGCATAATTTTTAAGTATTGCAAATATAGAATACTTATTTGTAAACGCAACATTGTTTCATTAAAAATGTTTTTTTATTTTGATAAATGAAATGTCAACAGCCAGTTTAAGGCATTGTTTTTTAGAAATTCGTCATAATTATAAGTTCACTAAATTCCGCCATAGCGCATTGTCGAACCAAGAACAAGCATCGTTATTCCAATCAGGGTAACAGTTGTAATAATAATTGCCATTTTCCAGATTGCGTTTTTATCGAGATTCGGAAGAATAAAAAATTGTGCACAAACTGCACAGATAAAAGTCGCAAAAAGCAGCAACAGCTTAATCGAAATTGCTTTTTCAAAACCGGTTTTAAAATGAAACCAAGATTCGGCAGTTACTCCAAAATCATATGCCATCCAGATGCCTGTGATAATTAATAGTATGAGCGATGTCATCCCGAGTTTCTCAAATTTCTTTTCAAAATTTAAAATAATCTGCGGATTTTTCTCTTTCAAAGCTTGTGGAAGAAAGCAAACCAAAAGAAACAAATGCCCTCCAACCCAGATTGTGGCAGCCAAAAGATGAACTATCAGTACAAAGTGATGTAGTGTCATATTACATTTGTTTGAGTGGTTAAGAAAAAGTGTTTTTTATCCTTTGCACATTTCCTTTTTTTCAGCTTTGCATTGCATGATTATAATTAATGATGTGGTCAGCATGTTTGAAAACTCTATAAACGGAATTGTGATTTCATGAGGTTTTATGAGCGATAAAGCGCTATCATTAAGCGCTTTTATTTGTTCTGATACTAAATCGGCGTTGCGGTTTTCGCTTGTGTAAAAAGCCGTAACCAGCTGTTGCAATTCTTTTTTCAGAATGTCAAAAGCATAATAATCATTTAATTGTGGCAGTTTTGGGAATTTAGGAACTAATATTTTAGAAGAAAATTTGAATTTTGAAATCGTCTTTACGACATTTTCAGAAGCTTGATGAGCAAAAACCAAAGCTTCTAAAAGCGAATTTGAAGCCAAACGATTTTTTCCGTGCAAACCCGTTCTGGCACATTCGCCAACAGCATAAAGATTTTGAACAGTTGTAGTTCCGTTTTTGTCAACTTTTATGCCCCCGCATTGATAATGTGCCGCAGGAACTATCGGAATTAAATCTTTTTCTGGTTTGATTCCCAGTTGATTGCAGTGTGCAGTTATAACAGGAAATTGATTGTAGAAAGCGTTTCGGTCTAAATGTCTGCAATCTAAATACACATGATTTTTTGAACTTGACTGAAGCTCTCTGTTTATTGCATTCGAAACAACATCACGAGTCGCTAGTTCTGCTCGTGCATCATATTTAAAGAGAAATCTTTTACCATCCTCGTTTACAATATGCGCTCCAAAACCTCTTACAGCTTCAGAAATCAAAAACATCGGATTTTTTTCTCCTGCAGCCAAAGCCGTTGGATGAAACTGAATATATTCCATATCAGAAATTGTTGCGCCTGTGCGCGCCGCCATTGCGATTCCGTCTCCGGTTGCAATTTTCGGATTGGTTGTGTTTTCAAAAAGCTGACCGCATCCGCCTGTACAAAGCATAATGGTTCGAGTTCTGATGTATTTTATGGTATTGCGTTTTTTGTGGTAAAAGAAAGCGCCAGTACAAATAGTTTTGTTTTTTTTGATCTCGGTGCTAATGTCAAGTACCATATGATTTTCCAAAAGCTCAATATTAGGAAGTTCCTTTATAATTTTGAGTAATTTTTTCTCAATTTCCAGTCCAGAACTGTCTTTATGATGCAAGATACGATGCTGCGAATGACCACCTTCAAGACCAAGATTCCATTCTCCTTTTTCATTTTTATCAAAGGAAGTTCCAATTTCAACAAGTTCTTTTAATCGCTCGGGAGCTTGTTTCACTACCATATCTACAATTTCTAGATCACATAAGCCATCTCCCGATTGAAGAGTGTCTTTTATATGCTGTTCAAAACTGTCTTTTATATAGTCTGTCACCACAGCAATACCGCCTTGAGCAAGTTGCGTATTGGTGTTTTGAGCATTTTCTTTAGTCATTATAACAATAGACAAATCAGGACGTTTTTTGGCTGTTTTCATTGCAAAAAACAATCCTGAAATACCAGAACCTACAATAAGTATATCTGTCTTAAGCTTACTATTTTGATTTAGGTCTTGCATGGTTATGATAGTTCAAGCATTCTTTTGATCGGTTTTAGTGCTTTGGTTCTAAGTTCTTTAGAAACGGTCATTTCTGGACTTTCATTTTTAAGGCACAAATACAGTTTTTCAAGCGTATTCATTTTCATAAAAGCACATTCGCTGCAAGCGCAGGTATTGTCTTCTGTGGAAGGAGCCGGAATTAGCATCTTATCAGGTACGGCTTTTGAAAGTTCATGCAGTATCCCGGCCTCCGTAGCCACAATAAAAACATTAGTAGGATCTGTTTTTATAAAATTGATAATTCCCGAAGTAGAACCGATATAATGTGCCACTTTTAAAATATGGCTTTCAGATTCTGGATGCGCCGCAATCTTGGCGCTCGGGTTATTATTATAGATTTCAATGAGTTTGTCTAATGAAAAAGCTTCATGTACCACACACGAACCTTTCCATAAAACAAGTTCACGTTTGGTTTCCCTTTGAAGATAATTTCCCAAATTTTCATCGGGCGCAAATATGATTTTTTGGTCTAATGGTATCGAGTCTATTATTTTTTTTGCGTTTGCCGATGTACAAACCAAATCGCTCATTGCCTTTATTTCTGCCGAACAATTGATGTAGGTAATTACAATATGATCGGGATGTTGATTTTTAAAAACCTTAAAATCTTTTGGATGACAGCCATCAGCAAGCGAACATCCTGCTTCCCAATCCGGAAGCAGGACTTTTTTATCAGGATTTAGAATTTTAGCTGTTTCTGCCATAAAATGAACACCAGCAAAAACAATTATAGAAGCATCGGTGGTTTGCGCTTTTTTGGATAGTTCAAGACTGTCTCCGATAAAATCTGCAATTTCCTGAATATCTTGATCCTGATAATAATGCGCCAAGATTACAGCATTTTTTTCTCGTTTTAACCTGATGATTTCTTGTACTAAAAAGTTCTTGTTCATTTTTTGAATCTTAATTTACCGTTGCAACCGAAAAGTTATTTAAGACTTTTTCAGAAATACAATTGAGCGCTATAATTTACCGCGTAAATGTACCATCAGTATTTTTTTTAAATTATGATTTTAATCATACAGATTCATATTTTTTTATAGTTTATGGAATTTTCAAAAAGAAATAAATCTGTTCGAATGATTTGTTTTTTTTAAATGTAATATGTTGTAATGATGTGTTTTAACTTTTTTTAATTAAATTTGAAAGAACAATTTCTAGCCAAATAACTGTATGGAAAAATTAAAACGACCAGTTTACCTTAAACCTGGAGATGATGATTTTTTTAAGAAGATGCGTTTAGAAGTGAATGAAACGGTCTTAAATAACTCATCGTTGTATGTATTGAATGTTGTAAAGTCTTTGGGCCTCCTTGCTGTTTTCTTTTTATTTTACGCCTGTGTTTTATTATTTGGCAATCAGACTTATTTATTATTTTTCTTCTATATCTTATGCGGTATTACAATGATTGTGCTTTTTATTAATGCCTTTCATGATGCCGCTCATGGTGCATTATTTAAAAAACCGAAGCATAATAAATGGTTCCTTTATGTACTGGAACTTTTTGGAAGCAATCATTGGCTTTGGATGCGCCGTCATATTGGGTTGCATCATGCTTATCCAAATGTGCCCGATTGGGATGTAGACATCAAACAAAGCAACATAATACGAATTTTCCCCAATACTCCTTTACTGAGTTATCATAAGTACCAGCATATTTATATGTGGTTCATTTATCCGCTGTATAGTCTTAATTGGCTTTACATTCGTGATTTTAAGGATTTTTTTGGGAAGAAGGACAATTACGTTATGAAAGTCGTAGAAACAATTCCGAAGCCTGAAATTTACAGACTTTTTGCAGCAAAAATCATCAACCTTTTTTACCTGCTTTTTATTCCGATGTTGTACTTAAACCAGCCTTGGTATATAGTTCTTTTCGCTTGGCTGGCTATGCATATGTGCGGTAGTGCGCTCGGAGTTATTGCGCTAATTTCTACACATGTTGACGAAGATGCTAATTTTCCGCATGCCGATGAAGACGGAAATCTTTCTGCAACTTGGGCGAAACATCAAATGATTGTAACCAAAGATTTCAGTACCGAAAGCAAATTGGCTAATTTCTTGTACGGAGGTTTTACCCATCATATAGCACACCATCTTTTTCCAGCCGTGGGCCATACGTATTATCCTTACATCACGCCAATTATTAGACGTTATGCTGTTGAGTACGATCTTCCTTATACGTCATATCCTTTTTATCACGCCGTACGTTCTCACTTCCGAATGCTTAAAAATAAAGGGGTAAAGGAGAATGTTTTAAGGACGGGAGAGATTTGATTGATTTACGAGCGATCACTTTTAAAAGAATATGAATTCTAGATTTATGTAGAATGAATTTTGTATATTTTTGTTTGAAAAATAAAATTCAGAAATAAATCAGCTCAGGAGATTTGAGCTAAACTTTAGCTCAAAAACAAAAAAAGGATGAAAAAACAATCAAATCGAGGAAATGATAAAAATTTTATTCTTGCAATAAAAAACAGTGTTTTGCTTTTAGTATTGATCACTTATGGGTGTAATTTTTCTGATTATAATCTTGATGGAAATTGGAAGATTGTAAATTCAGAAATTTTCTTGACATCGAACATAGACGAAAAAGAAGAATTTTATAAATCCTGTTTTGATAAAAATATAATAATTGAAGGAGATGAAATTTATTTTCCTCTGCCTGATAACTGTTTCGATGTAAAAAGCAATATTAAAATTATCAACGAAAAAACTTGTAAAAGAAAAGAGCTTCCAATTAATAATCTAGAACGATTTTTTTCTAGTTTGGGATGGAGAAACGATGCAAATTCACAAAATAATGAGATAACCTATTTTGAAGGTCTTTTAAACAATGAAAAAGAACAAAAGAAAGTTTTGATTTTTAGAGTTGATGAAGTTAAAGTTGCAATTTATCAAGATCCGTATCTTTTAATGTTAAGAAAGAGCAAATAGATTTTTCATATTTGTGTTATTGGATTGGCCGGCTAGCTTCTGTCCTAATTTCCATATTTCAGTTTCCCATTTTTTCCATTCTTCTGTGCTCGGGTTGTTAACATTCAGGAATGAATCAATATTCTTAGAAATTATTCTAATTCTATATTTTACACCATCAAGAGTAATCGAATTATTGGCTTCAAATAAATTGAAATTGAACGATTTAATAATTTCATTAGAGGTGTTTAAGTCTTCTGTGAAATAAATTTCATGAGGACCATCGTTATTAAAAAGTAGTATTCCCTGCACCAACTTATCTTCATTAGAATATTGCCTGAATTTATTTTCTTTAAATTTAATTTGAAAAATACTTCCCCAACCAACAAATGAAAGAGACATTTCAACAATCCAGATGTATTCTATCGCAATCTCATTTTCTCTCCATCCTTTTTCATTTCGAATAATTTGAATGCCGGTTTTTAGTTCTGTAAGATTTAAATGAGACGCTATAGCATTTTCAATTTTTTGAAAATAATGGTAATCTTTCATCTTTTTCGTTATTTGTGGGGCTTTGTAACATTTTTTATTAATTATCTCAAAATTGGAATCTTCACAAAACTATCATTGTACCATTTAATTTTTAAAGGCTCTTGTGCATCTTTGATGGTTTCATCGCTGGCATCCTTTTCTGTTCCATAGTTTAATTGCGAAAACGGATTTTTATTCACATTTAGTGCTATTAAAATACGGCTTCCTTTGTTTAGTTGTTTGCTCACAAAATGAGTGTTTGTAAAAGCAATAGTTTCTATTTTGTTTGGTTCCAAAAGCTGTCTTTTCTCAATGTCTTTGGCATAACTGGCACGTCCAATATAATATGACAAATGAAAATATTCTCCATCTGGTGTAACTTCATAAAGCGTTACACCCAAATCAAGATCTTTTTTGTTGATGCTGAGTTTGATTTCGCCCCAAAAAGAACCGTTTACAATCAATGGTTCTGTCAGAGGTTCACTAATAAAAAAGTAACCGTCGTTTATGCTGACTTCTTTTCGTATAATTGGACTCGGATAATAGTTATTATTGCTCGTTTCTCTGTCTGCAAAATCAACATCTTGTGCTAAGAACTCTTTCTTTTTCGGTTTTTGGGAATCTGCAAGTTTAAAAGCCTGCGAAGAAACAGAAGTCAGATAAAAAGTCAGGTACTCATGATGCATTTTCTCGAATGACGAAGCACTTTTCCATTCATTTGCGCCCATCACTTCATAATTGATTTTGTTTTTTAAAATTTCAGGCTTTGGTCCATTTTCCAAAATATAATCAAACCATTGATAGGTTATTTTTTTAATATCAATCAAAGAAACAGAATCTACTTTATAGTCATTAACAACGGCTTCTCCGCCAACTTGTGTCCCAAAATGACCATAAGGACCAATAACCAAATAAAAAGGCGTTTTCGGACTGTATTTTTCGAGTTCTTTTAAATAATACAAACTCGAATTCTGAGAATCATTGTAATAGCCGTCAAAAGCTAGAACTGGAATATTTATTTTCGAAAAATCAGTTTTATAAGGAGCCATTTTTTGCCAGTAAGAATCAAACGAAGGATGGCTGATCCATTTCTGAAACCATCTGTTGGGCTCTCCGTCAATGCTGTCTAGTTTTTTGTAAGCGACGCCAGTTTCCCACCATCTAAACTGCATTCCTCTAAAACGCTGTCTATTATTTCCGGCAACCGTATCAAGATATTTATTGTTTCCGACATAAAAAGCCCATTCGTAATTTGGGTTTATAAAGACATTATTTTCCATCGGATGCCCCATTCCGGGTCTATTAGCCACTGCGGGAACAATTGTTTTAAGTGCCGGATGCATTTTTTTGCAGGCCGCCCATTGGGTAAATCCGTTATAACTGCCTCCATACATAGCCACGCGCCCGTCACACCATTTCTGTTTGCTGATCCAGTCAATTGCATCGTAAACGTCATTGCTTTCATTTTCATACGGATTGATTTCACCGCCTCCGAAGCGCTTTCCACGTGCATAAACAATTACTCCGACATAACCTTTATCGACCGATTCTTTTATGCTTTTAAGGTCGCGGCCTTTATCCCGAACGTATATAGTGTATTGAAGAATAACGGGCTTCAGATTTGCATCATCTTTTTTTCTGGCAACCATTGCAGATAAAAATATTCCATCGCGTGTCGGAATCATAATGCTGTCCTGAACATCGTAATCACTGTTTTTAGCTGCTATTTGCGCCGCTTTCGTCTGTTGTGCAGTAATAGAAACTGTTAGAAAAAGATTCAAAATCAGAAAATATAGTTTTATATTCTTCATTTATTGTTTTTAAATAATTGATGGATCTAAATTTGATTTTGAGGGAAATATAATAAAAAAAAGCGGTTTTAAAACCACTTTTTTAGTCAGAAAATTATTTTGTATATGAAAAACCAGAACGACCTTTTAGGTCTTTGATTTAAGATATTGAAGCGTTTTAATGATATTCGGAATGTCTTTGACTCTGGTTTCGGTCCAAAAATATTTATCCTCGTATTTAGAATTTTTCATAATGATTGTAAAAGTCTGGTTGTTGTTGTAAACATCAAATTTGAATTGGACTTCTTTGGAATTAAAAACGTACTGTACCGTTTTTTTAGAATTTGCTCCAGAATTCAAATTGGGAATGATATAATTTTCAAACCAAAAAAGAAGTTCTTGAATTTCGGAAGTTTCAATCCATGCGGTTTCTTTTGCGTATTGCGAAGGCCTATTTTGATGCTCTTTTGTTATAAATACACTTTCTAGCTCAAGACCTTCTGTTTTCTTGTTTTCTTTCAAATTAATAATTTCGCTGGGATAAAAAGTCACCGTTTCGCCAATTCCGGACTTAAAAACCGTTTTTTCATTCTCATTTTTATTGATTTGAACAGAAACAGATTCATTTATAAACTTTGAAGGTTCCGATTGTTGCTGCGAAATTCCGAGTAATGGAAAGAGAAGCATTAAGAAGATAGTTTTTTTCATTTGAATATCCATTTAGTTAAACAATTTATTATTCCTATATTTACTTTTTGAGAAAATTCCTTTATATAAAAAAGCTAATTTCATGCCGAAAGTCTCCAAGTTTTTGTTTTTATTAAGTTTCTTTTCAGCGTTGTTTTTATCAAATGCGCAAAATGAAACCTATTCAAATCCAGTAAAAAATCAAGTATCAGATACCAGTTTTGTCAATCTCAGCGATTACAGTAGTGATTTTATTTATGATATGAAATATGCCACCGAAGACAATTTTCTAAAAGCAAAAGTCTATGATTGTGCAGAATGTATGCTTCGTTTGAAAACAGTAAAAGCTTTGATTGCGGCAAATAAGGAGTTTTTGAAAAAAGGTTACCGAATCAAATTATATGATTGTTATCGTCCTTTGGATATTCAGAAAAAAATGTGGGAGATAGTTTCTAACCCAAAGTATGTTGCAGATCCAAAAAAAGGCTCCATCCACAATAGAGGAGGAGCCGTAGATATTTCGCTTGTAGATGCTGACGGTAAAGAGGTTGATATGGGAACTCCTTTTGATTTTTTTGGAATCGAGGCGGGACACAATTTCAAACAGTTGTCAAAAGAAATCCTTTCAAAAAGAGCTTATCTAAAAACGATAATGATCAAAAACGGATTCAATTCTTTTGATTCCGAATGGTGGCATTATAATTTAAAAACGGGTTTAAAAGATAAGGTTTCTAATGAAAAATGGTCTTGTCCGTAATTATTCAACACAACGGATATTCTTCATAAAATAAGTATCAGGATGATACACTTTTCCGTTCATTTCAGAAGTCAATTCGCTTTTCATGATATAATCTTCGATATCAGTTAGATATTTAATTCGAAGCATGGTAACCGGAGATTTTTTCAGTTCTTCAAAATTGTCTTTCATAAACATAAAAACGCCCGTATTCACACGGTTATTATATCCTTTTTCACCACCTTGAATAAGTGTGCCACAGTTTTCTTGATTGATGTGCATAAGAGAAACGATTTTCCCATTTTGCAGCTGGAGGAAAATTCTTGAATTCTTGTCAAAACAATTGGCTTTAATAAAATCCTTGCTTTTCTGAATCATCTGTACATTCAAAGTCGGTACACCGTCTGTTTGGGCAAGTGCAAAAAAAACATAGTTAAATGTTCCTCCAAAGTTTTTCTCGTTTACAAGGTATTCGTTGGTAATTTTGTAAGTTCCGATAGAATCGGTAACATTAGCACTGTATTCGCATGGTTTCTGAGCAAATGCAGTAAAAGTCAGCAAAAAAACAGTTAAGGTAATTAGTTGTTTCATTTCTTAGTTTATTTTGCTGCAAATTAAAACTATTTTGTTATCTTTTACATCAGTTGTAAAAAAACAATACAAATTCCCCCCATTTTTTATTTTCCATTTTTTTCGAATATTTTCAACGGTTTCTGGAAAATTTCGCGTTGTGATATTGGCTTGTTTGTTAGCAAATTCATTTTTCATTTCAGATTTGCTGTACGGAATCATTTTTTGGATTTCAAATCTCCTTCCAGGGAAATCGATTAAGGTTTCTGACGTGTACAAATGCGAATGTTTGTGAAGTTTGTCTATTTCAAAAAAGGAACTTATTTCTTCAAAACCGCCAGATTTCATTACTGCAGCATTAGGCTCGTAAAGATATTTTTGAGGAAGTGAATACGAAACGCAAGTACTGTCGTTTCCTAAGACAAACTCAAAATTCTCTGTTTTTTCCTTTAGAATATTAACGGTTTTGATGCTAACCTGACCTGAATAATTTTTGTGAATTTCAAAAAGAAGCTCTTTAACTTCATTATCCAAAGCAACGATATGAATGTTTTTAACGAATTTTAATTCTGATAAACCAGCAGAAATATCTAAAATCGGAGCAGTTTTGATTAAAATAGAATTGGCTTTTTCTAGATAAAAATCCAATAAATCGGGTACATTCGGCAGACAGTCTTTAAGCATAAAGACTTTTCCTTTGGCATCATTTCTACGCGAAGGATCAATGTAAATCCAATCCCATTTCGTTTCCGATTCATGCAGAATATTGATGGAATCTACTGGATAGCAAAAAATATTTTTACTCTGAAGCTGCTGAAAATTGTGTTTTACGATTTCTGATAATTCTTCGTTTATTTCACAGTGTGCAACCACTTTAAAGTTTTTAGCAAAATAATAATCGTCTACTCCAAATCCGCCAGTAAGATCGATTAATGTTTTGCCAGAAATCAAAGAAGACTTATAAGCAGCTGTTTTTTCAGATGAGGTCTGTTCTACAGAAATCTTGCTCGGAAAAATAATATTTGATGCCGTAAACCAAGTCGGAAGTTTGTCTTTCGCTTTAGATCTTGCTTCTATCTGATTTAAGATTGAAATCCATTCTACTTCAGGAAACGGATTTTTCTGAAGCGCCAATTTTGTAATGTCTGCACCCGTATTTTGAATTATAAATTCCTGAATATCTGGATGCAAAATGGATGTGTTCAAAGCTAAATTCTTTCGGTTAATACGGAGACAATTTTATTGTTAGGAAAAAATTCTTTTAAAATTACTTTAATTATTGTAAAAGCTGGTACGGCAATGATCATTCCGACAATTCCAAACGTGATACCGCTGATTAAGATAATTAAGAATATTTCTAACGGATGCGAATTTACGCTTTTTGAGGATATTATCGGTTGACTGATATTATTGTCAATTGCCTGAACAATTAGGAATCCTATAATTACATAAATTGTCTTTGGTAGGATTTCAGATTGAAAATCTTGCCCTATCATACTGATCATGGTTAAAATTCCCGCTAAAGTGGTTCCGATAATCGGTCCTAAATAAGGAATTACATTTAGAATAGCACATAAAAAAGCAATTACAAAAGCGTTTTTATTTCCAAAAATCAGTAATACAATAAGATAAAGAATAAAAACAACAATCAACTGCAAAAGCAAACCAACAAAATAGCGGGTCAAAAGATGGTTGATTTTCGTGATTGAATTCAAGATTTTATCTTCGTTGGAATCAGGAAGTATTCTTCTTGCTTGATCTTTAAAAATAATCTGATCTTTAATAAAAAAGAAAGTAATAAAAAATACCGATACCAATCCCATTCCCATGTCGGCCATAAAGTTTATAATCGAATTGATAAATCCAGTAAAGTAACTAAAATCTAATACCGATGTTAGCTTAGAATCTTTGATAACTTTATTTAAATCAATATGTTGAATGTTGAAATAATCTTCAAGATGTTTTTCTGTTTCCATAAATTTCGTCTGAAGATGAGCAGTATCTAATAAAGCCAGATTATTGGCTTGCGAAATGATAAGAGGAACAAATAATAGAATAAAACCCACAATGATGAAAATAAAAAGAATAATTGTTGTTGTGGCTGCCATAGAGTTGCTGAATTTCAGTTTGTTTTTTAAAAACAAAACCAGCGGATTTGCAATTAAGCACAGTATTAATGAAATACACAAATACACAATTACGGTTTGAATTTGATATAAAAAGTATAAAACGATACCAATTATTAAGATGGTTGCTAAAGCTCTTAAAATTCCGTTCGAAATAGTTTTTGAAGTGATCATGTTTAAAATTTAGAAATATAAATATAGGAAAAAGCATTTTTAAAATCTAGACTTAAACAAAAAAAGCGAGATCTTAAAATCTCGCTTTTCTATTTATATTAGGTAACTTTTACTGTGCAAATGAAGCTCTCGCTCCTCCGCTCGTAAAAATGGCTGCAATTCTGCTTTTCTGTCCTGCTGAGAACATGTACATTCCGGCGTCATCAACATAATCCATGTAGTTCATTGTCATTTCTACAGGAGTGCCAGAACAAGTACTGTAGTGAGGATAAGCTGGAATGCCGTAATTTTCTTCGTTATGAGTAGGCGTATCGGCAACTAAATCGCTTCCGCATGTTGCGTCTCCCCAAATGTGGCGAAGATTCATCCAGTGTCCTACTTCGTGAGTAGCCGTTCTTCCTAAGTTAAATGGCGCATTTGCAGATCCCGATAGTCCGAAATAACGAGGGTCGATTACGACACCATCTGTAGAAGAAGCTCCCCCAGGAAATTGCGCATATCCTAAGATTCCGCCCCCAATTGTGCAAGACCACATATTAAGTTTTGTTGTTGGCGAAGTCGGTGCAATTCCTCCTTGAGCTGTTTTTTTCATCGCGTCATTGGTTCCCCATGAAGTTTTGGTAGTAGATTTTCGGATAACCTGATCTAGAACAAATGTGATTCCGATATTGGCTTTTACACCAGCAAAAAGAGCCGGAACATTATTGTAATCTGAATTCAGGGCATTAAAATCTTTATTAAGCACATCAATCTGAGACTGAATTTGTGCATCCGAAATGTTTTGTGCTGTAGTTCTGTACAATACATTTACAACAACTGGTATTTCGATTTTACCGTTTACCAAACGTCCTGTAAAATTGCTTGATAAATGTTTTGCTGTAAACGCTTCAATTTCGTTCATTCTAATTGCCAGTGAAGGATCTGCTTTTAATTGGGCATGTAAAACATCTTGCGATGCACACGCACGACGTGAAGCAATGGCAGTTTCTGAATTGGTGTTTTCAGATTGGTCATTTTGGCAAGCAAACAGCAATAATGCTGCACATGCGGAAATAATAACTTTTTTCATAATTTCTTGGGTTTTTGTTATAAAAATGTTGTTTAGTTAAATATTACGGCAATTTTATAACAAAAAAATATTGTAACAAAATATTTACAAAGTTTTATTTGTGAGAAATTTACAAAGCCTTGTATAATCTAGTTCTTACAAAAAAATCAATAAAAATATTAGTAGGTTTTTTCTTGTTTTAAGATTTTAATAATGCATTTTGACGTTGTTATTTGCACTTAGTCGGTAAAAAATCTTAAAATTATTTTAAAATTTTATTCTAAATGGCTTTTTTTCGAGAAAATCAGATTGCGAGAAGTGGTAAAATCATTCTAAAAAGATGATTTTTTTGTTGAGAATGTCGATAAGAGATTTTTAGATAGAAGTAAGTTCGTAAAGTGCTATGCTTGCAGCTTGTACAACATTCATGCTACTGTTGTTTCCGAACATTTTGATATGAACAATTTGATGTGAAAGTTTAAGAAGTTCTTCGGATATTCCATTAATCTCACTTCCGATTAAAAGTGCAATTTTTTTGTTTTCTGGAATAACAACTTCTTTCAAAGGTTTACTGTTTGAAGTGATTTCTAAAGCTATAATTTCAAAATTATTGTCAATTAGAAATGAGTGAAGTGCAGTATAGTCTTCAATAACAGAATGAGGCACATGAAGATGTGTGCTTCGCGAAGTTTTGTTGATTTTGCGGGGTGTAAGCGGGATATCTTTTCCAAAAAAGATAATATTTTTTACTCCAAAAGCTTCAGAAATTCGAAACAAAGATCCAATGTTCTGCTGAAAGTAAATATGATCGCAGATTAGCGTAATCGGAAAAGTTTTTCTTTCAAACTGATTTTCGTGATGAGTAAGCTGCATTTAATTGGTGAAAATATAATTGATGATATTGGCGCCCATTTTTAAGGCTTTGTCACGCACGCCAACTGGGTCGTTATGTACTTCGGTATCTTCCCATCCGTCGCCAAGATCGCATTCGTAAGTGTAAAGCAATACCAGCTTGTTTTCTATGAAAATGCCAAAAGCTTGGGGACGTGTTCCGTCGTGTTCATGAATTTTCGGCAGTCCGTTTGGAAAAGGAAAAGGTTTCTGAAAAATGGCATGATTAGCCGGAATTTCAACAAGATTGTTGTTCGGGAATATCTTTTTGATTTCTTTTCGAATGAATTGATCCATTCCGTAATTATCGTCTATATGAAGAAAACCTCCTGCGACAAGGTAATTTCTAAGATTGATTACATCAGAATCGCTGAAAACCACATTTCCGTGCCCTGTCATATGTACAAAAGGATACGAAAGCAAATCTGGACTTCCTGGTTCAACAGTTGATGGTTTTGGTTTTATTCTCGTGTTGATGTTGGCATTACAAAAACTTATCAAATTTGGCAGAGAAGTCGGATTGGCATACCAATCGCCTCCGCCGCTGTATTTTAGCAAAGCAATTTCCTGTGAGAACGAAGAAAAAGAAATCAATAAAAACAATAAGAATATTTTTTTCATTTAAATTAGTTTATTCATTAAAAAAAACAACACTGTGACAGGCCACAACAGCGGCGGTTTCTGTTCTCAAACGTGTATTTCCTAAAGTTACGGGCTTATAATCATTTTCTAATGCCAGAGCAATTTCTTTTTCAGAAAAATCTCCTTCTGGACCAATTAGAATCGTTACATTTTGATTGGGTTCTAAAACTTCTTTCAATGATTTTTTATCCGTTTCTTCGCAATGAGCAATCAGCTGAAGACCTTCATTTTTTTGTTTAATGAATTCTTTAAAGGAAACAGCATCATTTAGTTTAGGAAGAAATGTTTCGTTGCATTGTTTCATGGCCGATAAAATGATTTTTTCGAAACGGTCTTTGTTGATCACTTTTCGCTCCGAGCGATCACAAAAAACAGGAGTTATTTCCTGAATTCCGATTTCGGTTGCTTTTTCCAGAAACCATTCAAATCGGTCGTTTATTTTGGTTGGAGCAACCGCAAGATGTAGACGGAATTTAGGTTTTTCGGCATTTTTTATCGACAATACCTGTACGGTACATTTGTTGTCTGAAGCCAGCGTAATCTGAGTTTCAAAAAGAAGTCCCGATCCATTTGTGACTTGTACGATATCAGAATCTTTTTTTCGCAACACTTTTATAATATGACGGCTTTCTTCTTTGTCAAAAGAAAAATTTTCGGTCGACTCGTTTATATTTGGATTAAAGAATAACTGCATAATTTAAAATTCTATTCGGGCTTTAGAGACAACAGCAGCATTTTCAAATCGTTTTGCTAGGTATTTTTGATAGCCTACAATTCCGATCATTGCGGCATTATCTGTGGTGTATTCAAATTTCGGAATAAATGTTTTCCAGCCGTATTTGGATTCTGTTTCTTTCAATGTATTTCTAATTCCAGAATTTGCAGAAACACCGCCTCCAATGGCAATTTGTGTAATTCCAGTTTCTTTTACGGCCAATTTTATTTTATCCATCAAAATTTCGATAATCGTGTGCTGGATAGAAGCACAGATGTCGTTTAGATTTTCGTCAATAAAATTTGGATTTGCCTGTTTGTTTTTTTGAATGAAGTATAGAATAGCCGTTTTTAATCCGGAGAAACTAAAGTCTAAACCAGGAACTTTTGGTTTTGTAAAAGCGAAAGCTTTCGGATTTCCCTCTTTTGCGTATTTGTCAATCAGTGGTCCGCCAGGATAGGGAAGTCCCAAGATTTTGGCACTTTTGTCAAAAGCTTCTCCGACCGCATCATCAGTGGTTTCTCCGATAATTTCCATATCAAAAAAACTGTTGACTTTTACGATTTGAGTATGACCGCCGCTAATGGTAAGCGCCAGAAATGGAAATTCGGGTTTATCGTAGCCTTCTTCGTCAATAAAATGGGCTAAAATATGAGCATGCATATGATTTACAGCGATAAGCGGAATTTTTAACGCCAGCGATAATGATTTACTGAACGAGGTTCCTACCAATAAAGACCCCATCAGCCCAGGTCCTTGTGTAAAGGCAATGGCATTTAGCTGTTCTTTTTGTACATTTGCTTTGCGAAGCGCAGCATCTATAACAGGGACAATATTCTGCTGGTGTGCTCTCGAAGCCAGTTCGGGAACCACACCTCCATATTGATTGTGAATTAACTGATTGGCCACAACATTTGACAATACTTTGTCGTTATGTAGAACCGCGGCAGCAGTATCATCACATGAACTTTCGATGGCGAGAATAAAAACCTCAGGATTTTGCATATAAAGGCACAAATTTTGAATTATATTTGACAAATCAAATTTTTTAAGTATTCTTTGATTGCCACAGTGCCCAAAATTAAAGAATTTTTATCAAAAACAGCGATTCTTGTCTGTTCAAAGTAAATTTAAAAGAAAAACTAAAATTAAAACAGCTATCAAAAAAGTAAAGAAAATAATATCAAGAACCCTAATTGGGTTGATTTTACTTTTGCTGACAATTGCCATTATTTTGTCACTGCCATTCGTGCAGACTAAAATAGCCAATTATGTGACCGATTCGCTTAACAAAGATTTTAATGTTAACATAAAAGTTGAGAAAACGGCAATCAATATTTTTGGAGGCGTAAAACTGAAAAAAGTCACGATTTTAGATCATCATAAAAAAACGATGATTTATTCGGAAATCATTACTACCGATATTGCTAGTTTCAGCAGACTGCTCGATGGAGATCTTCTTTTCGGAGATATTCGACTTACAGGTTTGATTTTCAATTTGAAAACATATAAAGGCGAAGACGAAAACAACATGAATAAGTTCGTCGAAGCGTTTGAGACGGATAAAAAAACACCCACAAAATCAACCAAGCACTTTTTGCTTACTGCACGAAATGCCTATATAGAAAAAGGAAGTTTTTCTGTAGTTGACGAAAACAAACGTGTTCCGCTTTTTCTTGATTTCAAGAAAATGAATGCCTATATCAGCGATTTTAAAGTATATGGCCCAGATGTTAATACGATTATCCACCGTTTTTCATTTTTAGATCATCGTGGTTTGTATGTTTCTAATTTTGCGGGGAAATTCAGTTATACAAAAAAACAGATTAAGGTTGAGAATCTTGCAATTAAAACCAAGCGTTCGTCTCTTTACGGATTGGCGGTTTTAAATTATAAAATTAAAGATTTTTTAGATTTTACAGACAAAGTGCGCTTTCATGTTGTGCTGGATTCTGCTTCGATTGCTTCAAACGATATTCGTTATTTTTATGATGGATTGGGAAAGAACCAGCGTTTTAAAATCAAAACCAAACTAAACGGTCCGTTAAACAATTTTACCTTGAGTAATTTGCGTCTTAGTGATGCAAACGGATCTAGAATTAACGGAACAATTAATTTTAGAAATCTTCTGGGAACCAAAGAACAGAAGTTTTCGATGGATGGAAAATTTGAAAAACTGATTTCAAGTTACGATAATCTTGTGGTTTTGCTTCCAGGGGTTTTGGGTAAAAGTTTGCCTAAAGAATTAAAAAGGATAGGCAAATTTAATATTGTCGGAAAAACCAAAGTATCTACAACTGATCTAGAAGCCACATTTAAGATGGCGTCTGATCTTGGAAATGCGCGTGCTGATCTTCATATTAACAATATGGATTTTATAGATAAAGCTTCTTATTCGGGAAATATTGTATTAGAAGATTTTAATATAGGTGCTGTTTTGGCTCGAAAAGATCTTGGTAAAACTACATTGAATCTAGATGTAGACGGAGTTGGTTTTACAGAAAAGTATCTTAATACGATTATTAAAGGTGAGATTTTGAAATTAGATTATAATAGATACACCTATAATAATATAGAAATTAACGGTAACTTTAAATTGCCTTATTACAAAGGACAAATCACCATAAATGACCCAAATTTGAGTCTTAATTTTGATGGTCTGGTTGATTTGAGCAAAAGAGAAAACCGATACGATTTTCATATCAATATTGAAAATTCAAATCTGCAGAAACTAAAGTTTGTCAACGATTCTATTTCAAATTTCCGAGGCGATGCGGTGGTACAGTTGACTGGTAATTCTATCGAAAATCTTCAAGGAAATATTTTTATTAAAGATGCTGTTTACCAGAATCCAAAATCTACTTATGTCTTTGATGAAGTAACGGTTAATTCTAATTTTGATGAAGACCGCTTGAGAACCATAACCATTAGTTCGAAAGATGTTGTTGATGGTAAAATTGTTGGGAAATTTCAGTTTGCACAATTAGATAAACTGGTAATGAATTCTGTTGGAAGTCTGTACACGAACTATAAGCCTTATAAGGTCAAAAAAGGGCAATTTCTACGTTTTAATTTCCATGTTTATGATAAGGTTGTCGAAATGCTTTATCCCGAAATCAATATCGATTCTTCTACTGTAGTAAGAGGAAAAATAGACTCTGACCAGAAGGAATTTAAATTCGGTTTCAAATCACAAAAAATTACAGCGGCAAAAAATACCTTTGATAATATCCGAATCAATATCGACAATAAAAATACGCTTTACAATGCCTACATTGAGTTAGATAGCATTAAAACGCCGTATTATAAAATCCGTGATTTTAATTTAATTAATGTTACGGCAAAAGATACTTTGTTTGTTCGTTCTGAGTTTAAAGGAGGAAATCAAGGAGAAGATTATTTTAATCTCGATTTGTTTCATACAATAGATAAAAACAAAAACAATATTATCGGAATTAAGAAATCTGAAATGAAATTTAAAGATTATTTATGGTATTTAAATGAAAATGCAGAAAAGGACAATCAGATTGTTATCGATCAATATTTTAAGAATTTCTCTATAGACAATATTGTTCTGTCGCACGAAAATCAGAAAATTGATTTGAATGGGGTAATAAAAGGACAAGATTATAAAGATTTGGTGCTGAATTTTGAAGATGTAGACATCAATAAGATTACGCCGCTCAATTCGAAATTTATCTTTCATGGTAATCTGAACGGAAATATCAATTATAAGCAGAATAAAAATATCTATCAACCGACGGCTTCTATCGAGATTGATCATTTAGTGCTTAATAAAACAGAACTCGGGACGCTGAATTTTGATATTGCTGGGGATGAAAGTTTTAAAAAATTCACTATAAATTCGTCCATCCGAAATGGTTTTACGGAATCTTTTAAAGCAGAAGGAACTTTTGCAACAGAAAACAAAGAAACGTTTTTGGATTTAAATTTAAAATTAGAAGGTTTTAATCTCGCTACTTTAGGAACGGTTGGAGGAGATGTGTTGTCTAATATTCGTGGTTCTGTTTCGGGAAATGCGGCGGTTGTGGGTAATCTGAAAAAACCTGAAATCAACGGAAGGCTTTATGTTGAAAAAGCAGGAATGACTATTCCGTACTTAAATACCGATTACGAATTAAGTGACAGAACGGTAATCGATTTGACCAACGAAAAGTTTTTGTTTAGAAACAACCAGTTGACGGATACTAAATATGGTACAAAAGGTTTGCTGAATGGAAGTATTGAACATCAGAATTTTGGAGACTGGAAATTAGATCTTAATATAACTTCTAAGCGATTGCTGGCTCTTGACACCAAAGACAGCGATGACGCGGCTTATTTTGGAACTGCTTTTATAAACGGTAGCGCTAGTATTCGCGGTCCCGTCGAAGGCTTGTTTATTAAGGTTGATGCCAAATCGGAAAAAGGTACAGAAGTCAAAATTCCGATTAATAATGCGCAGAGTGTTGGAGAAAGCAGTTGGATTCATTTTGTGACTCCAAAAGAAAAGTTCAATATGTCTAAAGGAATTGTAGAAAAAACAAAAAACTACAACGGACTGGAGCTGGAGTTTGATTTTGATATTACACCTGATGCCGAAGTAGAGGTTATTCTGGATCGAAATTCGGGACATGGAATGAAAGGAAAAGGATACGGATCTCTTTTGTTTAAAATCAATACATTGGGTAAGTTTAATATGTGGGGGGATTTCCAAGCATATGAAGGAACTTATAATTTTAAATATGGAGGTCTTATTGATAAAAAATTCTTGGTTAAAAAAGGAGGTTCGATTATTTGGGAAGGAAACCCGATGCGAGCCCAGCTTAATCTTGAAGCGGTTTATAAGACATCGGCAAATCCGGCGGTGCTTTTAGACAATACTTCTTCATTCAACAAAAAAGTGCCAGTAGAAGTAGTTATTGGTTTAAGGGGAGATTTAGCGAGTCCTGAGCCAAATTTTGACATTCAGTTTCCGTCTGTGAGTAATGTTTTAAAATCTGAAATCCAATACAAATTAGATGATAAAGACATTCGTCAGACACAGGCCTTGTATTTATTGTCTACAGGTTCTTTCATGAGTCCAGACGGATTCAGTCAAGGAGATTTCTCTGGAACATTGTCAGAAACCGTGTCCAGTTTGTTTGGGGGTATTGTAAAATCAGATAACGATAAGGTAAATGTCGATTTCACCTATACATCTGCAGACCGTAGAATGGGGCAAGAAGTCGACGGCCGTTTCCAAGCCAATATTTCGTCTCAGGTTAATGAGCGTATTACAATTAATGGTAAGCTCGGTGTGCCGGTAGGCGGCGTAAACGAATCTGCAATTGTAGGAGACATTGAAGTTTTATACCGCGTTAACGAAGATGGTACGATGAACCTGCGTTTGTTCAATAAAGAAAATGATGTAAATTATATTGGACAGGGAATTGGTTATACCCAAGGTGTCGGTATTTCTTATGAAGTAGATTTTGACACTTTCAGTGAATTGGTCAACAAGCTCTTTAAGGATCATAAAATTGAGAAAGCGGTTAAGAATACTTCAGACGACGTTCAGGATTCTTACTTAAATCCTGATTTCGTAAACTTCTCTAATAAGAAGGATGCCGAAAAGAATAAAAAGAAGGCAGAAAAAGAAGAGGAGAAACGCAAAAAAGAAGAAGAAAAGAAAAAACAGCAACAACAGCAAAACAATCAGGGAGTCATTCCAGACGATAACGATTATTAATAGATTGTTAAAAACAAATATTTCTAAAACCATTATTTACGTAATGGTTTTTTTTATTCTAAATTTATAGGCTTGATTGGGATTTATTTCTTTTGAAACAGATTTTCCGATTTTTATAACAGTTCATTCGGGTATTGTTAATTTTAATGATTTGTCTAAAAAAAGGGCGTTTTATTATTGTAAATGAAATTTTTACTATAAAAAAACTTATTAACGAAAACGTTTGCATTTAACATATTTGATTAATTTATTATAATCATAACCCGAAAAGTGCTGAATGTTTGCTAATTTTACACTTTAATACTTAAATAATGCCAAAAACAATAAAAAAAGTAGGTGTTCTTACCTCAGGAGGAGATTCACCTGGAATGAATGCTGCAATACGATCTGTTGTTCGAACTTGCGCTTATCATAATATAGAATGCATCGGGATTTATAGAGGTTACCAAGGTATGATTGAAGGCGACTTCAAAGAAATGGGGCCACGTAGCGTAAATAATATTGTAAACAAAGGCGGAACGATTTTAAAATCGGCTCGTTCTGTTGACTTTAGAACACCGGAGGGAAGAAAAAAAGCACACGAAAATCTTTTGAAAGCCGGAGTTGATGCTTTGGTGGTTATTGGTGGAGACGGTAGTTTTACCGGAGGTTTGATTTTTAATGCCGAATTTGATTTTCCTGTAATGGGAATTCCGGGTACAATTGATAATGATATCTACGGTACAAGTTTTACTTTAGGTTACGATACTGCATTGAACACTGTTGTCGACTGTATTGATAAAATCAGAGATACGGCAAGTTCGCATAATCGTCTGTTTTTTGTAGAGGTTATGGGAAGAGATGCGGGACATATCGCATTGAACGCTGGTATCGGAGCAGGAGCAGAAGAAATCCTTATTCCTGAAGAAGATTTAGGTTTGGATCGTTTGTTAGACTCACTTCAAAAAAGTAAAGCTTCAGGAAAATCTTCAAGTATTGTGGTAATTGCTGAAGGTGATAAAATTGGTAAAAACGTATTCGAATTAAAAGATTATGTTGAAGCTAATTTACCTGAATATGATGTACGTGTTTCTGTGTTAGGGCACATGCAAAGAGGTGGTTCTCCATCTTGTTTTGACCGTGTTCTTGCAAGCCGTTTAGGTGTTAAGGCGGTAGAATCTTTAATTGAAGGAAAATCAAACTACATGGTGGGTGTAAAAGAAGATAAAGTGATTTTAACACCGCTTGAGCAAGCTATCAAAGGAAAGTCTGAGATAGACAGAGAATTATTGAGAGTGTCAGACATCATGTCAACTTAATATAAAAGTTTAAAAGAAGAGAAGTTTATTGTGAGGAAATTAGACTTTGAATTAGTATAATAAAAACAAAAGCAAAAATTTAGTAAAATGTCAAAAGTAAAATTAGGAATAAACGGATTTGGACGTATCGGAAGAATCGTTTTTAGAGAGTCTTTCAATAGAGATAACGTAGAAGTTGTTGCAATCAACGATTTATTGGATGTTGATCACTTAGCTTATTTATTAAAATATGATTCAGTTCACGGTCGTTTCAACGGAACTGTAGAAGTAAAAGAAGGTAAATTGTATGTAAACGGAAGAAACATCCGTATCACTGCAGAAAGAAATCCTGCTGACTTAAAATGGAACGAAGTTGATGTAGATGTTGTTGCTGAATGTACTGGTATCTTTACAACTGTTGAAACTGCAAATGAGCACATTAAAGGTGGAGCTAAAAAAGTAATTATTTCTGCTCCTTCTGCTGATGCTCCAATGTTTGTAATGGGAGTAAACCACGAAACTGCAAAAGCTTCTGATTTAGTTGTTTCTAACGCTTCTTGTACTACAAACTGTTTAGCTCCTTTGGCTAAAGTAATCAATGATAACTTCGGAATTGTTGAAGGTTTAATGACTACTGTTCACGCAACTACTTCAACACAAATGACTGCTGACGGACCTTCTAGAAAAGACTGGAGAGGTGGACGTGCTGCTGCAATCAATATCATTCCTTCTTCAACAGGTGCTGCTAAAGCGGTTGGAAAAGTAATTCCAGATTTGAATGGAAAATTAACTGGTATGGCTTTCCGTGTTCCTACTGCTGACGTTTCTACAGTAGATTTAACTGTAAAATTAGCCAAAGAAACTTCTTACGAAGAAATTATGGCTGTATTGAAAAAAGCTTCAGAAAACGAATTGAAAGGTATCTTAGGATATACTGAAGATGCAGTTGTTTCTCAAGATTTCATCTCAGACAAAAGAACTTCTATCGTTGATGCTACTGCCGGAATCGGTTTAAATTCAACTTTCTTCAAATTAGTTTCTTGGTATGACAATGAGTACGGTTACTCAAGTAAATTAATCGATTTATCTGTACACATTGCAGGTTTAAAATAATAATATATATTTTTGCAAAATCCCGTTACTTCAAAATAACGGGATTTTCTTATTTTGTCACTTCTTTAATTAATGTAAAAAATACACTTTTAAATTAATAAAGAAGACTTAATCCCAAAAACTAAACAAAATGAAATTAATAGTTGATAGTGGGTCTACTAAAGCCGATTGGATTGCAATTGATGATAATGGAAAAGTATTATTCACAACACAAACTTTAGGATTAAATCCTGAAATTCTTGACGCACCGGAAATTATTTCAAGATTAAATGACCGTTTTGATATTTTGCAAAACAAAAAAAATGCATCACATCTATTCTTTTACGGAGCTGGATGTGGAACTGAAAGAATGCAGCAGTTTTTAAAACAAGTTTTTCAGGAGTATTTTTCTAACGCGATTGTAGACGTTCAGGAAGATACTTATGCGGCTGTGTATGCAACAACTCCAAAAGGGCAGGAAGCAATTGTTTCTATTTTAGGAACAGGATCTAACTGTAGTTATTTTGATGGAAAAGTATTGCACCAAAAAGTTCAGTCATTAGGTTATATTGTAATGGATGACTGCAGCGGAAACGTTTTTGGTAAAGAATTAATTAGAAAATACTATTTTAATAAAATGCCTAAAGAATTGGCTGTTGAGCTTGAAAAAGAGTACGACGTTGATCCAGATTTTATTAAAAATAAATTATACAAAGAGCCAAATCCAAATGCTTATTTAGCAACTTATGCTAAGTTTTTAATCAAACATAAAGATACAGAATTCTGCAGAAAAATCATTTTCAAAGGAATGAAATCTTTCGTTAAAAACTACATCAAGCAATTTGATAACTGTAAAGAAGTGCCAGTACATTTTGTTGGTTCTATTGCTTTCTATTTGAAAGACGAATTACAAGAGACTTTTGATAAATATGAACTTCAATTAGGTAATGTTCTAAGAAGACCTATTGATGGATTAATTGCTTACCATGTCGCTAATCAATAGTTCGGGTTTTATGGAAATTGCCATTATTGCTCATGATGGAAAAAAAGCTGATTTAATTGATTTCTTGATTAAAAACGAGGCTGTTTTACACAATGAAAAGATAAGGTTGATTGGGACCGGAACAACCGGAGGAAAAGCCGAAGCGGCAGGGTTTAAGACTCAGAGAATGCTTTCGGGACCTCTAGGAGGCGATGCGCAAATTGCAGGAAGGGTAGCAGAGGGAATTACACAAATGGTTTTCTTTTTTAAAGATCCTTTGTCCAGTCATCCGCACGAGGCAGATATCAATATGCTGATTCGAGTTTGTGATGTACATAATGTGCCGCTGGCAACCAATGAAGCAACGGCACAATTGTTATTAGATGCTATTGCACAGCGATTATAGAAATCTCAACATTTACATTTTTTGGCAGACAAGCCACTTGAACCGTTTCACGAGCTGGAGCGGTTTTTTCGTTAAAATAAGAACCGTAAACCGTATTTATGGCTCCAAAGTTATTCATGTCCATAATGAAGATTGTTGACTTTACAACGTTTTCAAAAGTCATTCCAGCTGCTTCAAGAATCGCAGCGATATTCTGCATTACCTGATGTGTTTCGTCATTGATGTTGTCTGTAATTATTTCTCCAGAAGTAGGATTAATAGCGATTTGCCCAGAAGCATAAAGTGTATTTCCAGTTAATACGGCTTGGTTATAAGGTCCGATCGGAGCCGGAGCTTTCTCAGTAAAAATTATTTTTTTCATAGTAAGATTTTTAAATTCGATTGTTATCGATTAGAAGTGCTTCGTTTGTTCCATTTAATGTCGCTAAGCATTCCCGATTTGATTCCGATAAAGAAATTCCAGTTTGAATTTACGCCTAGCGGTGTCCAGTTAAAGGCCATTCTCCAGCTTAACAAATCTCTTTCAAAACGGAATTGAGTAAAGGTAACTCCTTTTTGAACAAAATCATAACCTGTAGAAACCCCGCCTTTCCATTTTGGCGTGATATCCATGTTGACAGATACCATCAGTGAGTTTCCGCTTATTTTGCTTTCTCTATTGGTGTTTTGGTAGGTCAAAGAGTAGGCGAGTGTCATGTCCCACGGAATTTTAGAATTAAAAAATTCGGTAATAACGTCGTCTTCACGTTCAGGGTCATTAGCAAACTGACTATTTCTGGTGTCGTTCAGATCGGTGTTGGTTCCAAACAAGTCGTCGTTACGTCCTCCATTCCGCTGACTCTGGGAATTTTTTTCCTTATCGCCGCCTTTGTTTGAAAATGAATAATTTAAAGTAAGGTTGGCACTGGTCATTCTAAACAAACTACCGCCATTGTCGATATTGTATTTGTTCATTTTGTTACCGCCATTATCAATTGCATACGGGTCAAGAGTAGCACCAAAATTCATATTCAGTTTATTGTCAAAAAACTGCGTACCACCACTTACTAAAACCGGTTGCCATGCAAAGGTTGATTTTCCATCCGCGTTAAAATTGTAGCTTGTGCTGAAATTTAAATTGTTCAAAAGCATAATTTTTTTCGGCTCTGTTTTTGTGCTGTCACTATCTCTTACTTTAGCCTCAAAAGTGTTGCTTAATGCGATACCAACAATGTTTGAATTGTCTTTTCCAGGAGCGCTAAAAAGACCTCCGTCAAAGCGGGAGTATTGAGAAGTTATAATTCCGGTTGCATCTACATAATAATTATCATAATAACGCTCAAAACTTGGTGTATAAGCATATGTAATACTCGGGCGCATAACGTGTCTGATGGCTTGGAGTTTTTTGTCGCTTCCAAAGTCATAAGTACCATAAATAGTGGTTCCTAAATTGGTGCTGAAATTATACGTTCTGTATGCATCAAAACCATCAACAACTTTGTCGTTTACTCGTCCGTCTGCTTCATCAAATTCTTTTTTAATAGTTTTGGTCACCCAAGTTTCTTGATAATTTGTAGAAGCACCAGCACTAAAGTATTTGAATATTTTAAAGTTCGTACTAATCGGAATACTATGTTGCATACCAATTTGTGCATCTTTAAACATTTGAGGCTTGAAAAACAATGAATCGGTTGTCTTAAAATAGTTTTTACCGCTTACGTTATATTGTAAATTTATGTTTTTAATAAGTCCTTTTTTTGCGCCGTCTTTTGAGGCAAAAGGATAAATACGATCAATACTTGCTTGAAGCGAAGGCAGTGTCATTACGATTTCTTCTGTCTGCGTATTCTGCTGGTGTGTTGCGGTCAAAGATATACGCGAACCTGGAATGGTGTTAAAATTCTTGTTGTATGAAATAGAAGAGCTTAAGGTATTGTTCAGGTTGGATCCAACATTCGCTTGGTTGATCGATCGCTTAAAATATTTACTTGATCCCATGTTTACAGAAGCTGAGAAAGTCGAATTAGGATTCGATTTTGTATCTCTGGAATGCGACCATTGGATATTATAAATATTTTGTTTGCTGTAATCAGGATAACCGCGTTCACTGCTGATCAGGTTTTCATAACGAATATTGACATTTCCTCGGTATTTATATCGTGTAGCATAAGCTGATTCAAATCGCATGGCGTAACTTCCGTTGGTATAATAATCACCCAGTACGGTCAGGTCGTAATTATCGCTTAAAGCGAAATAATAACCTCCGTTTTGAAGAGAGAATCCTCTCGTATTAGAATCGTTGTAACTCGGAACAATAATTCCCGAAACACTTTTTTCTTTGCTTAAAGGAAAATAGCCATATGGAAGCGCAAGCGGTGTTGGTACATCTGCAATAACCAAGTTAGTTAGCCCAGTAACGATTTTTTTACCGGGAACAAATTTGATTTTTCGTGCTAGAAAATAGTACTCAGGTTCGTCAATGTCTTCGGCAGTAGTAATAATAGCGTTTTTTGAAAAGTAAGTGGAGTCGTTTTCTTTTTTGGTTACGGCAGCCTTAATATTTAGTTCACCTTGTTTTGTTCTTGAGTTAAAGATTACGGCTTTTTTTGTTTTAAAATTAAAACGGATAGAATCAGGCTGTACTTCGCTTTCTCCTTGTTTAAAGTTTGGATATTGAACTAATACCCCAGCAGAATCTTTAATTCGGCCGGCATAAACTTCATCTTTTTCGTAGTTAAGGATTATGATACCCGATTTCAGCTCTACATCTTTGTAATAAAGTTCTGCCTCGTTGTACAAGGTAATGAGTTTGTTTTTTTGATCTATTTTGGCATAATCCTTTGCTACATATCGCACTTTGCCATCCAAAAAGGTCTTTTTGGGTTTTACAGTATCAAGTTTGATGGTGTCTGTTATAGATCCAGCCGTTTTATCTGTTTGTTTTACAGCGGGAATCGGCTTTTTTTTGTTTTTTATCTCCTGCGAATATGAATTACCACAACCTATAGTTAGGAAAAATGATATTAAAACGATATTAAATAAGTTTGTGTGCAAAGGTTTAAATGCTATTTTTGTAAAATTATGGCTTGTTTTTTGACATGTCAAACTTACATATAATTTTTTGGCAAAAATAATCAATTGTAAAAATTATAACAGCTGCATTTTATTAAAATTAACTATTGGATTTATGAATAGATTGAACAAAATTAAGGTAATATTTACTTTTTTTCTACTAATTACGGCTTTTTGTGCTCAAAGTCAGTCAAATGTGTTTAAAGTGACGCTTGATGCTGGACACGGAGATCATGACTTTGGCGCTGTTTATAGTGGTCGTATCGAAAAAAATATTGCTTTGGCTATTGTTTTAAAAGTGGGGAAAATTTTGGAACTTAATCCTAATGTTAATGTTATTTATACCCGAAAAACAGATGTTTTTATAGATTTAGTTGAAAGAGCAAACATCGCAAATCGTGCAAATTCTAATATTTTTGTTTCTATACACTGTAACGCTAATAAAAATACTGCCGCCGACGGTACAGAGACTTATGTGATGGGTTTGAGTAAAGTTGCTTCTAACCTTGAAGCGGCGAAAAAAGAGAACTCGGTAATTACGCTCGAAAAAGACTATAAACGTAAATACGAAGGTTTTGACCCAAATTCTCCCGAATCCATGATTGGAATGACTTTAATGCAAGAAGAATATTTGGACAACAGTATTTCATTGGCTAGTAAAATCGAAGATAATTTTGAGAAATTAGGAAAAAAACTGAGACAAGGCGGTGTAAAACAGGCCCCATTTATGGTTCTTCATAAAGCCTATATGCCTAGGGTTTTGGTTGAGACCGGTTTTATTTCTAACCCGACCGAAGGTAATATTTTGAATTCTGAAGAAGGGCAAGACGATATCGCAAGAGCAATTGCAGAAGCCATTTTAAGTTATAAGCGTGAATATTTTGGTTCGGGAGGAGAAGTAACCGAGGCAAAACCGGTTAAAGATACAACACCTAGCAAACCAAAAACGGTGGTAGCCACTTCTCCAGCTAAACCTAAAGGAACATTTTTTAAAGTACAGCTTATAGCAAGTATCAAAAAAACACCTTTGGAGCCAAAAAACTTTAAAGGACTTAAAAATGTTTCCATGATTTACGAAAACAACATCTATAAATATTTTTACGAGGAAACTTCTGACTATGAAAAAGCTCAAAAATTTCTGCAAGAAGCTAAAAGTAAAGGATATGGAGCCGCTTTTTTGACCGCAACCAGAGATGGGGAAAAAATCAGTATTCAGGACGCAGTTAAATAATAGGCGCCAGTTCGAATATTTATATTAATTTTGTACAAACACTAAGAATTTTGAAAGTAACAAGAGAAATTAAAACGGCTATTTTAGTCATCGCATCGATTTTATTATTTATTTGGGGATATAGTTTTTTAAAAGGAAAAGATCTTTTTACAAATTATAAGGTTTTATACGCAGAATACGATAATGTTGAAGATTTGTCATCATCAGCACCAGTAACCTTAAACGGACTTCCTATCGGGAAAGTAAATAAAATCACTATTAATGAAGTGACCGGTAAATTAATGGTAGAGCTTCAGTTAAAAACAGATTTTCCAATATCAAAAACAAGTAGCGCTGCATTATATTCTCCAAGTTTAATTGGAGGAAAACAAATTAAAATCCTTCCAAACCTTGCTGATAAAGATCCTGCTGAAGACGGACAGGTTTTGCAGTCTGCTGTAGAATTAGGCCTTACCGAATCTTTAGGAGGTAAAGTTGCGCCACTAGAGCAGAAGTTAAGTGCAATGCTTGTAAATATTGACAAACTTGTTGTAGGATTAAACAATACTTTAGATACACAGACTCAGCAAAATTTGAAGAGAACAATTGCAGAATTATCTCAGACAATGGAGCAGTTTCATAAAGCTTCAGGGACTTTAAATACTATCCTGGACACTAATAAAGGTCAGATTAATGGAGTGGTTACAAACTTCAATAAAATGTCTAATAATTTTTCTAAAATCTCAGATTCTTTAAACAAAGCCGATTTAGGAAAAACAGTTAGAAATCTTAATCAGACGCTTGCAAAAGTAGATGCATTGATGAATAATTTAAATTCAGGAAAAGGTACAGCAGGAAAAATATTAAATGATGATGCTTTGTACAACAATTTAGCAAAAACTTCCAAAGAATTGGAGTTATTGCTTCAGGACGTACGCCTTTATCCAACTCGTTACGTGAATGTTTCTCTTTTCGGAAAGAAAAACAAACCTTATGTAGCGCCTGCAGAAAATGCAAATTCAACAGATAAAAAATAATATGTAATGAGTTATTTAGATAATATTTTATTCGCAATACTTCTTATAGTAGGTTTCGGCTTTTTTGCAGCGAGCGTAAAAAAGATCATCCGAAACATTAACTTGGGAGTCGATGTAGACCGAAAAGATAATCCTAAAGCTCGTTGGAAAAATATGGCTATGATTGCTCTTGGGCAATCAAAAATGGTGAAGAGACCTGTGGCCGGAATACTGCATATTTTCGTATATGTAGGATTTATAATTATCAATATCGAATTGATAGAAATCATCATTGATGGTTTATTCGGGACTCATAGAATTTTTGCGCCTTATTTAGGTGTTGTCTATGATGTTTTAATTGCCTCATTCGAAATATTAGCCATACTTGTAATTTTTGCGGTTACTGTTTTTTGGATTAGAAGAAACTTTATCAGGTTGAAACGTTTTATACATTCTGATTTAACTGGTTTTCCAAAAAGTGATGCCAATTATATTTTGTATTTTGAGACAGTATTGATGATATTGTTTCTGTTGATGAATGCTTCAGATTTTCATTTACAGAATGTTCCTGGAGGATATTCACATTTTCATAAAGCAGGAAGTTATCCGATAAGTCAATTTATTGCACCAATATTTAATGGTACTTCAAATGAATTGGTTGGACTTTTATTCGAAGTGTTTTGGTGGCTTCATATTGCGGGTATATTGGTTTTTATGAATTATTTGTACTTCTCAAAACACCTTCATATTCTTTTAGCATTCCCAAATACCTATTTTGCAAATTTAAAGCCTCAGGGACAATTTGATAATTTGGCTTCGGTTACTAATGAAGTCAAATTAATGTTGGACCCAAATGCAGATCCCTTTGCAGCAGCGCCTCCAGCAGACGCGAATGCTGCTCCGGCTAAGTTTGGAGCCAGCGACGTTCAAGATTTGAACTGGGTACAGCTTTTAAATGCGTACACCTGTACAGAATGCGGACGTTGTACATCTGCATGTCCTGCAAATCAGACAGGAAAAAAATTGTCGCCACGTAAAATCATGATGGATACAAGAGATCGTTTGACAGAAGTTGGGAAAAATATGGATGCAAACAAAGGTACTTTTGTTCCAGACAACAAGACTTTATTAAACGATTATATAACTCCAGAAGAATTATGGGCTTGTACTTCGTGCAATGCATGCGTAGAAGAATGTCCAGTAAATATCAGTCCGTTATCTATTATTATGGACATGCGCAGATTTTTGGTGATGGAGCAGAGTGCCGCGCCAATGTCTTTGAATGCCATGATGACCAATATAGAAAACAACGCAGCGCCTTGGCAATACAGCCAACAAGACAGGCTAAACTGGAAAAACGAGAATTAAAAGTTTAATTCTGAAATAAAATAACAGCAAAATTCAGATTTCATAAACGGAACTTTGAACTTTAAACAAAAGAGAGAGAGATGTCAGAAAGTTTAGTAGTGCCTACAATGGCAGAAATGCTGGCTCAAGGAAAACAGCCGGAAGTTTTATTCTGGGTTGGATGTGCCGGGAGTTTTGACGATAGAGCTAAAAAAATTACAAAAGCATTTGTGCGTATTTTAAATCGTGCAGAAGTTTCGTTTGCAGTACTGGGAACAGAAGAAAGCTGTACCGGAGATCCTGCAAAGAGAGCCGGAAACGAATTTTTGTTTCAGATGCAGGCAATGATGAATATCGAAGTTTTGAATGCCTACGAAGCAAAAAAAATAGTTACTGCATGCCCACATTGTTTCAATACCTTAAAGAATGAATATCCTGAACTAGGAGGTAATTATGAAGTAATTCACCATACGCAGTTTTTAAAATCTTTAATTAACGAAGGCCGATTGACTGTTGAAGGTGGCCAGTTTAAGGGTAAGAAAATCACTTTTCACGACCCTTGCTATTTAGGGCGAGCCAATAAGGTTTACGAAGCACCTAGAGACCTAATTGAAAAACTAGACGTAGAATTGGTCGAAATGAAACGTTCTAAAGCAAATGGATTATGCTGTGGTGCAGGTGGTGCACAAATGTTTAAAGATGCTGAGCCAGGAAACAAAGAAGTAAACGTACTTCGTACAGAAGATGCACTTGAAGTAAAACCGGATATTATTGCAGCAGGCTGTCCGTTTTGTAACACGATGCTGACAGATGGTATCAAGCATGCACATAAAGAAGGCGAGATAAAAGTAATGGACGTTGCCGAATTAATTGCAAACGCACAAGATCTTTAAGCTAAGACTCTAAGTTACTAAGATGCTAAGGTTCTAAGTTTTTTAACTTGAAACTCTTCAAGAAATCTAAAATCAACAATCTAAAATCTAAAATTAAAAATGTATATACCTTTTGAAAATTTACCAGGCGAATCCAGAGTTTGGATTTACCAGTCGAACAGAAAATTTTCTGAGGAAGAATTTTCTGAAATCGAAAACGATCTGAAAGCTTTTGTAGAAGACTGGGCAGCTCACGGAACAAGTCTTGAGGCTTCTTACTTATTGAAATACAATAGGTTTATAATACTAGCTGTAAATCAAGAGGTGCAGCCGGCAACTGGTTGTTCTATTGACAGCTCGGTAGAATTTATCCAGAATCTAGAAAAAAAATACGGTGTAGATTTATTGGATAAGATGAATGTTACATTCAAACTTGGAGAACATATTGCACACAAACCGTTGATTGATTTCAAGAAAATGGTTAAAGATAAGGCGGTAACAGGAAATACGATTGTATTTAATAATTTGGTTACCAATATTGAAGAATTTAATGACGCTTGGGAAGTTCCTGCTGTCGACAGCTGGCATAGCAGATTTTTCTAAGATGAACTTATGATATTTTTGAAAAGGCATGAAATTTAGATTTTGTGCCTTTTTTTTATGGCTTTAAGTTTAGTTTTGGTTTGTTCATAATGTACTTGAAGCTGTTGTTGCTCCACGCTATTAGCAACGGCTAATTTTTTTAATACTCTATAATAGTTTAAGTCTAATGACCTAAACTGTAGCCTATTTTACTACAAAGAAAACTTTTCCTGGCAATAGAGCCGATTTAGCAAGAGTAATTTCGCATAAAAAAAATGAAAACCAAGGAAAGTTACAATCAAGATGTATTAAAGTTAATACAAATCAAATATGGGTATTCTTATGACTATATAAGAAAATCCATTCGCGGAGATCGTTTAGGTGATGTTTCCAATACAATAAAAGCAGAATACAACAAACTAAATGACGAAGCTAGAAAGGCTATTATGATGTACTCTAAAAAATTATAATAGAGAACAAATACCACACTAGTACAATTATTAATTTTTAAATTCATGTAAAATGAAGAAAATTACGCTCTTGCTATTGGTAATTCAGAGTGGGATTATGATGGCACAAAAGACTATTCTAGCTCCTACTGGGCAAAAAATTACGATTCACTCCAATGTAAACAATGGTCTTACTGCTACTGATGGCGTCATACAACTGGGCGGTGCTTTAGTTAAACCTACAACTATAAACACCAGTGCTACAAATACTCTTGCAATTAAAAACCTTACCACCAGTACCGATACCAGTGATACTCCTATAGTAGTGGAGGCAGATGGCACTCTTAAAAAAGGGGCTTTTCCGCCAATTGATATAGTTCCTACGGATATGGGAACTGTAATTGTTGTAGATGGCAAGCTCCAAGTAGCACAAGAACTTACAGTAAAGCTTAGAGAAGACTATCCTATTGGTTCTACTAACTACTCGAACAGAGTTGTAGGCAAACTTACTGCTGTGACCGATACCGATAACACCTTTATAACCAGCGATACCAGTAATTCCTTTACTGTAACTACAACTGGTTGGTATATGGTCTCCATAAATACTATGTTTTATAATTCAAGCGGTGCCGCGGGAGGTAGTCCGGCTATAGGAGTCTGGTGTAATACCGACAATGTCTGGGTAGCACGTAACAACAATGCTTTAAGTGATGTAAACATGAACACGACCTTGATTACTACCATAACTATGTCTGCAGGCAAAACCTATTCGTTTAGGGCATCCTGCGGTTTTCCATCAGGTGCTTTAAGGGCAGAATTCACTTATTATTCCATTAAAAGATTATAACCAAAAAAAGATAGTGTACTTCTTTTAAGTATTGAATTAAAACAAAGTAAAATGAAAAAAATAGTATATCTGATTTTGTTACTTCAGATTGGAGTAATAAACGCCCAAACCAAAACCGCAGTATCTCCTTATGGCGAAAAAATTACGGTTAACACCAGTGCCAATAACGGGCTTACTAACAACAATGGCACTCTGGAGCTGAATGGAGAATTAATAAAACCCACAACCATCGCCACAACCACCACAAATACGCTAAAATTAAATGGTCTTAGTACTAGTGCTGACACCAACGACAAACCAATTGCGGTAACAGCAGATGGCACTATAAAAAAGGCCGCTTTTCCTGTTGTCAATATTTTGCCTAGCGATATAGGTACAGTGATAGTGTTAAATGGTAAACTGGAAGTAGCACAAGAAATCTCTGCTCTTCTGGCGGCAGATTTTCCTATTGGCACCAGTAGTCCTGCTGTAAAAGTAATTCCTAATATAAGCAATGTCTTGATAGATAATAAAGGCACTTTTGCAAGTGACGGTACGGGCAATTCGTTTACTGTAACTGCAGATGGCCTCTATGCGGTAACTATCAATACACAAGTCAACAACACAAATAATGTAAAAGGCGGAAATCCTACGATAGGGGTATGGTGTAATACTGATAACCAGTGGCTGTGTAAAATAAACAACGAAACTGGAAACGACTACAAGGTAAACCTTACGTTGCTTACCTCTGTTACTATGTCTGCTTCTAAAACTTATTCGTTTAGAGCGGGTTATTCTACTAATACAACGGCAACAATTGTGGCTGTTAATTCAGGTACTACTGGTGGTGGTCCTGTTTCTTATTTTTCAGTCAAGAGGGTACAATAGTTCTAAGAGTCGGTTGTAAAAATCAAATTCAAAAAACAATACATTTTATATTTATGAAAACAAAAAAACTTTTGTACCTCCTGTTTCTTGTGCAAAGTGCAATTGGTATGGCACAAAGCCCTGTCGGACTAAGTCCAAATGGCGAAAAAATCCCTTTGATTCCTTATACAGATAACGGCATAACTGCCAGTGCTGGCTTTACAGAACTGAACGGCAATCTTAGTAAACCAACCACTATTATTACTAACGAAAATAATACGCTTGCTTTAAGCGGTCTGCCGGTTAGCACTAATACCAATGATAGTCCTATTGTTGTAGATGCAGATGGTAATTTAAAAAAAGGCCGTTTTCCTTCTATTAATATTACGCCCTCAAATCGGGGAACTGTATTGGCAATTAATGGCAAGCTTGAAGTAGCGCAGGAAATTACTGCCATGCTGGCAATAAATTTATCTGTCAATAATACAGCTTCGCCAGTACAAATTGGGAACTTATCCAATATCTTAATAGATAACACCGATAATTTTACCTTTAGTGGTACGAGTAATACAATTAAAGTAACCACAGATGGTATTTATCTAATCCAGATGAATTTTTCTATCTTAAATCCATCAGCATTTGTCATTGGAGTCTGGTCTGATACAGATGGCAAATGGGTAGCCCGCATCAATAATGGTTTAGCTGTTTCTAAAACAACCTTAAACCTGATTACAGCTATCCCTATGTATGCCTCTAGCGTATATTCTTTTAGGGTTTTCTCAACTTATGGTGTTGCTACCCTAGAAGCTGTGAACGCCACTGCTGGTGCAGGTAATGGCCCAACAGGTTTTGTTTCTCTTAAAAGGTTGAAATAAGGAAGAGTAGACATCAATAAGACATAAAAAAAAGCTGTAAAATTTAGATTTTGCAGCTTTTTTTTATACCTAAAAATTTGTTTTATATTTATTCAATGGATATTTAGCTAAAAATCAAATTATATTTTTAAATCTATCAAACTCTTCAATAGTTTTGTATTTCAAAAAGGAGTGCATTCTTTTCTTATTATACCAATTTTCTATAAATTCAAAAACTTCGACTTTCAATTGTTCTTTAGTAAACAGTGAATTTCTATATATTAATTCTTTTTTTAATGCGCTGAAAAAATTCTCTGCAATAGCATTATCCCAAAAATTTCCTTTTCGACTCATACTTCTAATTATATTTTTATGCGAACTTAGTCTTTCTATGAAACTTTTACTTGCATATTGAGCTCCTCTATCCGAATGAAATATTAATTTATTAGTAGCTTTTCTGTTGCTTATCGCCATTTCCCAAGCGGGTATAGTTGTTTGTAAAGTTGTTAATGAACTGCTTAAATTCCATCCAATTATTTTTCTATCAAATAAATCCAAAATAATTGTAAGATACATAAAACTATTTCTTATTCTTATGTATGTAATATCAGAAACCCAAACTTTAGAAGGTTCTTTTACTGTAAACTTTCTATTTAAAATATTTGGTGCAATTAAATTAGTATGATTTGAATTAGTTGTTATTTTAGTCTTTTTATTTCGCTTATAGCATAAGCCTAATTTTACCATATACCTTCTAACTGTTGTTTTTGAAATAGTATAACCGCGCCTTTGAAGCTCTATAGTAATAGTATTGGAACCGTGTCGTTGGTTAAATTCAAAAAATATAGATTTTACTTCTTCGCTTATTAAATTCTTTCTTTGTTGTGGCTCTGAAATAAAATTTCTTTTCCATCTGTAATAAGCGACAATGCCAATTCTTAAAACTTTGCACATGGTTGTAGTAGGATATACTTTTGCATTGTCTTTAATATACTGAAGAACTATTAATCTTCCTTGTGAAACATATTTGCTTGCTTTTTTTAAAATTTCCAATTTCTGTTGAGCAAATTTTATTTTTCTAGTTAACTCTTTAATTTTTTTTTGTTCAGGATTTAATCTGACGTAACCTCTTCCCGAACCACAAAAACTTGTTATGCCAAATCTTTTGTATTCTAATTCCCATCTCGACAATGTGCTTTCTGATACTTCAAGGTCTTTTGCGACTTGCTCAATACCCTTTTCGCACATTAACCGAACAGCTTTCTGTTTGACAAGACGATTATATGTATTATATCTCTTAGCCATATTTTTCAAATGAAAACAATTTCTTTTTTATTATTCCAAGTTTCTATATATTCAAATATTTCAAATCTCATTTCTTTTTTGCTGAGAAGTTTATTTTTTAAGATAAATTTATTTTTTAATTGATTACAAAAATCTCTAGCTACAGCATTATCATTGTAATCTCCTTTCAAGCTCATACTTCTCCTAACAGTTTTATAAAAACTTAATGTTTTTGCAAACCTTTTATTTGCATACTGCATTCCTCTGCAAGAGTGGAATATTAATCCATCTGTAATTTTTCTATTAACAACTGCCATTTCCCAAGCTGGCAAAGAAGTTTCTTTTGATTTCAAATTATTGCTTAAACTCCAGCCTATTATTTTTTTATCATGTAAGTCCAATATAATGGTGAGATACAAATATCCTGTTGTTGTCTTTAGATATGTTATAGTTGAAACCCAAATTTGAGATATTTTGTTACATTTAAACTCTGGGTCTAAAACATAGGGAACAACGGAAGAATTGACAGTTGGAATTAATTTGACACTCTTTTTTGCTTGTGCTTTACTACTTAAACCTAATTGTTTCATATAGTCACCAACAGCTCCTTCTGATATTTTATATCCTTTTCCTTGAAGTGCTTTAGTAATTTTGGGACTTCCATATAGTTGCTTATTTTCAAAAAATATATTCGTAATTTCTTTCTTTATTTGGATTATGAAATCTGCTTTTTTTGAAACAATCTTTTTTGACACAACCTTTTTTTTCCACCGATAATAAGAACAAGAATCTATTCTTAAAAATTCACACATTTTATTAGTGGAGCACATTCCTTTGTTGCGTTCTATAAATTTATATAGTAATGAGTAATCGTGATAAATATTTTGTTTCTCTTTTTTTAAAACTTCGTATATCAGCTCTAAATTTTTAAGTTCCGTCTCAAGTTTATTGATTTTTTCTTCCTCAGCACTTAACCGTGGATGTCCCTTTCCACAGAAACTTGCCATTCCGAATTTTTGATATTTTAAACGCCAGGTACACAATAGTGCAACTGGTATTCCAAGTTCTCTTTCTGTTCTCGAAATATTGCCTGATTCATAACTTAATTGAATCGCGTTCAGTTTGAAAGCACGGTCATATTTTTTCATACATGCCTGATTTAAAAAACATAAGTCTTACATTATTATAAAAAAAATTTAAAAATTATTTTAGTTAATGTTAAATCCTACGTTTGGTGAGAGATGTAGTATGAAACAGTAAATGGCATTGAGGTAAAAATCGTAGAGAAATTAATTCCAGCAGATTTAAATGAAAAAAATATTATGGCAGAAAAAGTAAAGAAACTATTTCGAGCTATGATGGCATGTTTATTAATAGTTTCGCTGGATTTATAAATATGTAAGATTATTTATAGTTACAAAGATAAGACAAAAATAAAAAGCTATAAAACTTTTGAGTTTTACAGCTTTTTTATGTCAAATAAACCCTTATACAATATTATTAAACCCTGTCTCGTCCTAAAATAAGTTTACATAATTTAAAAAAAAATATACAGGCACGAGCGGGACGCTCTCGCTAGCAGGGGCAAAAAGATGTAAAGCTTAGAGTTTACAGCTTTTTTTTATATCAAATAAACCCTTATACAATACAATTAAAACTAATAAGGGCATTTAAAAAAACTACAGCAATCTAAGTTTACGCTTATTAACTAAAAACTTAGCATTATGCCATTAGAAAATTTAAACGGACTGCATTACACTGCAGCCGAAAAAACAACGGTAAACACCGCACTTAATAGTTTGATGACTGCACTTTCGGCAAAATTTAAAAACCTGTTGCCAGAAGAACGCAGCAGGTATGGGAGTGTCAATGAGCAAAACAAGCTTTTAATAAATAAAGTAAAAGACTTTAGAAACAGTCAGCCAGCAATGAGTAGCCCTGATGTGGATTGGGTAGAATTTCAGAATGATTGCGATTCAAGGGAGTTTCTAGAAAGTGCCATTACTAGATTAGAAGCATTAGTTGGCAGTCTAAAAAACAACAAAACCCTGCACGATTACGATTGCTACCACGCCGCACTTACTGATTATGATTACAGCAAATACAAAGCAGGCAGTAAAACAGCTGGTTATGAAGTAAAAGTAAAAGAGTTGGCGCAGTTTTTTCCGCGAACTAATACAGCTAAAACAGCAGAAGATCCTGCTTTGTAAAAGTCTTCTATAGAAGGCAAAACCTCGTGAGTAAATTCAGGAGGTTTTTTTTATGCATTACCCCAAAACATTCTCAGTTTAGGTCTTTTCGTGATGTACTAGGGTTATTTAGCCAAACGTTTAGGCAAGCTGCCTAAAAAAATAGCCTTTCAGACGCAAAATTTTAGATTCGACAGTTAATGGTTTGGGTTGGAAGAGGAAATTTTTAGCCATTTAGTTTAAACTTTTAGGGCAATTGCATAAGCACATCACCAAAAGACCTAAACGCTTCTGCTACTTATATATTGGGTTTTATTTATGTGTAAAACAAGCTGTTGCATTCAAATTAACCCTTTTGTGATATAAATAAACCCTTTGATGGTAAACAAGCCAATGAATCAAGTTTAAGTTTGCTTCGAAAATAAAACTAAGACAAATATTATATTGAATACAATTAGTAATTTTTAAGTTCCTTTAAAATGAAAAGAATTATACTTATACTCCTGATGATTTATAGTGGGGTTATGATGCCACAAGCCAAAACAGTAGTGACGCAATACGGAGAAAAAGTTGTTGTTCACCCAAATGCCAACAATGGGCTAAACACCAATAATGGGTTTGTACAACTAGGTGGCGAATTAATGCAGCCTACCACAATAAAAACAACAGGAGCCAATACATTGGCCATAAGCGACCTTACTGTCAGCACCGATACAAGCGACACTCCAATTGTAACAACAGCAGCTGGTGTTTTAAAAAAAGGAGCTTTTCCGTCTATTAACATCATTCCCGATGACATTGGTACTGTAATGGCCATAGATGGTAAATTAGAAGTCGCCCAAGAAATTACGGCATTAATGTCTACAAACTTTCTGTTAGGTGTAACAACAGGCAAAGCTATTGGCAACATAACCAATGTACTGATAGATAACAAAGGTACATTTACAGGAACCGGTACAACAAATTCATTCAAAGTAAAAACGGATGGACTTTACTTCATTACCATAAATCTGCCCATTTTAAATGCAGGATCTGGAACGCCAGCAATTGGTGTCTATTGCGATACCGACGACGAGTGGGTAACACGCATAAGTTCTGAAGCTAAAGACGTCAGAATAAATCTTACCTTACTCACTTCGCTATCTTTATCGGCAGCCAAAACCTATTCCTTTAGAGCTGCTGTAAGTGCTGGCGCCTCTGCGACTGTAGAAGCTGTTAATTCGGGTACAACCGGAAACGGTCCTGTTGCTTTTTTCTCTGTTAAAAGATTAAGATAAGCGCAGAGCTCCAATTTATTTACAAAATAATACAGAAGCAAATTGTAGAACTTTATTTAGAGGCATCAAAATGAGAAAACTTTTCTATATACTGTTGTTGTTAATCCAGACCTGGATTAGTACAGCTCAAACTAAAACCGTTTTAAGTCCTTACGGCGAAAAAATAACTATTAATCCGTATACCCAAAATGGAGTGAGTGGCAATGCAGGTTTTATCCAACTCGGAGGAGATTTGACACAGCCAACTGTTATAAAAACCTCGACAGATAATACTTTATCGTTAGAGCTTCCAACAAGTACAGACACAAAAGACACCCCAATTGTAGTAACCTCAGACGGAACATTAAAAAAAGGCGCTTTTCCAAGCCCGAACATCGTACCCGACGAAATAGGCACCATAATAGCCATAAACGGCAAACTTGAAGTAGCGCAAGAAATTACCGTTTTATTAGGAGCCGATTTTAATTTTGATTATATATCAGCTACAACTCCTTCCATTGTAGGAAATCTAACCAATGTCTTGATCGATAATAAGAATATGTTTACAGGCAGTGCTACTACCAATTCGTTTAAGGTTGCTGCAGACGGCGTGTATCTTATTAATATAAATGCTTCAATTATTAATGGAAGAACTCCAGTAATAGGCGTTTGGTGCAATGATGACAATAAATGGATCGCACGTATAAACAGTTATACTAGCACACGCGCGAACATCACATTAATAACGGCTGTTTCAATGTCTGCTGCAAAAACGTATTCCTTCAGAACATTAACTGCAATAGCAACAGGAACTCCAGCAACATTAGAAGCTTTTAACTCGGGTACTTTGGCAGGGTCTGTTTTTTCTGTTAAAAGATTGAAATAAAAACTAAAATTGTAGCAAGAGCAATAGTTTTTACTTGTCGCAAATCCAGGACAAGCTGTGTATTTTCGAAATCGACAAGATTATGGATGTATTTTCGTGGCAAACATAGCCCGTGGTTTCAACCACGGGAACGCAATGCATATTCAGCATACCGTTTCCTGCGGTTGAAACCGCAGGCTATGTTTTATTGTGTTAGGTGTGTTCAATAATTTCAACCGATAATGCAGATTTTTGATCCTTGCCCACAAGAGCAAGACGCAATGTGTTTTTTCTCTATTGAGATTCCATGTCCACAAGGATAAGATGCAAAGTAAAAAGCTGTAAAACCTAAGGGTTTTACAGCTTTTTTTATGTTTCGATAGCTCTAATTGTAATTTTAGATTTGATGCAAAATCCGTAAAACTACGTGGTGTTGATTTTTAATTTATTGGTATAATTGTCTGGAAATAAATTTGGTAGATTATGGATTTCTGTAAAATTGAGAATTTTTTACTTATGAAATTTGTTGTATTAAAGAAGGAGTAATTAAATCATCAGTATAATTAATCTTAAAAAATAACAACTATCATGATTACAGTCGTAAATAATGTCAAAAAACTAAAGGAAAATCCTAAGTTGTTTATAGATGCAAATGCTATTATGAATGATCAAGTTCAAACAATTATAAAAGACATAACCCAGAAAATTAAAAGAGTAAGTACACCACACAATGCGAAAGTTGTAATAAATGGAGATTCTAAAGGTTTTACGTTTACTATTGATTCAGAAGATGATGAAACGATTAAATTAATTGAAGATGTTTTAAATAAATTAAGGTAGCTAAAATAAGAAGAGGGAAGTTTTTTATAATTTAAAGTCATGATAGAAGCTACTTGTCTCGTCCTAAAATAAGTTTACATAATTTTTTAAAAAAAATATACAGACACGAGCGGGACGCTCGCGCTAGCTGTGAAAAAATAATTAAGTTGCTTCTTAAAATCGATTGACAATAAAATCAGCGCTAGCAATCTTTTCGTTATAGCTTCAAAGGATAAGCCTCGCGCTATCGGGGGACAAGATTATGGCTATATTTTCGTGGCAAACATAGCCCGTGGTTTCAACCACGGGAACGCAATGCATATTCAGCATACCGTTTCCTGTGGTTGTAACCGCTATGTTCCAGAATTTTTAGCAGCGCCAAAAAAAATCCTTTTTTTATGTCTTTTTTGATGTTTTTTCTGAATATTTTTTATCTATATTTACCCACGAATTACTAAGAAAATAGTTATAAAATTTAAAATTTTTATGAAAGAAGAAATTAAAATCGCAGCCAAAATTACCGCAAAAACCTCTCTAAAATGGTTTACTATTGTTTTTATCGGAGGATTATTTACCCTGATTTGTTTTTTAATCATTTTGTTCCAGAATATGGGGCTTGGTGGTGGCGGGCACGGAAATGCATATGCGTTTACTGTAAATTTATTTTTGAATAACATATGCGGTTTTCTTCTTTTTGTAGGTGCTCCTGCTTTTGCAGCGGGTTATTTTATGATTGCTAATAAAGTGGCTATTCAGACCATGATTCATCAGGTTTGGGAAAATAAAATGGGGAAATATATTGAGGAAAAAGTAATTCTGCTGGTTGATAAATTGACCGCTTCGCAAAATTGGGCTAATTCTGCTTCGAATGCGACTATGCTACGATTAAAACTTTTGGAAGCAAACAAAAATGACAAAGAAACCTCTGTAATTAAGAAAAGGATTATCGGTTATTTTTTTGCTAAAATCAATTTGGATGATATCGATTTTAGTAATAAAGATTTAAAATTATCTGAAATTATTTCTTTTAAACTGAATAGGTTTATTTCTGAGACTATCGAACCATCGTTTTTATTTTTCTGGCTTTTATTGGCTTTTCAGCTAATATTGATTATTGCGGCTCAGTTTTTTAATTAAATTTTAGTGATGATAGACGGGAATTTGGGTTTTCGCTGGATGAAAGTTAAAAACAGCAGATTACATTTTGCTGCAATCGAACTGGATGTTCAGAAGAATAATCTGAAGAATGAGATTGTAGAAAACTACTTGATAAACGGTTACGATAATAATTCGGAAGGTATCAAAATATGGAAATTGGGATTGCTTAAAGGTTTGGAATTTGCACTTTCAAAAAGTTCTGATTTCTGGACGATTACCATAAAAAGTCTAGAAGCTCCTGTATTGGATTCTAATCCGACAATTATTGGTTATACTGCTTTATTGGCTTTTAGTGAAAAGGCTAAAATTACAGTTGATTCGAATGATTTGGACAAGGTTGAAAACTTTGTTTATGACAGTTGGAAAGGTAACAATGCAGAAAAAATCCCTAATTTTTTTAAACTGATTTTCGAATAGTAGTTTTATTGCTTGGTTTCTTCTGAAAAATAAAACAATCTTTTTTAGCCCCGATGGTAGCGGCATCTCCCGATTTAGAAAAACAAGGCTTTTTCAGCCGTAGTTTTTGTTAATCGGGAATATAGCGAACAGCGGGACGGTCGTCTTAATTAGAACAAAACGTTCTGCTCCTGATAAAAGAAAATATTTTTCTAGCCAAACTTGAAACCTGAAACCTGAAACCTGAAACTTGAAACCTGTAATTTGAAACAAATCGAACCATGAAACATTTCGCAAAAATGTAACAATCTAAATGTTCGATTAACCGCTATTTTTGAGTATTTTCGTAGCATTAAATTTAATACATGAAAATAGCAATAGTTTGTTATCCTACTTTTGGCGGGAGTGGCGTTGTCGCTACAGAACTCGGTCTTGAGTTGGCCAGAAGAGGACACGAAATACACTTTATAACTTACAGCCAGCCGGTAAGATTGGCACTTTTGAATCCGAATGTACATTATCACGAAGTAAATGTTCCGGAGTATCCTTTATTTCATTATCAGCCGTATGAATTGGCTTTGTCAAGCAAGCTGGTCGATATGGTGAAATTGTATAAGATTGAGCTTCTGCATGTGCATTATGCTATTCCGCATGCTTATGCGGGCTATATGGCAAAACAGATGCTTAAAAATGAAGGGATTAATCTGCCAATGATTACAACGCTTCACGGTACAGACATTACGCTGGTCGGGAATCATCCGTTTTATAAACCGGCGGTGACTTTTAGCATCAACAAATCAGATTATGTTACTTCGGTATCGCAGAGTCTGAAAGATGATACTTTGAAATTGTTTAAGATTAAGAATAAAATCAAGGTTATTCCGAATTTTATTGAGCTTGATAAACCTAAAAAAGATCCACAGGCGCCTTGTCATCGTTATGTAATGGCAAAGGAAAACGAGCGAATTATTACGCATATCAGTAATTTCAGGAAAGTAAAACGTATTCCGGATATTATTAAGATTTTCTACAATGTGCAGAAAGAGATTCCGGCAAAACTGATGATGGTAGGAGATGGTCCTGAAAAAGAAAAAGCAGAGATTTTATGCCAAGAACTGGGTATTCTGGATAAAGTGATTTTCTTTGGAAACAGCCATGAAATCGATAAGATTTTGTGTATGACCGATTTGTTTCTGCTTCCGTCAGAAACAGAAAGTTTCGGACTTGCGGCTTTAGAAGCTATGGCTTGCGGGGTTCCGGTAATATCGAGTAATTCGGGCGGTCTTCCAGAAGTAAATTTTGATGGATTTTCGGGTTATTTAAGTAATGTCGGAAATGTAGAAGAAATGGCGACCAATGCGATTAAAATTTTGAAAGATGATAAAGTCTTAAGTCAGTTTAAGGCAAATGCGCTTGAAGTGGCCAAGAAATTTGACATACACAATATTCTGCCAAAATATGAGGCATTATATCAGAAAGCAGTTGACGATTATAAATTGGAAAAACATTAATTAAAAAGTAAGATAATGAAAAAAGTAGTTTCGATTATAGCAGTTTTTATTTTGTTTTCCTGCGGAGCTAAGAAAACATCGGGTGCTGCGCCTCTTTATGAAGTTTTAACGACGCAGTCTAGCGGTGGCGGAAATATTAAGTTTTTTGAAATCCTGACAGAACCGAACGAAATAAAAATGCTTGAAAATGATCCGTTATTGGCAGATAAGGTAAAAGAAACCGATACGAATAGTGCTAATTATGTTATTCTGAATATGGGTGAAAAAAATACTAGCGGTTATAGTATTGAGGTTGTAAACGTGGAAGAAACGGACAAAAACATCATCATAACGGTTAAAGAAAATAATCCTTCTCCGGATGCTATGACGATGCAGATGATCAGTTATCCGTATACGGTTGTAAAAATAAATTCTAAGAAGGAGATTATTGTTAAGTAGAGAAAAGAATATAGAATATAGAATATAGAGGCTTGGATTTAGTTTAAGCCTCTTTTTTATAAGCTTCGGAGAAGCGAAATATTTATAGCAAACATTATGATTTGCAATATAAAGCTCCAGCGGAGCGACACATTTTTTGACAATGAATAATTTATGTCGCTCCACTGGAGCTTTTTTTATTTGTCTTGTCGGAATTCTATAAATATTTTACCCCGCTGGAGCATTTGCTAATATTGTTGTTTGCAGATATTTCGTCTTGTAAAAAGTGTTGCGCTTTGATTGTAGATTTTATACGGAAGCAAAATGTTTTTATAAAAAAAACCTGCCGATTTAACGCGACAGGTTTCTTCTTACAATTATTTTTTACTTTTTTTTAGAATCTGAATTTAACCCCTAAACCGACGTCAAATCCAAAATTGTCATCATCATAATATCCTGAACCAATCTCTGGTCTAGCATCTAATGATAACGTAATTGGCACTTCTTTGAATCTGTATTCAATACCAATATCTCCTGCCGCAAAAACATAAGTTCCACGGTCGTCATATCTGAAATTGTCGTTGTAGTAATCGTATCTCCATGATGCAACACCTCCACCGACACCAGCGTACCAGTTAAAACCGCCATCAATGTTCCAAACCCATTGGTAAAGAGCAACCCCTTTAACAGCGTCAACATGTCTGTTGTTTCTCCAGCCTAAATCAAATTCCAGTCTGTTTTTTTGGTTTAGTCCAAGCTGATAGGATACCTCGCCTCCAAATCCGTTATTGTCTCCTAAACGTAATCCTAGAGCATGTTTTGAAATTTCTTGCGATTGAGCCGTAAAGGCTAAACCTAAAATCATAATGGCTGATAAAAATATCTTTTTCATAAAAATGGTTATTAATTTTTGTCAAAATTATTATTCGAGTCGTAAAGAGAACGTATAATATTTTTGAAAATTGTTATATAATTTACATTTTTATGTGGAGAATCTGTAAAATGCTGGTTTTAAAATGCTTTTATTTTAAAATAATAGACGAGATGAGTTGAGAGGTTAATATGTCTTCCATTTCAAAAAGGTTGTCTTCTTCTATAAAATTACTGGCTTTATAAGAGAATAATTTCCAACGTTTTTTGTGATATTCGAGAGCGGTAAGGTTTTCTACCCAGTCGCCCGAATTTAGGTAAAGGGTTGAGCCGTGCTTGTTTTCTTTGGTCATGATTTTAGGTTCGTGTATATGACCGCAGATTACATAATCGTAGTTTTTTTCAATAGCAAGATCGGTTGCTGTGGTTTCAAAATCAGAAATAAATTTGACTGCTTTTTTTACGCTGGCTTTGATTTTTTTAGAAAAAGAGTAGGGTTCACGCCCTAGTTTTGCGAGACACCAGTTTACGAAACGATTGATCAGAATCAGGTAATCATATCCCAGACCGCCCAGTTTTGCAATCCATTTTGAATGCTGTACAGAAGCATCGAAGACATCACCGTGAAAAATCCATGCTTTTTTATCGTCTAATTCTAAAACTAATTTGTCAACCAAAGCAAAATTTCCCATATTCATGTCGCTGAATTTGCGAAGGATTTCGTCATGATTTCCGGTAATGTAATACACCTTTGTGCCTTTAGAGGCCATGCCTATTATGCGTTGTATCACACGCAAATGAGCTTTAGGAAAATACGATTTTCTAAACTGCCAGGCATCAATAATATCACCGTTTAAGACTAGAGTCTTTGGTTTAATGCTTGAAAGATAGTTGTTTAGTTCTTTTGCGTGACTTCCGTAAGTTCCCAAATGAACATCAGAAAGAATGACCAACTCGACATTTCTTTTTTTCAATTTTTCGTAATTTGAAGTTTAACAAATAAAAGAAAGTTTGATCATTTTTATTTTATCAAAAGGTTATGAAAAAGAGGATATTTTTACCAAATTGTAATTTTTAGTCCGTTTAATGTTTCGTTAATAATACCAGTTTTAAATTTTTTAATTTAATTCATAAAACTTACATTTGCTCAAAACTAATTACAATGGCAGGAAACAGCTACGGCACACTATATAAAGTTACTACATTTGGAGAATCTCATGGCGAAGCCTTAGGAGGCGTTATTGATGGTTGTCCTCCAGGAATACAACTTGATTTTGAGGCAATTGAATTGGATATGGCCCGCAGAAAACCAGGACAGTCAGCAATTGTAACCCAAAGAAAAGAACCAGATGCGGTTCAGTTTTTATCCGGAATTTTTGAAGGAAAAACCACAGGTACTCCGATTGGGTTTATTATTCCGAATACAAATCAGAAATCAGACGATTATTCGCATATAAAAGACAATTACAGGCCAAGCCACGCAGATTACGTTTACGACCAGAAATATGGTTTTCGCGATTACCGTGGAGGCGGAAGAAGCTCTGCCAGAGAAACGGCAAGTAGAGTAGTGGCGGGAGCAATTGCAAAACAGATGCTTCCGGAAATTAAGATTAATGCTTATGTTTCTTCTGTTGGACCAATTCATTTAGAAACTCCTTACCAAGAATTGGATTTTTCAAAAATAGAAAGTAATCCAGTTCGTTGTCCAGACGAAAAATCGGCGGCAATTATGGAAGAATATATTCGTGATATCCGCAAACAGGGAGATACTGTTGGTGGTGTTGTAAGCTGCGTTATTCAGAATGTTCCGGTTGGTTTAGGTGAACCTGTTTTTGATAAGCTTCATGCTGAGTTAGGAAAAGCAATGCTTTCGATAAACGCAGTAAAAGGTTTTGAATACGGAAGCGGTTTTTCGGGTTCTGAAATGAAAGGTAGCGAACATAATGATTTGTATAATCCGGACGGAACTACAAAAACAAATCTTTCTGGTGGTATTCAAGGTGGAATCAGCAACGGAATGGATATTTATTTCAGAGTTGCGTTTAAGCCGGTTGCTACTATCATGCAGACTCAAGACTCACTAGATAATAAAGGAAACATTACACCAATGACGGGAAAAGGCCGTCATGATCCGTGTGTAGTGCCTCGCGCAGTGCCAATTGTAGAAGCAATGGCAGCAATTGTTTTGGCAGATTTTTATTTAATCAACAAAACATATTAGTAAAAGGTAAGACAGTGAGGGTCTTATATTTTAATAATCAAAAAATAAATTAATGCAAGAAGTTAAAGAAACTAAAAAAAAATCATTCCTTTCAGGTTTAACAGGGCAGATTATAATTGCAATGGTTCTTGGGGCTATTCTCGGAATCATATTGCATAACACCATTTCGCCTGAAGCTGCGCAATCTTTTAGCTCTAAGATTAAGATGCTGGCAACCATTTTTATTCGTTTAGTACAAATGATTATTTCTCCTTTGGTTTTTACAACTTTGGTAGTGGGAATTGCAAAATTAGGAGATGTCAAAACGGTTGGAAGAATTGGTGGAAAAGCTATTGGATGGTTTTTTACGGCATCATTTATTTCTTTGTTGATTGGTTTGTTCTATGTAAATATTCTAGAACCAGGTGTCGGTTTAAAACTGGAACATGTCGATATGTCGGCAGCTTCTGAAGTTACAGGTAAGACACAAAATCTTTCTTTTGATAATTTTGTTGAGCATATTGTACCAAAGAGTATTGTTGAAGCTATGGCCACAAATGAGATATTGCAAATTGTAGTATTTTCTATTTTCTTTGGTTTAGCGGCAGCTTCTTTAGGGGCGACTGTAAAGCCTATTATTGGCGCTTTTGATAAATTGTCTCATATTGTTTTAAAAATGGTGAACTATGTAATGAACTTTGCTCCAATTGGAGTTTTTGGTGCCATTGCAGCCGTTTTTGCTGTCAGAGATGCTGAAGAATTGATAATTACTTATTTTAAATTTTTCGGGTCGTTTTTAATCGGTATCGGTACTTTATGGGTAATTCTGATTGCTGTTGGTTATATTTTCTTAAAAGGAAGAATGACAGAATTGCTGAGACGTATTACAGGACCTTTGGCAATTGCTTTTGGAACAACAAGTAGTGAAGCTGTATTTCCTAAATTGACTGAAGAATTAGAAGGTTTTGGTGTAAAGGATAAAATTGTTTCTTTTATGCTTCCTTTAGGCTATTCTTTTAACCTTGACGGAAGTATGATGTACATGACTTTTGCGAGTATTTTTATTGCTCAATTTTATAATGTGCATTTGGATTTAGGAACTCAAATGGCAATGCTTTTAGTCTTAATGCTCACTAGTAAAGGAATTGCGGGCGTACCTAGAGCGAGTTTGGTTGTTGTTGCGGCAACTTGCGGTATGTTTGATATTCCGATTGAGGGTATAGCTTTGATTCTGCCAATCGATCACTTTTGTGATATGTTTAGAAGCGCTACAAATGTGTTAGGAAATGCTTTGGCAACTTCTGTAGTAGGACAGTGGGAAAGCGATAATGAATAAATAATTAGGGTAATAATACATGTCTTTTCTGCGAAAGAATTGTTTAATGTGTTTATTATTAGTTGTATATAAAGGTTGAAAGCTGTATTTTTTTTAAATACAGCTTTTTTTTTATTTTAAAGTGTATATTTGATGAAATTAGCCTATTAATGCTCCCAAAACGAATTTTCTTATTTCTGCTTATTTTATGTAGTTTCGCTACCATAGCGATAGGGCAGTCTGATCCTGTTTCTGAGAAACAGATCAATAAGCTTACTAAAAAGGCTTGGGGATATTACAAGGAATCTAATTTTGAGAAATCACTTATCACTTCCAGAATAGCGCTGAATCATGCTTTTGCAGCAAAAAACAATTATTATACTGCAAAGGCATACAAGATTATTGCCGGTAATTATGGTGAACTTTCGGAGTTTAATAAAGCAATCTTTTTCTATAACAAGGCATTGTATTACGCTTCCAAAACAGATAACGATTCAATAAAATACAGTCTCTATAACAATCTTGGAAATATTTACTGTTTTGAAAGAAAACAATTTGATAAAGGGATTAAATGCTACAAGAAGTCAATTGCTTATGGCTTTAAGATCAATAATGTAAGGCAAGTATATTTTACGAATGTCAACATTGCCTGGGCTTATTTTGATGTTGGAAAATTTCAGGAAGGATATCCATATCTCGAATTTGTTGGAAATAATATTCGGAAATATGGTGATGAGTCTACAGAGATTGCAATCAATATGCTGTACGGAATGTACTATAACCATACCAATCAGAATAGTCGTGCCGAAATGTATTTCAAAAAAGCCTTAGAAGCTGGAGTAGACAGCGAAGAGCAATCTGATTTGTCTTATGCACATCTTGAGTATTCTAAGTTTTTGACTAAGGTCAAAAAATACAAAGAAGCTTATGAAAACCTTATTTTATTTAATCAGATAACCGAAAGGCTGTACAGTGAAGAAAAACTGAAAAAAGCTTCAGTGGCAGGTTTTAATCTAGAACTTGACGAATATAAAAGACAGATTGATAAAATCGAAAACGAGAAGACTATACAGTCGCAAAGCTTAAAAAAATCAAGGATTATCGTTGTGCTTTTCATCTTGATTTCGTTTATCCTTATTTTCCTGATTATAACTTTGGTGAAGAATATTCGTTTTAAAAAGAAACACAATTTGGAGCTCCTAGAGGCAAAAGAAATTGCAGAAGAAGCTTCGCTCCTCAAAACTCAATTTATTTCGACTATAAGCCACGAATTGCGTACACCGCTTTATGGTGTGGTCGGTATCACGAATATGTTGCTCGAAGAGCACAAAGAATTGTCAAGAAGCCAGCATCTGAGTTCGCTTAAGTTTTCTGCGAGGTATTTATTGTCGCTGGTAAATGATCTTCTTCAGATTAATAAAATTGAAGAAAACAAGGTGGTTTTGGAAAGTCTTACTTTTAATATTTCAGATGAAATTAATATGATCAAAAATTCGTTGTCTTTTTTATCGCAGAAAAACAATAATAAGATAACCGTTATTATTGATCCGATGATTCCCGAATATTTAATAGGAGATAAATTAAGGTTGGCGCAGATTTTAATGAATCTGGTAAGCAATGCATTAAAATTCACGAAAGAAGGCGAGGTAGAAATTATCGTAAATCTCCATAAAAAAGAAGGAAAGCTTCATTATTTGGATTTTTTGATAAAAGATAACGGAGTCGGAATTGCAGTAGTCGATCAGAATAAGATTTTTGAAAAGTTTGTTCAGGTAGGCAGAAAAGAAGAAGATTATCAGGGAACGGGTCTTGGACTCAGTATCGTTAAAAAATTATTAGGCCTTTTTGGCAGCTCGATTACGCTTGACAGTGATCTAGGAAAAGGAACTTCTTTTTCTTTTATTATTCCGTTTGAGCATGATTTGGAAAAAACGAAAAATATTATTGACGAAATAGAAGTTGATCTAACTTCTGATGAGGTTTATCGAATTTTGGTCGTTGAAGATAATTTGATTAATCAGCTGGTTACACGAAAAATTATCGAAAAAAACAATTATCTCTGCAAAGTAGTAGATGATGGTTTTGCCGCATTGAAAATTCTAGAAGAAGACGAATTTGATTTGATTTTAATGGATATCAATATGCCTTTAATGAATGGATTTGAAACGACAAAACGAATTCGTTTGATGGGTATTGAAACGCCAATAGTTGCGCTGACAGCATTTGATAAAGATGAAATAGCAGATGATGCATTTTCGTCAGGAATGAACGATATTATTATAAAACCATTCGAACCGGTAAAACTCTTTAAAATAATCAATCATCTTATAAACGAAAAAAGCGCTGTTTAGTACCAGCGCTTTTTGTTTTTCTTTGATGCATCGGATTTTCTAGATTTATGAGCACCACCGCTTCTGTTTGAGTTTTTTGGTTTTTCTCCAGCTTCAGGACTGCCTGAATGCCATGGGTAAGGATGGTCTGAAATCGTTTTTACATCAACTTTTATAAGTTTTTGAATGTCTTTCCAATAAGGAAGTTCATCTTTTCCGCAGAAGGAAATTGCAATGCCGCCATTTCCTGCACGTCCCGTACGGCCAATGCGGTGTACATAAGTTTCAGGAATGTTAGGAAGGTCAAAATTGATTACAAATGGTAATTGTTCGATGTCAATTCCTCTTGCGGCAATATCTGTTGCAACCAGAACGCCGACTTCTTTGTTTTTAAAAGCATCCAGAACACGTTGTCTGGCATTTTGAGATTTATCACCATGAATGGCCTCTGCAGGAATATCTTTTTTGCGAAGTGCTTTTACAACATTATCTGCTCCGTGTTTTGTTCTCGAAAATACTAGTACGTTGGATAAGTTTTCTTCCTTAATTAACTTGTATAATAAATTTCGTTTTTCAGTTTTATCTACGAAATAAACGCGTTGTTCAACATTTTCTGCTGTTGATGAAACAGGCGAAACTTCTACTTGTTCTGGATCTTGCAGAAACATTTCGGCAAGTTCGCGTATTGCAATTGGCATTGTTGCAGAAAAAAGCAATGTTTGTCTGTTCTTTGGCGTAAGTTTTACAATTTTTTTGACATCATTTATAAAACCCATATCCAGCATCTGATCGGCTTCGTCTAAAACTAAAGTATGCAGATGATTTAAATCTAAAAAACCTTGTTTTTGAAGGTCTAGCAAACGTCCAGGCGTAGCAATTAGAATATCAATTCCGTTTTTGAGTGCGTCAACTTGCGGATTTTGTGACACGCCTCCAAAAATTGTAAGCTGTGTTAAATTGGTGTATTTGCCATAAGTGTCAAAGCTCTGACCTATCTGAACGGCAAGTTCGCGTGTAGGTGTTACTATAAGAGCACGAATTTGTTTGGCTTTTTTAGAAGAACCTACAATTCGATGTAATTGATGTATGATTGGAATGGCAAATGCAGCTGTTTTTCCTGTTCCGGTTTGCGCGCAACCAATTAAATCACGTCCAGATAAAACAACCGGAATTGCTTTTTCTTGAATTGGAGTCGGATTTAGGTAGCCTTCCTCAAATACGGCTTTTTGTATACTTTTTGAGAGTGAAAGATCTTCGAATAACATATCTTGGGTATTAAGTATTTTAGCTTTAAGTACTAAAATGCTGTGCAAAGATAGGCTTATTCATTCAATCGTTTATTTTAATTGACTTTTATTTAGGAAAAATGCTTTTTCTTTTTCTTTTAAAATTATAGAATTTTAAATTTTTTCATTGCTGGCTTTCATAAAATCGGTTACGAGATAACCAATCAATTTGCCAATTAAATTATTGTTTGGCGAATTATCTAAATCTGGCGCTCCTTCGCAGATATGCAGATATGCCGCATTTTTATGTTCTCCAAAAAACGATACAAACTGACGAAGCTCTTCAACAGAAAAACCGCTTATAGTCATAGCGCTGCTGGCAATGTTTGGAATAGCGTCCAGATCAATTTCAATTCCAAAGGCATCATTTTTTATAAAGTCTAATGCACCAATCATTTCTCTATTAAAATCTTTCTCTTTTCTGATATTGATGCTGTCATACGTGTTGTATCTTACACGGTCTTCGAGTTTTTTTATAATATCAAGAACGCTTTTTGAAGTATAGTTTTCATGAAGCCCGAAAATAAAATACTTTTTTAGAAAACCTTCTTCATAGGCATACGAAAAGCCATTGCCGCTATGGCGTCCTTCGAGAATTCTGAAATCTGAATGAGCATCAAAATTAATCGCGTTTACAGGTTTTCCTTTCGCTAGAGCGGCACCTTTGATATTTCCGTAAGCATTATTATGACCGCCACCGATAATAATAGGTATTTTTCCGGCTTTGATGATGGTAAATATGATATGAGATACTTCCTTGTCAATTTTTTCAACCAATTGGCTCAATTTAGAGCGGTCGTCTATGTCGTTAAAATCCAGATTTTCGACATCTCTCATTTCTTCGGCTACATTGATTTGTCCTAAAACAATAATCTGGCTTCCTTTAGAAAAACGGTTATGCTGGATGTTGGCAATGCTTTTGATGGCGCTCTGCCAAGCCGATGCTGCACCAGGTCTTCCGTAATTGGCGCGCACACCGATATCCTCCGGAATTCCTAGCAGAACATATTTGGCTTCGCTTTCTTTAAGAAAATCAATCTTGTCAACCCCATTAGGAATGATAATCATCTTTTCTCCGAACTTTATTTCACCACTTCTATGATTGGTGACTTTTGCCAAATCATTTATAGTAAAAGGGATTAATTTCTCCATGAAAAAAATTTATTTTCCAAAAATAATATAATTGTAGAAACTTACGTTATTACCTTATATTAATTCTTAAATTTGTTATTAAAGAAAATTATTTAAATATGGAAAACCCAAAGAACAACAATTCAAGTCTAAAGGCGGTAATCGCAGTTTTAGCAGTCCTACTAGTTGGTAGTTTAGTTTATATTTTTAAATTGTCGTCTGATTCTGATGTTACAAAGACAGAACTTACAACGACCTTAACAGAGAAAGAATCTGTTATGAAAGATTTGCAGGAATTAAAAGCCACTTACGATGCTGCAATCGCTGAAAACACTTCTATGTCTGACGAATTAATCCAAGAAAGAGACAAAGTAGTAGCTTTAATGGATGATTTGAACAAATCTAAAGGAGATGTTTCTAAATACAAATCTCAAGTTCAGGCAATGCAGAGCAAAATGAAAACTCTTGTTGCAGAAAATGACGAATTGAAAAAACAAAATGGTGTTTTAACAACTCAAAGAGATAGTACGATTGTAGTTTTAGGAGAATCTAAAAAATACAACGAAGTACTTGTAGGTCAAAACGAAGAATTAGCTAAAACTGTAGAAAAAGGTTCTAAGCTGTCAATTTTAAACACTAAAACTGCAGCTTATAAACTTAAAAGTTCAGGAAAACAAGTTGAAACTGATAAAGCAAGCCGTGCGGATGTTTTAAAAATCAGTTTTACAATTGCTGAAAACCAAATCGCAAAATCTGGTGATAAAACGTATTATGTACAAGTTATCGATGCTAAAAACAATGTTTTAGGAGATAAGAAAACAGAAAATTTTGGTGATAACTCATTAACTTACAGTTTTAAAACTACAGTACAGTACGAAAACAAATCTGTAAACGTAGTTCAAGATCTTCCTGGTAAAGATTTTGCAAAAGGAACTTATTTTATCAATGTTTTTGATAATGATGAATTAGTTTCTAAAACAAGCTTCAGCTTAAGATAATCAGCCAAAGGGATAATACCACTTTGATATTAAAGGTCTGTGATTTTCACAGACCTTTTTTTTATGTTAATTTATGAGCTTTCCTTCTATAAAAACGCTTTCAATTAAATTACTTCCAAAAGCATAAGGAATCTGGTAATAAGAAGAAATAGGTTTGGTTATAATTAAATTTGCTTTTTTTCCTTTTGTAATGCTTCCATGAGTTTCAGAAAGCCCCATTGCATAAGCGCCGTTTATTGTCGCGGCATTGATGGCTTCTTCAGGAGTCATTTTCATTTTAATGCAGGCCGTTGATACAACAAAATTCATATTTCCCGATGGAGTAGAGCCTGGATTAAAATCAGAAGCTAAAGCTAATGGGAGTCCAGCTTTAATCATTTCACGAGCGGGAGTGTACGGAATACTTAAAAAGTAAGAACAAGAAGGCAGTGCAACCGGCATAGTTTCCGAGTTCTTCAAAGCTTCAATATCTTCCGGATTCATAATTTCTAAATGATCTACAGAAAGTGCATTAAATTTGACACTCGCCAGAACACCTCCAATTGAGTTAAACTGATTGACGTGTATTTTTGGTTTTAAGCCAAAAGCAATTCCAGCTTCCATGATTTGCTCAGTTTCTTCAACAGAAAAATAACCGCTCTCGCAAAAAACATCCACAAATTCAGCTAGATTATTTTTAGCAATTTCAGGAAGCATTTCGTTAATAATTTGGTCGATATAGCCTTTTTTGTCTTCTTTAAAATGAGCTGGAAAAGCGTGTGCACCCAAAAAAGTTGATTTTATGGCAATAGGGTAATTTTCTGCCAGTTTTTTAATGACGCGAAGCATTTTCAGCTCGCTGTCTACTGTTAGTCCATAACCCGATTTTATTTCTACGGCTCCGGTTCCTAGACGCATTACTTCTTCTAGACGTGTTTTAGATTGTTCGTAGATTTCTTCTTCGGTGCTTTCGTTTAGTTTTTTTGCAGAATTTAAAATGCCACCACCGCGATTTGCAATTTCCTCATAAGATAATCCATTAATTCGGTCCACAAATTCTTGCTCCCGATTACCAGCGTAAACAATATGTGTATGGCTGTCGCACCAAGAAGGCAGAACAACTTTTCCTGTCGCATCAATAATTTTGTCGGCTTTGATTTCAGGAAGGTTTTCCATTGAGCCAAAATCTTCAATAAGCTCATCTTTCAAGATTAGATAAGCGTTTTTTATTGTTGGGAGTACAGCCATTTCAGCTCCAGAAACTTTAGCAATTGAAGTTTCTCTTACCTGAAGCAGTTCTTGTATGTTTGTGATTAATGTTATCATTATGGATATTGTTATAAAACACAAATTTCACGAATTTTCACTAATGAATTGCGAAGACTCGTGAAATTTGTATTGTTTTGAAATTTGGAATTTAAAGATTGAATATTGTTTTCTTTATTCCGAAACTGTTATTTCAAACATTTTTTCCCAGTATTTTCCAGTTACAAAAATAGTTTTGGTTTGAGAGTTATAAGCGATTCCATTTAAAACTTCAGCTTTTGGAGCTTTAATAAATTTACGCAACCCAGAGAGATCTAATATTCCTTCAACTGCACCAGATTTTGGATCAATTACCGCAATTGCATCTTTCTGCCAAACATTTGCATAGAATTTTCCGTTTATTAATTCTAATTCATTGAGTGCTTTAATTTTTGAAGTTCCTGAATATACATTTATATAATCAATTAGTTTTTGATTAGCAGGATCCATTTTCCAGATTTTTTCTGTTCCGTCAGAATGATAAATGAATTTGTCGTCATGAGTCATTCCCCAGCCTTCGATTTCTTTATCATAAGTAAAAGTCTTTTCTAATTTAAAGGTTTTAGCATCATAAACATATCCCTTTTTTTGTTGCCAGGTTAATTGATAAATTTTATCATTGATAAAAGTAATTCCTTCACCAAAATCTTCTTTAGGCAAATCTACCTGTTTAATTACTTTTCCCGTTTTATAATCTAACTCTCTAAAATATGAATTTCCTTCTTGTCCGGTACTTTCGAAAAGCCTTCCGTCATGAAATTCTAATCCTTCAGTAAAAGCTGTAGAGTCGTGTGCAAAAGTATTTACGATTTTATATTTTAAAGCTTTTGGCTGTACGTCAGATACAACTTCAATTCTTTTAGTGGCATCAGAAGAATCTCCGTCAAAATATACAGTCGCTTTTAAATACTGATAGCCTAATTTTTGATCTATTAATTCAAATCTAAATTCTTCAGCACCTTTTGTCCCTCCAACTCTTTTGTCGTTTATGAAGTAGGCAACGCTGTCAATTTCTTTCGATTTTGGGTTTAAAATTCCGATTGTAAGCGGATCTTTCTGTGTAAAATGTGCTGGAAAAGCAGAATCATCAATAGTAAATAAAGAATTTTCACCTTTATTTTTATCGCCGCATCCGATTAATGTAGTTCCTAATAAAATGACAGCTAAGAAGTTATGTTTTTTCATGATTTAAATTTTGAATAAGCCAATATACGACGATATTTTTATAGCAACAAAGTACTTGCAAAAATATAAAAAGATTGTATATTTGCACCGGCAAGTCCTACACGACCAGCTCCTGCAGACTCCCCCAGGATGGGAACATAGCAAGGGTACGTGGTTGAGCGGTGCGATGTAGGTCGCTTGCCATTTTTTTTATTTTTAGAATTTATTTAGTTTGTAATCTTCCTTTTCAGGAGGATTTTTTTATTTTTACCCTAGCTGAAGTTAGAGGTTATTGGTTAGAAGTTAAAAGCTGGGTGTTTTATGTGCAACTCAAAAAAAGACGAATTTCCAAAACTTATAACTCGTAACCAAAAACTCATAACTTAAAAAATGAATAAAGTCGTTTTAATTACCGGAGGATCATCTGGAATTGGAAAATCTATTGGTGAATATTTGCATCAAAAAGGTTTCGTGGTGTACGGAACGAGTAGAAATCCTGAGAAAGTATTAAATTCTGTTTTTCCTTTGGTCGCTTTGGATGTTAGAAATGCGGCGTCTATTCAAACAGCGGTTTCTAAAATTATAGAAACTTCTGGAAGGTTGGATATTGTAATCAATAATGCTGGAGTTGGAATTACAGGGCCTTTGGAGGAAATTCCGACAGAAGAGATTCGAAATAATTTTGAGACTAATTTCTTCGGACCAATCGAAGTTATGAAAGCGGCACTGCCGCAAATGCGCAAGCAAAAATCAGGTCTTATTATCAATATTACTTCAATTGCAGGTTATATGGGGCTTCCGTATAGAAGTGTTTATTCGGCATCTAAAGGAGCTTTGGAATTGATTACTGAGGCATTGCGAATGGAAGTTAAATCTTTTGGAATAGCAATTACAAATGTAGCTCCAGGTGATTTTGCAACCAATATTGCAGCAGGACGTTATCATGCACCAGTTGTTAAAGATTCGGCTTACGAAAAGGTTTATGGCGATGTTTTGTCAACGATGAATGAGCATGTTGATGCAGGAAGTAATCCAAATGAAATGGCAGAGGCAGTTTATAAAATTATTCAGAATCCAAAACCAAAAGTACATTACAAAGTAGGGGCTTTTATGCAGAAATTTTCAATAGTTCTGAAACGAGCGCTTCCAGATAAGATGTATGAAAAAATGTTGATGAACCATTATAAATTATAGAATTATGGAAAAATTTATGGAGTATTTACCAACTGTTTTTGGTGTTTTATTTTTATTGATCATTTGGTTTGTTATTCGTAGGGTTTTACAAACTATAAGCGATAAAATCAATAATTCTGAAAGTTATAAGGAAGATACTTTGAGAGTTTTGGAAGAAATTAGGGATGAATTGAAAGAACTAAACAGAACTAAATAATTTGCTGTTTACAGGTATTTTGTGAATTGTGATAGAATTAACAAATTGATTTGGTTTTTGAAATCATTATTGGTATTGATTTCGTAATTTTGCAGCTGGATTTGCGTGAGGGATAGAAGCTAACTACCGAAGTAGTGCGGATAGCCCGACCAGATTTGGAAAAGGCGCTCATAAACGATATGAGGAGTGCGCCTTTTGCAAATAGGGTCACGCCCAAACAATCAACCACAAATTAATATAAATAAATTATGAAATTTTTTATTGACACAGCTAACTTAGCGCAAATTAAAGAAGCACAGGCTTTAGGTGTTTTGGATGGTGTAACTACTAATCCGTCATTGATGGCTAAAGAAGGCATTACAGGAAAAAATAATATTTTAAAACATTATGTTGATATCTGCAATCTTGTAGACGGTGATGTAAGTGCTGAAGTAAACGCCCTTGATTTTGACGGAATGGTTAAAGAAGGCGAGGAATTGGCTGAACTGCATGAGCAAATCGTTGTAAAACTTCCGATGACTAAAGAGGGAGTTATGGCTGCAAAATATTTTTCTGATAAAGGAATCAAAACTAACGTAACTCTTGTATTCTCTGCAGGACAAGCTCTATTGGCTGCAAAAGCTGGAGCGACTTATGTTTCTCCTTTTATCGGACGTTTGGACGATGTTTCTGTTGATGGTTTGAATCTTATTCAGGAAATTAGAGAGATTTACGATAACTATGGATATGAAACTCAAATTTTAGCTGCTTCTGTGCGTCACACGATGCATATTGTAAACTGTGCTAAAATTGGTGCTGATGTTATGACTGGACCGCTTTCTGCAATTTACGGATTGCTGAAACATCCATTAACAGATATCGGTTTAGCACAATTCGTAGCTGATTTCGAAAAAGGAAATAAATAATCCTTAGATACTTATAAAATTAAAATCGTCTTTTTTCTAACGAGAAAAGACGATTTTTTTTTACTTTTATATGACTCTTAAATGATTGAATATGAAAGTGATATTGATTATGTTGTGTTTTTATACCGTTAGCTTTTCTGCAAATGCCCAAGCAAAAGTAATTACTTCGGTTAATGATGCTGGAGATGTGGCAACTTATGAATTGGATTGTTCTGTTAAATTTCAAAGTCTGGCAAAAGGTCTTCGGTATAATATTACGAGACATGAGTTTAAAGGTCCTGAAATGAAGAACAGTTACAGGCTACTTTTGGTTATGGATGGTTTTTATGCTAAAACGTTAAATAAAGAAATGACTATTTCGGCAGTTTTAAATGATGGAACTATTTTAGAAGCCAGAAAGATTATTGAAGATGATGGTTATTTTGATGGCGCCTGTACTTTGAGAATTAAAGATCCTCAAGCGCTTTTAAAGGCTGCTATTGACAAAATAATTGTTCATGCCGAAAAAGATGTTGTTTATTCTATTTCGGCTCAAAATAAAGCTCTTTTTAAAAAGAATCTTGAAAATATTATTAAGGCTAGATAAAAAGGGTCAAAGGCTAAAAGTTGCAAAGGCTCAAAGGTTTTCTCTCTTGACCTTTTGTATAAAAAAATCCAAATTCCGTTTTTAAATTGGAATTTGGATTTTTTATATTGAGATTCTTTAAATATTAATGTCCTCCGCCTTCGCTTTCTACGTGGCTGATTCCTTGTCTTTTTAAAATTTTAGGACAATAGAATCCGTAGAATGCTAAATATGCAAAACCAATAAGTGGTACAACATATGAGAAGTGTGTGTAAGTAATTCCGAATATTCCGTCTGGATGCGTTCCATCCAAATCACAGATTCCTCCTTGTACCAATGGAATAACACCACCTCCAAGAATCATCATGATAAGGAAAGAAGATGCTTTTCCGGTATTTTTTCCTAATCCAGCAATGGCTAAATCAAAGATAGAAGGCCACATGATAGACAAGAACAAACCGCCAGAAATAAAGAAGAATTTAGCAACTTCTGGATCTCTCCATACTAATCCAAGAAACATCATTAGTAATCCTGAAATTCCGAAAAGCATTAATGTTTTTCCAGCATTTTTTCCTCCAACGAAACTTACTGCAATAAATAACAAAATCCAGATTGGGTAAATGTAGAATGAAGAAACGTCGTGTGCAGCAAAAATATTAGCACCAATAATTACTCCGAATGCTAAAGCTGGAACAATAAATTTAAGCGCTGTATTTACTAAGTTTGAAGTGTTGAAAACGTTTACACCACCATTCCAACGTCCGATCATTAAACTTCCCCAGTAAAGGGCGATAAAAGGAGCTATAGAATCTTCTAGGATACTTCCGAATTCGCTTGTTTTTAATAAAGCAGGAAGATTACTGATGATGGTAACTTCTGTTCCAACGTAAATGAAAATCCCTAACATTCCCAAATATAATTGAGGATAATCGAAAATGCTGAACTTGCTTTTCTCTTGTTCGATTACAGCTTCGGCATCAACTTTTGCAGGGTCTTCGATTTTAGAGAAATACATGAAAATTGCAACGATAATGAATGCAATTCCTAAAATTGTAAATGGAAATTTTACTAATTCTAGTTTTGATTTTACTACTTCTAAAGGCAATTCTACTTTTGCAACGTCTTTTTCAATTGTTTCGTACTGTTTAACAAAAGGCTTAACTGGTGCATCTTTTGTACTGCTCGAAATTGCTAACAACTGAGCGTCAACCTTAGCAAGTTGTGCTGTTAAAGCGTTTGAGGCAGTTTCTGTAACTGTTTTTGGATCAACATTGTCGCTGTTGATTTGTTTGATATTTTCGGTGATTTCATTTTTTAATTTAACGAAATCGCCTTGAATGATTTCTATAGAACTTTTGTCTTTTTTGCTTTCTTCTTTATTTCCCATTCCGAAAAGGGCAATTCCAAGTAAGATCGCACCAATTGTCGTTCCGAAAGAGTTAACACCTCCAGCAAGAGTTAAGCGGTGTGCTCCAGTTGCAGGGTCTCCCATTTTGATGGCAAGAGGATTGGCAACAATCTGCTGGATTGAAAAGCCTAATCCAACAATAAATAAGGCTGATAAAAAGAATGGAAAACTTCCGAAAGATGCGGCTGGAATAAATAAAAATGAACCAACTGCAGAAAGAATTAATCCGGCTGCCAGTGTTTTTTTGTATCCAAATTTTTGTAAAACGTCTGCTTTAAGAGATACAATAAAAAATATGATTGATCCTACGAAATATGCAGCATAAAATGCCCACGCTACTAATTGCGATTGTACCTGCGATAACGTAAATACTTTTTTGAATACTGGAATAAGGATGTCATTGGCAGAGCCGACAAAACCCCAAAAGAAGAAGACAATTATCAGTGAGATAAACTGCCCCCATTTGGTTTGTACATTTTCTGAAGTCATAAGAATGAGGTTAATTTTTTTATATAATTTGTTTTTTGAAGACCGTAAATATATTTGTTAACGGTTTCAAAAAAAAATAAAACGATATAAATAATGTTAAATTTAAACCAACGACATCATTTTTTCAACAAAGTGTTAGTTTAAAGTGCTTTATGGAAAAACATTTAAATAGGAGAATTACTCCAGAATTTTGTTTTTAACGTCTTTGCTGTAGTTTCTTCCGATTGGAATATTATATGACTGAATCTGAACGCGGTTTCCTTCGATGGATTTTACTTTGTTTAAAGCAATCACATAAGACTTATGAATGCGTAGAAAACGCTCGGCAGGAAGTTCTTCTGATAAGGAAGTTAAGGATTTGTGCGTGATATAAGTTTTATCGGGAGTTACGACTTTAATATATTCTTTCATGCCTTCAACAAAGAGAATTTCCTCAATATTGATCTTCATCATTTTTTTATCAACTTTAATAAAAATATGGGAGTCGCCTTTTGAGTTTTCTACTTTGATGTTGTTTTTAAGGTTGTATTCGGTCGTAATTTTATTGATGCATTTGATGAATCTTGGAAGCGGAATCGGTTTTACCAGATAATCTAAAACATCAAGATCGTAGCTTTCGGCAGCAAATTCTCTAAAAGCTGTTGTGATGATTACTTTCGTCTTGTTTTCTATCAGACTAATCAATTCAAAACCAGTCATCATTGGCATGTTGATGTCCAGAAAAACAGCATCGACAGGCGTACTGTTGATAAAATCAAGTGCCTCAAGAGAGTTGTTGAATGTGCCGACAACTTCAAAATCTGTAAAATTGACAAAGTAATTCTGCAGAACCTTGATTGCTAAGGGTTCGTCATCAATTAATACACATTTAATCTTCATGCTCGATAGGTATTTGTAATCTGATTATGTAGAAATTTAGTTTTGTTTTGTGTTTTAGGCTGAAATTGTTTTTGTAAATGAGTTTTAATCTTTTTTTGGTATTTACCAGTCCAATCCCTTTTTTTGGATTATGATTTTGTGAAAGTACGAAATTATTTAAAATTTCAAAATCCAGCGTCTTATTGTCTATAACTTTGCAATTGATTTTGATTTTGAGGTTGTTATTGTTTAAGCCTCCATGTTTGAAGGCATTTTCTACCAATGAAATAAAGATTAGAGGCGGTACTACAACATCTTCTATGGCCGATTCCAAATTTATAGTTACTTCCACATTTTCAAATCGCAACTTTTCAATTTCAATATAATTCTGAATGTAATCTATTTCTTTAATCAGAGGTACAAATTTGGTTCCTTTTATATCATACAAAACATATTCCATCAAGTGGGATAATTTTATGATTACATCTGGAACTTTTTTGGAAGATTCGAGTGATAAGGCGTAAAGATTATTTAAAGTATTAAAAAAAAAGTGTGGCTGGATCTGATTTTCGAGGTATTTCAGTTTTATTTTAAACTGATTTTCTCTTAATGAACGGTTTCTTTCTCTTTCGCGCAACCAAGTAAGAGTAAGATATACTGATGATGCCATTGCCAAAACGTACAATTCTCCAATGCACACCGCTACAATATGATTTATTTCGAAAGGATGGTATTCGCGATTGGCTTCAGGCCAGATGTTTTCAGAAACAATGTAATACGTAAGTGCCGTTTTGAGCAAATAGATTGCAAATAGACTTAGTATTAATGAAGCTGTGTATTGAATGTATTTTTGTCTCAATACAAATTTTGGAACCAGAACAAAGAGATTAAAATAAACGAGCGGAATATGAAGTGAAAATTCAATCAAATTAGATTTGAATGAATAGGGATAATCATTAAAGTAGGCTCCCCATCTTAAAAAGTTTAATGTAAAGTAGCCTCCCCAGAACCAAAGATGATTTTGAAGTTTTATGTTGAATTTAATTTTTTGAATTTCTTTCAAAGTAATTTCCTTCTCGGATTATGATTTTCTTAACAGTGAAACAATAAAGTGCAACTTTAAACAATTAACTGCAAAGAGCCAATTCTTTTGCATAAAATTTTATGAAAAAAGAGTATAGGTATTTATTTTTTAAGTAAAAACGTTTTCGTAAAACACATTATTGAATGATTTATGTCGTTGGTTTAAATTTTTTTGCTGTTGGTTTAATTTATTTTTTTTAACACTACCTTAAGAATAATTTTACGTCATAACTAACAAAATAAAAATAAACATGAAAAAAATTTTCTTAATCTTTATGATTGTTTTTACGGCGCAAGTTTCGCTTGCGCAAGTGAAAAGTGTCAAGGGTGTGATTACAGATTCTGACGGGATGCCGTTACCAGGAGCATCTGTTGCTGTACAAGGAAGTCAAAAAGGTGCCACAACCGATTTTGACGGATTGTACACGATTGAAGTGCAAAAAGGACAAAGCTTAGTTTTTACTTATGTAGGTCTTGAAACACAGACTATAGTTGTAGGAGATGCAACAACAATCAATGTAAAAATGCTTCCTGCTGCATCAAATGCCTTAAGCGAGGTTGTCGTAACATCGCTGGGTATCAAGAAAACCAGAAAATCACTTACTTATGCAGCTCAGGAACTTAAGGGAGATGAATTAGTTCGTGTAAAAGATGCCAACGTTATCAATACAATTGCGGGTAAAATTGCCGGTGTTGCTGTTACTAAAAGTTCAGGAGGAACTGGTGGATCTACAAAAGTTGTAATTCGTGGAAATTCATCTGTAGTAAACAGCCAGCCTTTATACGTTATTGATGGTATTCCGATGTTGAACTCAGGTTCAGGACAGCCGAATGAATCGTTTGGTAGTTTAGCTGGCGGTAACCGTGATGGAGGAGACGTTGTTTCTTTGATTAATCCAGATGATTATGAGGGTATGACGGTTCTTAAAGGTGCAGCAGCTTCGGTACTTTATGGTTCTCAGGGAGCAAATGGTGTTATTTTGCTTTCTTCTAAAAAAGCTAAAACAGGAAAAGCAAACATCACAGCTTCATCTGTAACAACTTTTGAGGAAGCAGCTTATATGCCTAAATTCCAAACAGATTATGTTGCTGCTACTGGAGCAGATGAAACATGGGGGCCTGCTGGAAAAACAAAAGATCACGTAAAAGATTTTTTTAATACAGGAACTACTCAAATTACTTCGATAGGATATTCAATTGGTTCTGAAAATTCTTCTACTGCTTTTTCTTACGCTAATACTTCTGCTACGGGTATTATTCCTGAAAACAGTTTAAAGAAAAACAACTTTGGAGTTAGACAAACGGCTAAGTTTTTTGGAGACAAATTAGTTTTTGCAGCTAATGCCAACTATACTTCACAGACAATTATTAACAAACCAGTAAATGGTTTCTACTTTAACCCTCTAACGGGAGTTTATTTAATGCCAAGAGGTTATGACTTTAATTTTTACAAAGATAATTACGAAGTTTTTGACCCTTCAAGAAACTTAATGGCGCAAAACTGGATGACAAATAGAGATATTATGCAGAATCCGTATTGGGCAGTTAATAGAAATAAATCTGAAGATAAAAATGATTTCTTCAATGGTGCTTTATCATTAACTTATAAAGTAAATGATTGGTTGAGTATTGCTTCAAGATACAGCTATAACAGGGTGACCAGTATTTTTGACAAGAGAATTTATGCTACAACACAAGGAACTCTTTCGCATATTAATGGTCGTTACATCAACGAAAATGCTTTGAGCACACAACGTTATGGTGATTTGATTGCTACAATTAATACAAAAATTGGTTCTGATTTTACTTTTAATGCCAACATTGGAGCAAGTATCAACAACACAATGACAAATCAAAAAACAATTTTAGATTCTGGAATTGGTGGCGGTTTGAAATATGCGAACTGGTTTACATTACACAACTTCAACAATAATGATGGTAACTATCAGACAATCGATTCGCACAGAGAGATCCAGTCTATATTTGCTGCAACTACATTTGGCTATAAAGACATGTTGTTTCTTGATCTTACAGGAAGAAATGACTGGTCGTCTACTTTAGTAAATACAGGTACTCCAAGTTATTTTTATCCTTCTGTTGGTCTAACTGCTTTGATCAGCGAAATGGCTACAATGCCAGAATGGATCAATTATGGTAAAATTCGTGCTACCTATGCACAGGTTGGTAATGATATTTATCCGTTTATTTCAAGTCCAAGCAACTATTATACAAATGGTAGTGGTGCTAAATTCAACGCTTTGGTAGCACCAAAACCGGGAACTACATTAAAACCAGAATTAAAATCAGAGTTTGAATTTGGTACAGAGTGGAGAATGTTTAATAACAGATTAGGTTTTGAGATTTCGTACTACAACTCAGAAACAAAAAACCAGTATTTACAAGTAGTTGCTCCTGTTGGAAATATTTATGGTGTTGATTTTTATGGAATTAATGCTGGTAGCATCGAAAACAAAGGTTTTGAGGTTGTCTTAAATGCAGGAATTGTGAGAAATGATAAATTCACTTGGGATTCAGCTATTAACTTTTCACAAAACAAAAATAAAGTAAAAGAAATCCCAGCAGAATTAGGAGGAAAAGTAAATTTAACCGATCCAGGAGTTAACGGATATAAATACACTTTGACAGAAGGAAGACCATTCGGTGTTATCGAAGGTTATAAAATGCTGAAAGATGCTCAGGGAAGAATTTTATTAAATAGTGATGGAAAAATTCAAAAAACTGAGTTTGTTGAATTAGGAAATTCAAATCCTGATTTTATGCTAGGTTTTTCTAACTCTTTCAAAGTTGGATCTTTCTTTGCAAATGTTTTAATCGACGGACGTTTTGGAGGAGATGTTATGAGTTTGACAGAAGCACAGAATGACTCATTTGGAGTTTCTAAAGCGACAGGAGATGCTAGAAATGCAGGAGGTGTTAAAATAAATGCTGTAATGCCAAACGGTACAGCGGTAACAACTATGGATGCTCAGTCTTATTACACTCAGGTAGGAGGAAGAGCAGGGATTACAGGTGAATATATGTATGATGCAACGAATGTAAGTGTTAGAGAGGTTTCTATCGGATATAATTTCAATCCTAAGTCAGTGCCTTTTATTCAATCAGCAAGTATTTCCTTAATTGCAAGAAACTTATTCTTCATTTACAAAGATGCACCATTCGATCCTAATATCGCATTGAGTACAGGACAAGGTTTACAGGGAGTAGATATTTATGGTTTACCATCTACCAGAAGTATCGGTCTTAATTTAAATGTAACTTTCTAATTCTAAAATCATGAAACTAAATAAAATAACAAAAGCGGCTATCTGCAGTTTATTACTCGCATCTGTGGGTTGTACAGATAACTTTGAAGATATAAATTCGAATCCTAATGGTATTTCGCTTCCGGATTTTGAGCAGGATTTTAATCACATTAAAGGAGGTTTTTCTCCGATGTTTAACAATATCCAAGTTCTGACTCCAGAATGGGTTTATCAATTGCAACAAGGTCTTAACTCTGATATTTGGTCAGGATACATGGCTACACCAACAGGTTTTGAAGGTGGTGTAAATAATACAACGTATTCATTAATGGATAACTGGAATGGATTTATCTGGGATTACGGTTATAAAAATGTAATGTTTAATGCATTTGATATTGCCAATAAGTCGAAAGGAAAATACGATCAGTTTTATGCTTTGTCATTAATTCTTAAAGTAGAAGGAATGCACAGAATGACAGATACTTTCGGGCCAATAATTTACTCTAAATTCGGTTCAACAGATGCAACAATCGGATACGATTCTCAAGAAGAAGTTTATACTCAAATGTTTGCCGAATTGGATACAGCTGTCGCTGAATTGACAAAAAGAGTTGATGCCGGAGAAGCTTCAACTTTTGCTTCGACAGATATGACTGGTTACGGCGGAAAATATGAATCTTGGGTGAGATTTGCCAATACTTTGCGTTTAAGGCTGGCGATGCGTATTGTTAAAGTTAAACCAGCTTTAGCAAAAACAGAAGCAGAAAAAGCCGTAGCTCATAAATTTGGTGTAATGCTGGTTAACGATGATTCGTTTAAAATTGTTTCGCCGGTATATACAAATCCAATTGCAACAATCAGCGGTTCTTGGTTGGATATTCGCATGTCTGCTGATATGGAATCTATCTTGAGAGGATATCAAGATCCTAGAATTGCTTTTTATTTTGATACTTCAAAACAGTTCGCTGGTCAATATAAAGGAGTAAGAACCGGAATAGCAATTAGCGGAAAATCAGATCATCAAGACTTTTCAGGAATTGGTGCTGTCGTAAAATCAAAAGAAATTTATCTTATGAATGCTGCAGAGGCTTATTTTTTAAGAGCTGAAGGTGCTTTGAGAGGATGGGCTATGGGCGGTACAGCTCAGGAATTGTATGAAGCTGGTATTAAACTTTCATTTGATCAGAGAGGAGTTTCGGGAGCAGCCGCTTATATCGCTGATAATGTAAAAACTCCGATTGCATATGTTGATCCAAATTTCCCAGAAAACAATTCACCTGCTGTAAATAATGTTACGGTTGCTTGGGATGCCGCAGCTACAAACGAAGTTAAATTACAAAAAATCATTACTCAAAAATGGATTTCTGGTTTCCCTGAAGGACAAGAAGCATGGTCTGATTACAGAAGAACTGGATATCCTAAATTGTTCCCAGTATTAAAGAATTACAGCGGTGGAGCAATTACTACAGAATTTGGTGTTAGAAGGGTAAATTTTGTTCAGTCTGAAAAAGCTGGAAACTCTGGTGGAGTAGCTACCGGTGTTGCAAAATTAAACGGACCTGATAATGGTGGTACCAGAGTTTGGTGGGATACTACAGGAGCAAATTTTTAAGAACAATATAAGTTTTGGTTAGTAGGATGGTATAGGCGGTGAAAGCCGTTTATACCATTTTAAAAAATCATTTTCATAATTACTACAAAAAAGAAAAAAATGAAAAGTGCTTTAGAAATTAAACCTGATATCAGCTATAAAAGTGCCGGAAAGTTTGAAGAAACCCGTTTTGAAAAAATTCACAACGAGATTTTCAAAAGTTCTGCCGAAGCTTCTGTAATCGTAGCCCAGGAAATTGCACAGCTGATTCGATCTAAACAGGAAAAAAACAAATCTTGTGTTTTAGGTTTAGCAACAGGCTCTTCTCCTATAAAAGTTTATGAGGAATTAGTGAGAATGCATAGGGAAGAAGGCTTGAGCTTTAGTAATGTAATCACTTTTAATTTGGATGAATATTATCCAATGACAAAAGAGAACAATCAGAGCTATCATTATTTCATGCATCAGCATCTTTTTAATCATATCGATATCAAACCAGAAAATATTAATATTCCCGACGGAACTATTGCTTTAGATGAACTTAATCAGTACTGTATTGATTACGAAATGAATATTAAAAATGCTGGAGGACTTGATTTTCAGCTTCTAGGAATTGGACGTACAGGACATGTGGGATTTAATGAACCAGGTTCACATATAAATTCTGGAACCCGAATTATTACGCTTGACCATATTACAAGAGTTGATGCTTCGTCTGATTTTAACGGTATTGATAATGTCCCGAAACGTGCTATTACAATGGGAGTTTCTACAATCCTAAGATCAAAGAGAATTGTATTGATGGCATGGGGACAGAATAAAGCCGACATTATTAAAAGAACTGTTCAAGGAGATATAAGTTCTGAAGTTCCAGCAACTTTTTTACAGAATCACCCGAATGCTACTTTTGTTCTGGATCAGTCTGCCGCTGCCGAATTGACACGTTTTAAAACGCCTTGGCTGGTTGGTGAATGTCTGTGGACACCAGAACTTAAAAGCAAAGCTATTGTATGGCTCTGTCAGAAAACCAAACAGTCAATCTTGAAACTGACCGATCGTGATTACAACAATAACGGAATGTCTGATTTATTGGCTCAGGAAGGCTCTGCTTATGATATGAATATCAATATGTTTAATATCCTGCAGCATACCATTACAGGTTGGCCGGGCGGAAAACCCAATACAGACGATTCATTTCGTCCCGAAAGGGCGCATCCAGCGAAGAAAAGAGTAATTCTTTTCAGTCCGCATCCTGATGATGACGTGATTTCGATGGGAGGGACTTTTTCAAAATTAATCAAACAAGGACACGATGTTCAAGTGGTTTATCAAACTTCGGGAAACATTGCGGTTACAGATGATGAAGCTTTAAAATTTGCTGAGGTTGGTAGTGATTTTATCGGTGCAGCTGTAGCTGATATCAACTTCAAGTCGGTAATTGAATTCCTGAACAATAAGTCTGAAAATCAAATTGATTCCTTAGAAGTTAGAAAACTCAAAGGTTTGATAAGAAGAAGAGAATCCTATGCGGCAACTCGTTATATTGGTCTCAAAGATGAGAATACACATTTCTTAGACCTTCCTTTTTATGAAACTGGGCAGGTAAAGAAAAATCCGCTAGGACCTGAAGATATTGCCATTGTAAAAGATATTATTGCCAAAATCAAGCCACATCAAGTCTTTGCAGCAGGAGATTTGGCAGATCCGCACGGCACACATGAAGTTTGTCTGAATGCCATTTTTGCTGCATTAAAAGAGCTGAAATCGGAACCTTATATGAACGATTGCTGGTTATGGCTATACAGAGGCGCTTGGCATGAATGGGACATACACGAAATCGATATGGCTGTTCCGTTGAGTCCTTCAGAAGTATTATTAAAGCGCCACGCCATTTTGTATCACCAGTCGCAGAAAGACAGAGTTATGTTTCAAGGCAATGATTCGAGAGAATTCTGGGTTAGGGCAGAAGACCGAAACAAAAATACCGCCATACTTTATGATGAATTGGGTCTGGCTGAATACGAAGCAATTGAAGCTTTCAAACGTTTTGACTATTAAAGTTAACGATTCGAAACCGTTCGAGTCAAACAGCAAAATTCAGAGAGATTGTTTTGTGATTGGTGAGGTTCGATAAAAGTCTTTCTGAGCTTTGTTTTTTTCTAATTACAATATTATCATGGGATAATATTAACCAAAAAATTAAAAATGAAATATTTATTTGTACTGCTGTTAGCAGGCGTAACGGTTGGTGCTCAAGTTAAAAAAGAGCAACTAAACCTTATGCCTTGGCCTCAAAGTGTTGTTTTAAACGATGGAAATTTTACTTTAACCAAGAATTTTAAAGTAAACATAACCGGAAATCCGAATTCGAGGATTTTTGGAGGAGTAACTCGTTTTTTACGCCGATTAGACAACAGAACAGGTATTTTTTTTGAACAAGGATTTATTGCAAAACTAAATGAAGTCCCGAATGCAGAATTGCAAATCAATTGTACTAAAGCAGGAAAAATTGGTCTTTACGAAGACGAAAGTTATCATTTGGATATTAAATCAAATAAAATCACAATAAATGCTTCAAGCGATTTAGGAGCTTTACACGGTCTTGAAACTTTGTTGCAGATTCTTCAAAATAACAGTACCTCATTTTATTTCCCAGTCTCGCAGATTTCAGATTTTCCTCGTTTTACTTGGAGAGGCTTAATGATTGATGCTTCAAGGCATTTTCAACCAGTAGATGTAATCAAGAGAAATCTCGACGGACTTGCGGCAATGAAAATGAATGTTTTTCATTGGCATTTGGTAGATGATCAAGGCTGGAGAATCGAAATGAAGAAACATAAGAAGTTAATAGAGCTTGCTTCTGATGGTTTGTATTATACGCAGGAAGAAATTAAAAACATAGTTAAATATGCAGAGGAAAGAGGAATTTTGATTGTTCCTGAAATAGATGTTCCGGGTCACGGATCGGCTATACTTACAGCTTATCCTGAAATAGGAAGCAAAGTGATTACGCTGACTGGAGGAACTTCCGAAAAAAATAGTAAAGGCACTGCAATTGCATCCTACGGAATTGAAAGGAATGCGGGAATTTTCACTCCTACATTAGACCCTTCAAATCCTAAAACATATCTGTTGTTAAGCGAAATTTTTGATGAAGTCTGTCCGCTTTTTCCAGGAGCTTATTTTCATATCGGAGGAGATGAAAACGAAGGCAAAGACTGGGATGGAAATCCTAAAATACAAGAATTTAAAAAGAAACATAATTTAAAAACAAATCACGAATTGCAGACTTATTTTACCATGCAGTTGGTACCCATGCTTAAAAAACACGGCAAACAGCTGATGGGCTGGGAAGAGATTCTAACCAAAGATTTGTCTAAAGAAGCAATCATTCATTCGTGGAGAGGACCAAATGAAGGAGTTGTTGCAGGAAAGTCATTGGTAGATGCAGTGAAAAAAGGTTATAAGACAGTATTGTCTAATGGTTTTTATATCGATTTGATGTATCCGATTGCAAGTCATTACTTAAATGATCCGATGCCGAAAGGAGCCAATTTATCTACAGAGGAAAAAGCAATGATTCTTGGAGGAGAAGCAACCATGTGGACAGAACTTGTAACACCGCTTACGATAGATTCGAGACTTTGGCCAAGAACAGCTGCAATTGCCGAAAGGCTTTGGTCTGCAGAAGAGGTAACAGATATTGCGAGTATGCGCAGACGTCTTGAAACAGTTTCTTTCAGATTGGAAGAATTAGGATTAACACATATTCGAAACAAGGCGGTGATTTTGAGAAATATCTCAAACAATCAGGATATTAAGGTATTGGAAGAATTTTCAAATGTTTGCGAGCCTTTAAAAGGATATACGCGAAATAAAGACGGAACAGAATATCAGATGTATTCGCCTTTAACGCTTTTTGCAGATGCTTGTACGCCAGACGCAAAAGATGCTTTAGCATTTGATGTTGTGGTAACGCAATATTTGGCTAATAAATCGGCAGCTAATAAAGCCAAAGTAACTTCATTTTTCAATAAATGGATTACTGTATATAAAGATTTAACCGCATTAGGCGCAAATGCACCATTGGTGGAGCCCATATTACCATTATCTAAAAAACTAAATGATGCTTCTCAGGAATTATTATTGGTTTTGGATAATAAATCAACTTTAAAGTCAGAAGATCTAAAAAAATTGATAGAGCAATGTAATACAAAAGATCATGCAGATGTTGAGCTGTCTGTTTATGAGAGTTTAAAAAAATTACTTTAAGGTTTGATTTGAATCAGTATTTAGTACGTTTTTAATGCTGCTAATGTTTTTTTTAGAGTAGTAATTATCTCTGTCATAATTATTTGACAGGGGTAATTACAAAAAAAATGAATTTCAGGAATCTATTTGTAGATCGAAATATAAATCAAGTAAAAAATAACCAATAACGGAGTATTAACCTTTAAAAAACCAAATAAAGAGAATACAATAAAACATGACAAAAAAAGAGTATAGATTGATGAGTAGTCCCAAATTTATCATTTGTATTTGACATTAATTTTTTTTGAAAATTATAAATAAATATCAATCACTACTATTTGCTAATGATTATGCATGAATCAGTAATAGTAATATTTATCTATAGAATGTAATTTGAGTTTATTTCCGGTCGACCGCGGGGCTCCAATCTGCAGTTGAACGAAACCCAGAAGATTTTAGATTTCTGTGGCCCAATTATTTATTTTCTATTAACTAATATTTATTAACTATGAAACATTATTACAGATTGCTTTTTTTGTTATTGTTTCCCTTACTAGCGTTGGCTCAATCAGCTCACGGGAAGAAAGTAGTGGGGTATTATGCGCAATGGTCTATTTATGCCCGGGATTTTAATGTTCCGAAAATTGATGGAAGTAAAATTACGCATTTAAATTATTCTTTTTATGGGACAACTTATGATCCTGCCCATCCAGAGAATACAAAGTTAAAATGTTTAGATACTTATGCCGATTTTGAGCATATGGAAGGAGGTATTCCGTGGGATGCTCCAGTAAAGGGTAACTTTTATGATTTAATGAAATTAAAAGAAAAGTATCCTCATTTGAAAATTTTAATTTCTGTTGGAGGCTGGACAAAAGGACAAGATCTTTCTCCAATTGCTGCAAGTCCAGTAGCGAGAGCAGCTTTAGCAGCAGATATGGCAAACTTCATTGCGACATATCCTTTTATTGATGGTTTTGATATCGATTGGGAATATCCTCTTTCGGGCGGAACTGATGGTACAGAAATAGTAAACGGTTCGCCTGTTCCTCCGCAAAAATACAGTCCTGATGACAACAAAAATTTGGTTTACTTATTAAAAGCCATGCGTCAGGCCATGCCAAACAAATTGGTTACGATTGCTGCGGGAAACAATGTTAGAAATGTTTCTAAACAATATTTAGGACCAAACAACAGATCGCAATACGGCATGACCGAAGATATTTCGACTTACTGTGATTATATTACTTATTTCGGATATGATTTCGGAGGAAATTGGTATGATAAAACCTGTTACAATGCACCATTATATGCGAGCGGAAACACCAACGATCCGCTGTATGGAGCAACTCAATCAGAATCGTTAGACGAATTAACAAATCAATATTTAAACGTAATTGGTTTTCCTGCAAATAAATTAATCATGGGACTGCCTTTTTACGGAAAAAAATTCGATAACGTTGCCACAAATTCGACAAATGGTTTATTCGTTGCAGCGCCAAGATATATAGTTCCGGGATGTACAAATCCGCAAAACCCAACAGGAACATGGGATGGTTCTGGAGCTTGTGAAAAATCTGGAAGTATCGAAATCTGCGATTTAGTCGGAAATCCAGTAACAAACTCACATGCTTATTTGGACCCCAATACCATGATGGTAACGCCATCTGCAGCTTCGGCAGGATGGGTTCGTTATTTTGACAACACAACAAAAGTTCCTTATTTGTATAATGCTACTTTAAAACAGTTTATTTCTTATGAAGATAAACAATCAATAGATTTAAAGGTACAATACATTAAATCAAGAAACTTAGCAGGAGGTATGATTTGGGAATTATCTCAAGATACTAGAGGCGCCATTCCGAATTCGTTATTGAACCAAGTTGATGCTTCTTTCGGAAGTGTTGTTCCGGGAACAGTAAGCATTGCAGGCTCTGTAAAAAACGGATCATCTTTAGTTACTGATGTTACAGTAGAGTTGCGTAATGCTGCCAATGTAGTTATTCAGACAGTAGTTTCTGCTAATGGAAATTTTGCATTCAATAATTTAACTTCAGGACAAAACTATTCGCTTACAGCGTTAAAAGCGAGCTATACATTTGTTCCAGTAACATTAACGAATGTTACGACAAATCAAACCGCAGTTTTGATTAACGGAACACAGCCAATTTACACCGTAAGCGGAACAGTTCTTGACGGAACAACTCCTGTTTCTGGAGTAACCGTTTCGGCAGTTTCAGGAAGCACAACTTTAACAGCAGTTTCAAATGCAAGTGGAGTTTATAGCATTGCAGGTTTAACAGCAGGATTGAACTTTACAGTTATGGCTGCAAAATCTGGATTTTCGTACACACCAGCTTCAACGGTTTACAATGCAATTGATGGCAATAAAACGTTGAACTTCACTCAAGGAGCCGCAGTTGTAAACTACACTGTAAGCGGAACAGTGCTAAACGGAACAATTCCAGTTTCTGGCGTAACGGTTACTGCATCTTCTGCAGCAGGGAATTTTACAGCAGTTACCAATGCAAGCGGAGTTTATTCTCTTACATTGGCTTCTGGCGGAAATTATACGGTAACAGCAGCTTTAACAGGACAAACATTTGCTCCGGCTTCAACAGTTTATTCCAATTTGAATGCTAATAAAACATTGAACTTTACACAAAATGTTGTAACAACTTCAAGTAAAATTAGCGGAACCGTAAAGAATGGAACCACTCCTGTTGCTGGTGCAAAAGTAGAATTGGTTTTACCTTGGACAGATAATACACACAACTGGAAAAGTGTTCTTGCAACGACAGATGCACAAGGAAAATACAGTTTTGACAATTCTGTTATAGACGGTTATACACAAGCTTTAAGTTTAAAACTAAACTCATGGGAAAATGGAGAAGTGGCTTATTATCCAAACAATTTGACAAACTTTGCTATTCCGGCAACTCCAACTGTTTACAATTTTAATACAAGTTCTACAGCAAAAGCTGCATTAGCTGCGGCCACAAACTTAATTAGCGGAACAGTTAAAAACGGAACAACTCCTGTTGCTGGCGCAAAAGTAGAAATTGTGTTGCCTTGGACAGATAATACGCATAACTGGAAAAGTGTTTTAGCAACTACAGATGCATCAGGAAATTATGCTTTTGATAATTCGGTTGTAGCAGGTTATACGCAAATTTTAAGTTTAAAGTTGAATTCATGGGAAAATGGTGAAGTGACTTATTATCCAAACAACTTAACCAATTTTGCCGTTCCGACAACTCCAACGATTTACAATTTTAATAGACAAGCGGTCGTTGCAACTAAGCCAGTGGTAGCGATTACAGCACCAACAGCTTCGGCGATTGCTATAAATTTAGGGTCGGGAATTAATTTTGTTGCAAGTGTTGGGTTAAGTGCTGCTGATGCTACTACAATTTCATCGGTTGTATTTAGTTTAGATGGACAAAATTTGACTGCTACCAATTCTTCGGGAACTTATACAGCAAGTTGGACACCAGCGGCAAATCAGTTTTCAGCTTCTCATACGTTAACCGTTACGGCTACTGCATCAAACGGAACAACAGAATCTAAAACCTATAGTTTTACCTTAAATTGTTCAGGTGCAAACTGTCCCAATACATTACCTGTAATTACTTGGAATTCACCATCAAATACGACTGTGTACCAAAGTTCTTTCCAAGCCGTGCCAATTTCAGTTACAGCTGTTGATAGTGACGGATCCGTTTCAGGTGTTACTATTACCATAAATGGAGGTACATTTAACATGACAGGAGGAGCAAATAACACCTATACGTATAATTTTACACCAGTTGCTTATCAGGATTATCCAATTGTAATAAGAGCAACCGATAATAAATCTGGTGTAACTACATTAAACAATACCATTAAAATTGCTACTGTAGGCACTAATAGATTTATCCCGCTTCCTTCTAAAATTATTTTAGGATATGCCCATTCTTGGGAAAATGCTTCAGCTCCGTTTTTATATTTTTCTCAAATGGTAGGAAGCAAGTTTAACGTTGTCGATTATTCCTTCATAGAAACCGTTAATCGTGACGGTTACACACCAGTATTAACTACAAACGATACTAGGTATTTAACCAATGGTGTTTTCAATAAACAATTATTGAAAAATGATATAAAAGCCTTAAGAGATAGCGGCGTTCCTGTTATTGTTTCTATCGGAGGTCAAAACGGACATGTTGTTTTAGAAAATGTAACTCAGAAAAATATTTTTGTGAATGGTATAAAAGCCATTATTGATGAATATCAATTTGATGGAGTTGATATTGATTTTGAAGGTGGATCGATGAATTTTAGCGCAGGAGGCTTAAGAGATATTTCTTATGCGGGTATTTCTGCTTATCCAAGATTGAAAAACGTAGTAGATGCTTTCAAAGAATTAAAAGCGTATTATGGCCCTGGATTTTTATTAACTGCAGCTCCAGAAACACAATATGTACAAGGAGGATATTCTACTTATACAGATACTTTTGGTTCGTTCCTGCCAATCATTCAAAACTTGCGTAATGAACTGGATTTGTTAGCGGTACAATTGTATAATACAGGAGGAGAAAACGGATTAGATGGCCAGTATTACGGTACGGCTAAGAAAGCAAACATGGTTACAGCCTTAACCGATATGGTGATAAAAGGCTATAACATTGCTTCTACAGGAATGCGTTTTGATGGTTTGCCAGCTTCAAAAGTTTTGATTGCATTGCCAGCTTGTCCAAGTGCAGCAGGAAGCGGTTATTTAACGCCAGCAGAAGGAATTAGTGCTATGGATTATTTAAGAAACGGAACCACTTTTTCTGGAAGAACCTACACTATGCAGCCAGGCGGACCATATCCTTCTTTAAGAGGTTTAATGACTTGGTCTGTAAACTGGGATGCTTCCTCTTGTGGTAATTCATCTGAATTGTCTAAAGCTTACGCCGCTTATTTTGCATCACAAGCTACAGCAAAAACATTGATTCTAGATGACATTTCGGCTGAAAGTAATAAAACGGTTGCCTATTTTAGAAACAATACCTTATCGGTATCTAATGATGCAGAAGACATTACTCAGGTTGATGTATTCAATACAATAGGACAAGTAGTTACAAGTCATAGAAACATTCAAAATAATAAAGAAGTACTGCTTAATAGCCCAAGTTTTGCTAGTAAACAGATTTTTGTAGTGATAGTAACAGACAAATCAGGTCACAAAAAGTCACTTAAAGTGATGAATTTTTTAAATTAAAATGAAATGATTGAAAATTTAGAAATAAGAAAATTGGGACGGTTAAAATTGAGTTTGGTTATTTATTTTTTAACCTAATTTTTATTTCTTAAATGCTGTGAGTTGAGGTAATTTGTTATTTGGTTTTTGCCTCAAATAAAGCATTATGAACCTGGCAATTTTTGTTGCCAGGTTTTTTTATTAAAAAAAGCAATAAAGGCAGTGCGAGACTTTAATTCAATTTTTGATTATTTTTGAAACCAAATATAGAATTCATGCAGAAATTGATCACTTTAATTACATCACTTTTCATTTTTACAATAAATACAGCTCAAAACAAATTCGGAAATCCAGAAGTAGATCCCATTCAAATTCAGAAAACTTACGAGCAATGGTCGGTTTATCAGAATAAAAAAATCATGCTTTCGAGAGATTTTACAGCGCTGGATGTTGCATCAAAAGAAGTCTCAAAAGAAACTTTTTTAGATCAATTAGCAAACGGAAATTTCATTCCAGTTCGATTGAAATCAGATGCGAATATTTACGTTTACAAGTTATTTAAAATTCAACCTAAAACTGATAGTAGTATAAAAGCAACAATCAATCAAATGGGTTTTGATGCTTATAAAAACTTTAAGATGGAAGGAACTGCTTTTCCTAAATTTTCATTTCAAGATTTAGACGGAAATTTAGTTACCAATGAATTCATGAAAGGAAAAATCATTGTAATAAAATGCTGGTACATTCATTGTACGCCATGTATTAGAGAATTCCCGCAAGTCAACAAATTAGTCGAAGATTACAAAGACAGAAAAGACATTGTTTTCATGAGTTTAGCCGAAGATTCTCCGGAACAATTGAAAACGTTTTTAGCTAGAAAACCTTTGGCATATTCTGTTATTCCAAACATGAAAGAATATATGAATGATGCGTTGCAATTGAATTCTTTTCCAACACATTTTATCATTAACAAAGAAGGAATGATTTTGAAAGTGCTTCCTAATTTTGAAAGTTTGGAAATTGCTTTAGCGAAAGAAAGTAAATTGTAGTTGAATCTCGAAGAAGCGAAGACGCAAAGTTTTTTTACCATATAAGTAATATAAGAAAATTTAAGACTTAGTTTAAATGAACTTATATTACTTATATGGTTTTTTTCTGTAAAGTTATTTCTTCGCGTCTTTGCTTCTTTGCGAGAACCTCTCAGCAGCAGCAAAAAAACTTAGTCCCTTTGCATCTTTGCAACTCTGAACCTTTTTCCGTACTTTTGCACCAAATTAATTAAAAAGACATTCATGTTAACAGTCAATAATTTATCAGTTCAATTTGGTAAAAGAGTTTTATTTGATGAAGTAAATACAACTTTCACTCATGGGAATATTTACGGCGTTATTGGGGCTAATGGTGCGGGAAAATCTACTTTCCTTAAAATCATCTCAGGTGATATGGACCCAACTTCTGGGCATATTCATTTAGAGCCGGGAAAACGTATGTCGGTTTTAAACCAGAACCACAACATGTTCGACGAACATACCGTTTTGGAAACCGTTTTAATGGGAAATAAAGTTCTGTATGCTGTTAAAAAAGAAATGGATGAGCTTTATCTAGATTATAATGATGCCAATGCAGACCGAATAGGGGAACTACAAGTTCAGTTTGAAGAAATGAACGGATGGAACGCCGATTCTGATGCTGCAGCAATGTTGTCTAACTTAGGAATCACAGAAGCAGATCATTATACTTTAATGGCTGATATGGAAGGGAAAATGAAAGTTCGTGTGCTTTTGGCACAGGCGCTTTTCGGAAATCCTGATGTATTGATTATGGATGAGCCTACCAACGATTTGGATTTCGAGACAATCGCTTGGTTAGAAAACTTCTTGGCAAACTACGAAAATACTGTAATCGTTGTATCTCACGACCGTCACTTTTTAGATGCGGTTTGTACACATATTTCTGATATTGATTTCGGAAAAATCAATCACTATTCAGGAAACTATACGTTCTGGTACGAGTCTAGCCAATTAGCCGCAAAACAGCGTGCACAGCAAAACAAAAAAGCAGAAGAGAAGAAACAAGAGTTGGAAGAATTTATTCGTCGTTTTAGTGCAAACGTGGCGAAATCGAAACAAGCGACTTCTCGTAAAAAAATGATTTCGAAATTGAATATCTCTGAAATCAAACCTTCTAGTCGTCGTTATCCTGCAATTATCTTCGATCAGGATCGTGAAGCTGGAGATCAGATTTTGAATGTAGAAAACTTATCTGCTTCTGTAGATGGTGAAGTTCTTTTTAAAGATATTAACCTGAATATGGCAAAAGGCGATAAAATCGTTCTTTTCTCTAAAGATTCACGTGCTACAACTGCTTTCTACGAAATCTTAAACGGAGAACAAAAAGCAGATTCAGGAACTTTTGATTGGGGAATTACAACCAATCAAGCCTATTTGCCAGCTGAAAACCACAAATATTTCGAAAACGATTTGAGTTTAGTTGACTGGTTACGTCAATATGCTAAAACAGAAGAAGAGCGTGATGAGGTATTTATTAGAGGTTTCTTAGGAAAAATGATTTTCTCAGGAGAAGAAGCTCTTAAAACGTCTAGAGTTTTATCTGGAGGAGAAAAAGTACGTTGTATGTTGTCTAGAATGATGATGGAACGCGCTAACGTTTTAATGTTGGATGAACCGACAAACCACTTAGATTTGGAGTCGATTACGGCTTTCAACAACTCATTGAAAAACTTTAAAGGTTCTGTAATTTTTACAACGCATGACCACGAATTTGCACAAACTGTTGGTAACAGAATCGTAGAGTTGACACCAAACGGAGTAATTGATCGTTACATGACATTTGACGAATATCTTGATGACGAAAAGATTCAGGAGCAAAGAAAGAAAATGTATAATCTATAAAATTACAATGTTGGAAATTCCAAATTCCAATCTTTGACCTAACAACTTTGTCAAAGCTTAAACTTTGACAAAGTTGTACATCCATAAAAAAATCCCAAATTCCAATTAATAGAATTTGGGATTTTTTATGTTTTTTATTTTCTGAAAAACTTAGCAAAAATCCAGATAATAATCGCAATGATAAAAATTACAATGAAAATTCCTACTCCCATTCCGGCTTTAAAAATGTCTCCAATAACTTCACAGCTTGTAAATGAAAACAGTATTACAAATACCATTAACAATCTTAGTATTATATTTTGCATGACTTTGATGTTTAAAATTCATAATTAAAATTATAGCAGAAGTCACGAAATTGTGTTATAGAATTTTTTGGAAATGTTTTAGGATTATCCTTTGATTGTTGAATTGTATAAATATTAAGTTAAAAAAAGCTCATCAATATCATTGTCAAAGTCTGCTTTATATATTTTCTTTAAATCATTAACAAAATTATATGATATTTCGGAATAGCCAAATAGATCTTTTATGAACTCACTTAAAATTTTGTCTTCGTGTTTGTCAGAATATTCAAATATATCTTTCCCGATTTTAGGAATGATGTATTCTCTCATTAATATTTGCTCATCTAATTCAAAAAGAAAATTTAGCAATGTTAAACTTAAATAAAATTTATTTTCACTTACTACCTTTCGATAAAATGTTCTTTTCTGGTCTAAAGGTAATCTAGAAATAAATAGAGAAGCTAAGTATTCAAGTACGAGAATGTGAGGAAAAATATAAAAGTCATTTATAACAACAAGAATATTTACAGAGATTGTCAAATCATAGATTAGCCTGTCGTTTTCAAAATCAAATTTTTGACTACGTTTTATTAATTCTAATTCTTTAATAAGTAAATCTTTTGAAAATGCACTAGTAGAAAGTAGTAAACCTCTAAAAGCTAATAAAGTTGAAATATATTCAAGCTGATCTTTATTTAAACCTGATAATTTTGTTCTTACAAAACCTAATTTACTTACCGAATCATGTTTTGAAAACAGAGTGTCAATTATGTTTCTAAAGAATATTGATTTTTTCTTAGGGATATTTCTGTCTGTATGATTTAGAATATAATCTATGTAGATTGCTAAAAACAGCGGTGATGTTAAGTATTTGTGCAAATATGTATCACTTTCTATTGAATCATAAAATAATTCTTTTTTAGAGTTTGGTAATTTTAGATTTTGTACATAAATATATATATCATGCTCATTCAATTCTGCAATTTCATATATGTGAAATTCATTCAAGCTTTCGATATTTGTACCAGGTCTAGAAGTTATTACAAATTTATTAAAGTTATATTGCGTAATGAAATCTTGTATTTGGCTAATTGATTTCTGTCCTTCTGAAAAATTTATTTCATCAAATCCATCAAATAGAAATAAAAATTTTCCCGCTTTGAAAAGTATTTTTAATTCATTTTTTAAGTCTTGAGATATTAGTGAGGTGACATAATCATGAAAATCATAATTTTGACTGGTAAATAATCTTAACTCTACGAAAACTGGAATTAAATTGTCAGACTCTATTGCTCCCAAAGTTAGATGCTTTAAAAGAGTTGTTTTGCCACTTCCAGCGTTGCCAATTATGGCTATTTTATTTATTTTTTCAAATATATCTACAGGCGATTTAACTCTGATGTAGTCATTTTTACCCGTTAGTGTTAGGGGAATGTAATTTGAATAAAAATCTATTGGTTCATTTCTAAATAACAAATTTTTTGTAAGACGAAATTTTTCATATGTATTGTTTAAATATATTTTTAATGAACGAGATAATTCAATTTTAGACATTTCATTTAAGAACTTACCTGAAATTGTATCAATTATCTCTGAAATTACATATTGTAGCATAAGATTAAAAATTTAAGGTATTGGTTTAATTGAATCCAGCTGGAGCATTTCTCGGTGACAAAAAGCTTGCATCCGTTTTGTTGACCATATTTTGCCAATTTTTAATATCTAATAGATTACATCTTTCAAATACGGCATCTTTTACATTAGAAGACTCGAAATTTACTTGTGATAATTCACAATTTACAAATTTCGATTTTGATAAATTGGTTAATTCGAAATTAGCACCGTCAAATTTGCAATTTTCTAATGTTGCATTGGTTAGAACTACTAATCCCATTTTTGCTTCAAGAAAATCTACGTTTATTCCTGTTGCTTTATGTAATGTGGCTTCATAAAAAATTGCTTTATGGGCTTTAGCATTGTCCATTTTGCAATTTTCGAGAGTTGAGTTTAGAAATTTAGTTTCAAATAGAATGCAATTTTTTAAATTTGCATTGGTTAAGTTAGATTTGCTTAAATCGGCAAAGCTTAAATCAGCACCTTCTAGATTTATTCCACTTAAATCAAGGTCTGTTAAATTAGCTTTTTTTAAATCAGCATTTACTAATGTTCCATTTTCTAACCAACCATATTCTTTTAATTCCTTTAAAGCTCTTTTTGTAAGTCCATTTTCCTCACTTCCTAATTCTCTAATTAATCGAGATTTTAGATTTTTCTTTTCTTTAACCTCATATAAGTAATCAATAAGTAGGATAGTTATTGCAATACTTATAAATTCAGCACTAAAATTTGCGTAAAAATTATTAATAAGAATATTGCAAGGCCAATCTTTTGGGTATTTATGGAGAAAAACAAGTGATAATCCGATTATTAAAATTATAAAGCCGAAAATTTTAACCCTATCAATTGATTTCAACTTTGAACCTAATTTTCCTAACATGCTTATACAAAATTATAATTTATAAAAAATAAATAGATTTACAAGAGCTTCTTTCCTATAATTTTGGTTTAGAAGATTTGAGCGAAAATATGATTTAAAAGTAAAAAGTCCTATAGAAATTAAGATTATATTTTTAATTATGGAAAAAATAAGATTAAAGTTTAAAATCAGATTCCGTATATTTGCGCGACCAATCATTACAATTAATTATGAGCCAGAAAGTATTACTTAATTCAAAAGAAGTTACTATCATACTTCACCGTTTGGCTTGTCAGTTAATCGAAAAACATCTTGATTTTTCAGATACTATTTTAATCGGTATTCAGCCGAGAGGTGTTTTTTTGGCTGAACGTTTAAAGCAACTTTTAGAAAACGAATACAAAACTCCCGAGATTTCACTGGGTTATCTGGATATCACTTTTTTTAGAGATGATTTCCGTAGAACCGAAAAACCGCTTGAAGCCAATAAAACTCAAATTAATTTTATCGTCGAAAACAAAAAAGTCATTTTTATAGATGACGTATTGTTTACAGGTCGCAGCATTCGCTCGGCGTTGACCGCTGTTCAATCTTTCGGAAGACCTTCAGAAATCGAATTGTTGGTTTTAATCGACAGACGTTTCAGTCGTCATTTGCCAATTCAGCCTGATTACCGCGGTCGTCAGGTAGATGCTATTAATGGCGAAAAAGTTATTGTAAGCTGGAAAGAAAACGACGGCGAAGATGTAGTTCATTTGGTTACCAATTAATATGTTAAACATTAAAAATTGAAAAAACAGTCATGACAGAGAACGAAGAGTTTATTTATGAGTCAATTTTTAATCAGGTAAGAATGGGATTTCTTTCTATTGATGATATTAAAGAAAACATCATAGAAGAAATTGAAGACAACGAATTTGAAGATGAAATCTCAGAAGCTTGGGCTTTTGAAAAAATCGATCAAGAATACCAAAATTTGCTTGAAGAAAGTAAAAATTGGAACAGCCCGACAGATACTGAAAAGCTAATAAAAGCGTTTGATGATTTATGTGATCGGAACATCATTGCGCTTCACAATGCCGGATATACTACAAGCGACGGCGAATACGAAGTGGTGGAGGTTGAAAGAGAACTTCAGGAAAACGGAGTCGTATCTGACGGTTACTGCTTTTATCACGAACAAGATTTGGCCAGAGCCATAATTCCGGATCATCCGAGTTTGTATATCGCTTTTCAAAAAGTAGATAATTCAGATGAAGAAACTACTTTAAAAGTCGGAAATAAAGTGGCAGAAGTTCTAAGAAATAACGGATTTGAACTCAACTGGGACGGGTCAGCTAAAAGAAAAATTGAAATTCCGAATTTCAGATGGCAGCAGGTTTATGATGAAGACGGAAGAGATTTGCAAGATTACGGCGAAGTCGTCGACAGAATGATTCAATAGAGTTGCTTCTCTAAAAAGCATTGAATACGAATATTTCGTTATTCAGAATTTGACAAATAATATTAAAGAAACAAAAATGAAAGAATTAAGCGTAAATCATTTATTAGGAATAAAATATATCAACGAAAATGATATTAACCTGATTTTTGAAACGGCAGATCATTTTAAAGAAGTCATTAACAGACCAATTAAAAAAGTTCCTTCATTACGAGATATTACTATTGCCAATATTTTCTTCGAAAACAGTACAAGAACCAAACTCTCTTTTGAATTAGCGCAGAAACGTTTATCTGCTGATGTAATCAGTTTTTCTGCAGCTCAGTCATCGGTTAAAAAAGGAGAAACTTTGATTGATACTGTAAACAATATCCTTTCGATGAAAGTAGATATGGTTGTAATGCGCCACTCTAATCCCGGAGCGGCTTATTTTTTATCTAAAAACGTCAAAGCGAGTATCGTAAATGCAGGTGATGGTGCACACGAACACCCGACTCAGGCTTTGTTAGACAGTTATTCAATTAGAGAAAAACTAGGCGATGTCGCCGGAAAAAAAGTGGTTATTGTAGGAGATATTCTGCATTCGAGAGTTGCCTTATCCAATATATACGCTTTGCAAATGCAAGGTGCAGAAGTAAAAGTATGCGGGCCAAAAACGTTGATTCCGAGATATATCGAATCGCTTGGTGTAACAGTTGAGCCGAATTTGCGCAAAGCTTTAGAATGGTGTGATGTTGCGAATATGCTTCGTGTACAAAACGAGCGTATGGATGTGAATTTCTTCCCTTCGACAAGAGAATATGCACAACAATATGGAGTCGATAAACCGCTTTTGGATTCGCTTAACAAAGAAATCGTAATCATGCACCCAGGACCAATCAATAGAGGAGTTGAAATTACTTCAGAAGTAGCGGATTCTGATCATTCGGTAATCTTAAATCAGGTTGAGAATGGTGTTGCAATTAGAATGGCGGTTATTTATTTATTGGCGTCTAAGATACAGTAGTTTGTTGGTTTCAAGTTTCAGGTTTCAAGTTTTGCCATCTTAATTAACAAACCTGAAACCTGAAACTTGAAACCACAAAAAAACTTATTAAATTTACATAAAATATAAGCTCCATAAATTTATAAAATGAAAGTAGATCAAAAAGGACATACCGTAACGATAAAAGACACACAGGGCGATTACAACGGCTTTGTGGAGAAAGTAACGCAACAGTTTAAAACCTTTGAAAAACAAAATGTTATAATCGATTTGTCTTCAGATTCTGAATTGACAGAAACTGATTTGAAAGCTTTTTTGCCGCTTTCAAAGCTTCATAAAAAAGCAAAAAAATCTTTTGTAATTGTTGCAACTGATCTTGATTTTAATGCTATTTCAGATAAATTAGTCGTTGTCCCTTCACTTTTGGAAGCGCATGATATTATCGAAATGGAAGAAATAGAGAGAGACCTCGGTTTTTAATTGTAGATTTCTGGTTTTAGATTTTAGATTTTTTTAATGTTACTTTTAAAATGTTTTATGAATCTAAAATCTGCAATCTAAAATCTAAAATTAATAATGAAATTAACCATACTCGGCTGTTATGCCGCAACTCCCAGAACACTTACCAACCCGACTTCGCAGGTTTTAGAAATTAAAAATCGATTGTTTTTAATTGATTGTGGAGAAGGAACTCAGGTTCAGCTTCGCAAAAACAAAATCAAGTTTTCTAAAATCAATCATGTTTTTATTTCACATCTTCATGGTGATCATCTTTATGGTCTAATAGGAACAATTTCGACTTTCTCTCTTTTAGGAAGAACAACAGATTTAAATGTTTACGGACCAAAAGGAATAAAAGAATTGATTCTCTTGCAATTGAAGCTTACAGAATCATGGACGACTTATAAATTGTTTTTTCATGAATTAGAGTCCAACGAAAGTGAAGTTATTTTTGAAGACAAAAAGGTAATAGTAAGAACAATTCCGCTAAAGCACCGCGTTTACACAAACGGTTTTCTTTTTGAAGAAAAACCAGACGAAAGAAAATTAAATGTTGAAGCTGTTCAGCAATACGATATTCACGTTGCTTATTATCAAAAAATTAAAAACGGAAGCGATATTACGCTTGATGACGGAACAATAATCGAAAATGAAAAATTGACTTTCGATCCAATTGCTCCAAAAAGTTATGCTTTCTGTTCGGATACCGTTTACAATGAGGCTGTAATTCCGATTATTCAGAATGCAGATATTTTGTATCATGAATCGACTTTCTTGGAATCAGAAGCAAAATTGGCAGAAAAAACATTGCATTCAACAGCAAAAGAAGCCGCGACAATTGCTTTAAAAGCCAATGTAAAACAATTGATATTAGGACATTATTCTACACGATATGATGGCTTAGAGCGTTTTAAAAAAGAAGCGGAAGAAGTGTTTCCAAATGTGCTTTTAGCAGATGATGGATTGAGTTTTGACTTTTAAAGTTGCTAAGATTCTAAGATACTGAGATACTAAGTTTTTGGATAACTTGAAACCTGAAACTTGAAACAAAAAAATAAAAATTATGAATGATTTAAGCAATTACAGAAGATCTTACGAAAAGAGCGAATTGCTCGAAGCGAATATTCCGGAAGATCCGATTAATCTTTTTAATCGATGGTTTCACGAAGTTGAGGATTTTGAAGGAAGTGGAGAAGTGAATGCAATGACTGTTTCAACCATTGGTTTGGATGGTTTTCCGAAATCACGTGTGGTTTTATTGAAGAAATTTTCTGAGGAAGGATTCATCTTTTACACCAATTATAATTCTGAAAAAGGAAAAGCGATAGAAGCTAATCCAAATGTTTGTCTGTCTTTTTTCTGGCAGGAAATGGAACGTCAGGTAATTATAAAAGGCATTGCGCAAAAAACTTCAGAAATTATTTCAGATAATTATTTTGACTCAAGACCAGACGGAAGCAAGCTTGGTGCGATTGTTTCGAACCAAAGCGAAGTAATTCCATCACGCGTTTTTTTAGAAGAAAAACTTAAAGAATTAGAAACTGAATACAGCGAAAAACCGATTCTTAGACCTGAAAATTGGGGTGGTTATCTAGTAACTCCGTTGCAGGTCGAATTTTGGCAAGGAAGGCCAAACAGGCTTCATGATAGGATTCGTTATACAAGCCAGTCAGATTTTTCTTGGAAGATAGAAAGGTTGTCTTCGTAAAAGTATTTTTACGTAGGATTTTTACTTTGTAAAATATAAAAAAGATGCATTTCATCGATTATTTTTGCTGTTTAACGGTAAAATAAATATGTTTGACTCAGAAATAAAGAGAAAAAAATTATTAAAAATAAATTTAAAGGATTTGCCCCAACATTTACTTTAAACCGCAAAAAATGCTATTGATTATGAAAAAGATAATGCGAGCCATGTTGTTCATTGCGATTCTCTTCGCAATGAACTCATGTTCTGCCGACACTGTCGAAGCGAGCGTAAATACACCGGGTCCTGAAACGCTTATTACCAATTATAACTATAACGATACCGAACTTGAAACGATGAGATTGATAAACGAATACCGAAAAAGTATTGGTTTAAAAGCTTTAGAGGCTATCAATCATATTTCTAACAAATGTGAAGAGCATAATGAACATATGATTGCTAATAATAATGGGATTAATCACAATGGTTTTACAGAAAGGTCGACAAATATTCAAGAAGTCTTAGGAGCTAAAAAAGTAGGCGAAAATGTTGCTTACAATTATAAAACTCCAGAAGCTGCGGTAAAAGCATGGCTTGAAAGTCCAGGACATAAGGCAAATATCGAAGGAGATTATACACACTTTGGATTGGCGGTTACTACCGATAGTTCGGGTAAAAAATATTACACAAATATATTTGCAAAAATATAAACGATAAATTGAACAGGTTGGTTTTTTAGAGGTCGTTGCAATTCTTTGAGTTGCGACGACTTTTTGCATTATAGAAGTTCGCAAAGTCTCGCGAAACTTTGCGAACGATATTTTTTGAAAAGCAAGCTATTTACAGTTTTGTAATAATAAATTCACTTCTTCTATTTGCCTGATGTTCTTCTTCAGTACAGTTTACGCCATCTGAACAGCCATTAACTAGTTGTGTTTCACCATATCCTTTTCCGGTTAAACGACTTTTGTCTACGCCATTTTTTATCAACCATTCTACAGTAGATTTTGCACGTCTGTCTGACAAAGATTCGTTGTATTGTTTACTAGCTCTGCTGTCTGTGTGCGAACGAATATCGAGTTTCATTTGTGGATAATCATTTAAGACTACCAATATTTTCTCAAGATCTATTGCGGCTTCAGTTCTGATATTCGATTTATCTAAATCAAAATAAATCATTTTGATTCCGAAGCATTTTCCTAAATCATCTCCAACAGCAACTTTACAGATTGACCTTTCAAGTGCGATTGTCAAATTTGTCTTTCCAGTTGTTTTCGGAATGGTAATACTCACTTCTTTTGTTGAATATTCTGGTTTTTCAGCTCTCACATAATAGGTTTTGCCACATTCAACCGAAAAATTGTACTTTCCTTGGGAATCCGTCATTATCGAGTTTTTCATTTCCATGTTTTCATACAACGTAACTTTTGAATCAGGAAGCGTTTCGCCTGTTTCAGCATCTGTAATTATGCCTTCTAATTCTTGCAGGCATTTTAATCTTCGGGTTTCCAAAAAACTGTAAATGTCATCCGAACCAAAGCCGCCGTCTTTATTAGAACTGAAATATCCTTTTCTACTTACGGGATTAATAATGTAGGCAAAATCATCCTGGGGAGAGTTGATATCGTTTCCCAGATTTTGAATATCGCTAATAGTGCCATTGTTGTCAATCTGCCCCACAAAAACGTCCAAACCTCCAAGTCCAGGATGACCATCTGATGAAAAATAGATTTCATTTTCATTTGTTACATACGGAAAAGTCTCTTTTCCTTCCGTATTAATTACCTTTCCCAAATTTTGAGGCGATCCAAAATGATCACCATTTATACTTACTCTATAAATATCAGATTGTCCGACTGAACCTGGCATATCTGATGCAAAATACATTGTTTTTTCATCTGGACTCAGTGCTGGGTGGGCTGTGCTGTAATTGTTGCTGGTAAAAGGAAGAGGTGAAATATGAGTCCATTTGCCATTTTCCAATGTTGCTTTATAGATTTTTACGAGTGTAATCTGATTAGCATCTTTTCCTTTTGTTCCATCAATAAAGTTGTTTCTGGTAAAATAGACTGTTTTTCCGTCTTTTGTAAAAACAGGAGATGCTTCGTGAAACCGGCTATTGAGTTCCGTTTTTATTTTATTTACTTTGGAGGACGCACCGTTTTCATCTAGATTGGCATTGTAAATATTAGTGAAATATTCTCCTGTCCATTTATGTTTTCTTTTACTGAAATTACCAGTATCTCTTGCTGATGCAAAATAGATTTTGTTGTCGTACACAAAACTCCCGTAGTCGGAATATTTAGAATTAATTCCTGCATCTTCAATTTTGTATCTTCCCGAATTGGCTTTAATCTGATCAAGATAATTTTTGTCGTTTTTATAGAGAATTCCTCTGGAGTCGTTTTTGTTTTTAGCGTTAAATTCTTCCAAAATTTTATTAGCTTTATCAACTTGTCCAATTGATTTTAAGGATTGCGCATATCGGTAATAATATTCAGCTTCTGGAGTAGGATTCATGGCAAACAGTTCACCATACCACTTTGCTGCATTTTCAAATTCTGAGTTGAAATAATAGGAGTCACCGAGTTTTTTGAACAGACTTTCCGATTTGTAACCTTTGTTGGCGACTCTTTCATAGGTTTTAATGGCGTCTATATAGGCGTAACCATCAAATTTTTTATCTCCAGAATTCATCTTTTTTTCCTGTGAATAGCAGAAGAAAAGATTAAAAGTGATTAAAAGAAGTGTAAAATTTTTCATGATACTTAGTTTTTAGAAGAAACGTGGAGTGGTCATTTTACCAGTGTTTTTGAAGAATTCATAACGAAGGAAAATTTCATGAGAACCCGAATTGTAGTTTTGCAGGTTCGTTGTTTCACGATCGTATCCATAACCTATATACAGCCCGTCTGTAATTTGAAAACCTGCCATTGCACTCATAGAGGCGCTCCATCTGTAGGCAATTCCTAAAACTATTTTATCAATAAGCATGAAATTGGCTGATATATCTACCTGTAGAGGCGCACCTTCCACCATTTTGGCTAATATGGCAGGTTTGAATTTGTAGTATTCGTATTGGTCCAGATTAAATACATAACCTCCCATTAAGTAGTAGTTCATTTTGCTTTTGTAGATAGCAATGTCATTATCATTGTATTTGTTGGTTTCAATAAAATTGGGAACAGATAAACCGATATAAGCTTTATCTGAATGGTAATAAATTCCGGCTCCAACATTAGGCGAGAATTTGTTATTGAAATCCTGAAACTGTGGGTCATTCTGATTCGCTGGATTCAGTTTGTTGATGTCTAAATTGAATAAATTGGCCGTTCCTTTAATACCAAATGACAATTTATAGTCTGCTGAAGTCTGAATCGTATATGAAATATCTGCCGCTATATTGGTTTCGTTTGTGGGACCAATTTTATCATTAACAATAGAAAGCCCTACTCCGAGATTACTATTGTTGATGGGAGAGTTAACCGATACCGTAGAAGTTTTAGGCGCGCCGTCAAGACCTACCCATTGCGTTCTATAGAGCCCAAAAATGCTTAATGCTCCTCTTGATCCTGCATAAGCTGGATTTATATTGATGGTGTTGTACATATACTGAGTATACTGTGCATCTTGTTGTGCGTTACCACTTAAGCTAACGAACATAATGACGAAAAAAAATAATTTTGTTCTCATAATAGATGTTGTTATTGATTAGTATGTAATGCATTATAAATTGAGGCGGTTTTATAATGCATTACTTTTTTACTTTATCTGGACAGATATAAAAACCCATCTTTTTTATTGTTGTGAATGACATTATTTCCATCTACAGATTGGAAGTTTAGGATGTAGAAGTAGGTTCCTGTAGGCAGTCCTTCAGATTGTTTTACTGTTGTTCGTCCTCTAGAATTGCCGTCAAAGGCGTTGGTCGAATTGTTATAATTGGTAGTTTCAAAAACTAAAATTCCCCAGCGATTATAAATTTCTACCGTATTTCCGGGATAACAGGTCAACTCATTAATGTTGTCGATTTCGAATACATCATTTATTCCGTCACCATTTGGAGAGAAAGCATTGTGGACAATAATATTTCCACAGGCTAAGACTTTGCAATCGTCATTTATAAGCATATTTAAGACGATTTTTTTGGTGCAGTTTTCGTCGGTTATTTGATATTCAAAAGTGTAGTTTCCTAAAGCCAAACCAAACGGATTTAATATATTTCCTTGTAAAGCATTAGAACCGCTTGTATCTGCCCATACTCCTGTAGTAAGGGTTCCGCCAGGAAGAAGAGTAGAAAGATTTATCAAAGTTGAATCATCCGTACATGCCTCACTTGTTATATTGGTAACACTTTCAACACTGAAGGTCTGAACCAATACGGTTTTGTTTCCTGCACAGTCAGATAAAGTGTAGCTTCTTGTGAGAATGTAAGTGTTTCCTGCACATCCAGTTCCTTCATTACTACTATCGGTAATAGTGATAGCTACATTTGGACTGCAATTGTCTTTAGCATCAGTAATAATCTGCGGATTTGGAGCTGGAATTTCAGATCTATTTCTTAAGCCAGTTACATTTGCGGGAGCAGTGCCTGTTGGAGGTGTTGTATCTCGAACGGTTATAATCTGAGTATAAGAAGCTGTATTTCCACTACAGTCACTTGTTTTCCAATTGCGAGTCAACGTATAATTAGAAATACATCCATTTTCACTAAGCGTCTTTGTTTCTGTAAAGACAATGGGTAAGTTTTTGTTGCAACTGTCTGAGGCTGTCATTTCTGTTGGTGCAGGCACAGCATCGCAGGAAACTGTAATATTTACAGGAAGATTACCAGTAAAAACGGGCGCTTTTGTATCTTGGATAGTAATCACTTGAATGAAAATATCAGAGACGTTGCCGCAATTGTCTTTTGCAATCCATGTATTGGTGTATGTTCCAGAATTAGAACAAGATTCAGAGACTTTAAATGCACCATTTGATTTAGTATAAATAATGTTAGAACTGCAAACATCAGTTGCGTTTGGTGATTGAGCAAATGCTGTTGCCAATCCAGTTGCGTCGCTGCATTCCAAAACGACATTTAATGAGCCAGCCTGAGTCGTCCAAGTCGGTGCAGCAGTATCCTGAATCGTGATTACCTGAGTGAAAATGTCGGAGGTATTGCCACAGTCATCCTTCACGGTCCAAGTGTTGGTGTAGGTTCCGGAATTGGCGCATCCCTCTGAAGCCATGAACTGTCCGCTTGTTTTGGTGATATTGGAAATATCGGCATCGCATGAGTCTGAAGCAGTCGGGAACATCGCTTGCGCTGAAGCCAAACCGGAAGCGTCGCTACATTCCAAAGTTAAATTCAATGCATTTGCAGCAGTCGTCCAAGTCGGCGCAGCAGTATCCTGAATCGTGATTACCTGAGTGAAAACATCAGAAATATTGCCGCAGTCGTCTTTTACGGTCCAAGTGTTGGTATAGGTTCCAGAATTGGCGCATCCTTCGAAAGCGATGAACTGTCCGCTTGTTTTTGTGATGTTGGAAACATCAGCATCGCATGAGTCCGAAGCAGTCGGAATCATCGTCTGCGCTGAAGCTAAATCAGAAGCATCATTGCATTCTAAAGTAACGTTTAGAGAACCAGATTGAGTCGTCCAAGTCGGTGCAGCAGTGTCCTGAATCGTGATTATCTGAGTGAAAACATCAGAAATATTGCCACAGTCGTCTTTCACAGTCCAAGTGTTGGTGTAGGTTCCAGAATTGGCGCATCCTTCGAAATCGATGAACTGTCCGCTTGTTTTGATGATGTTGGAAACGTCGGCATCACAGGAGTCTGAAGCAGTCGGAATCATCGTCTGCGCTGAAGCTAAACCAGAAGCATCATTGCATTCTAAAGTAACGTTTAGAGAACCAGATTGAGTCGTCCAAGTAGGTGCAGCAGTATCCTGAATCGTGATTACCTGAGTGAAAATATCGGAGGTATTGCCACAGTCATCCTTCACGGTCCAAGTGTTGGTGTAGGTTCCGGAATTGGCGCATCCCTCTGAAGCCATGAACTGTCCGCTTGTTTTGGTGATATTGGAAACATCGGCATCGCATGAGTCTGAAGCAGTCGGGAACATCGCCTGAGCATTGGCAAGTCCGGAAGCGTCACTGCATTCTAAAGTAACGTTTAGAGAGCCGGCCTGAGTCGTCCAAGTCGGTGCAGCAGTATCCTGTATCGTGATTACCTGAGTGAAAACATCAGAAATATTGTCGCAGTCGTCTTTTACTGTCCAAGTGTTGGTGTAGGTTCCGGAATTGGCGCATCCTTTGAAAGCGATGAACTGTCCGCTTGTTTTGATGATGTTGGAAACGTCGGCATCGCAGGAGTCTGAAGCAGTCGGAATCATCGTCTGCGCTGAAGCTAAACCAGCATTATCACTGCATTCTAAAGTGACGTTTAGAGAACCAGCCTGAGTCGTCCAAATCGGTGCAGCAGTATCCTGAATCGTGATTACCTGAGTGAAAATGTCGGAGGTATTGCCACAGTGGTCCTTCACAGTCCAAGTGTTGGTATAGGTTCCAGCATTTCCGCAGCCCGCAGTAGCCATAAATTGTCCGCTTGTTTTGGTGATGTTTGTCACATCGGCATCGCATGAGTCTGAAGCTGACGGGAACATCGCTTGCGCTGAAGCC
>NZ_JBHLYW010000031.1:0-1015 GCF_042431625.1 Flavobacterium procerum | reverse complement strand
AGTACTTGCAAGATCATCTGGTTTAGGCAATTTTGACAATATCGCTTTAAAAGAAAAACTTACTGGTAAAGTAGCGCAATCTGCTCCTTTTATTGGTGAAAACACGCAGGGATTTCAGGGAAGTTCAAACAAAGCCGATTTTGAAACGATGCTGCAACTGCTGTACCTCTCTTTTGAGACACCGCGTTTTGACCCAAATATTTTCGGCATCCTAAAAGAACAGTATAAAAACCGTTTAGAAAACATCAAAAAAGACAACGGAAATACTTTTAAAGATTCAGTTGATCTGGCAAACTCTAACCATAATGCGAGGACTTTTATTTTTAATGAAAAGTTTTTAGAAAACATCAATTTACAGAAAGCAGAAAGTATTTATAAAGACCGCTTCAAAAATGCTTCAGATTTTACTTTTGTTTTTGTGGGAAATATTCCTGAAGGAGCTTTGGAAATTATTCAGAAGTACATCGGAAATCTAAAATCAAATCCTGCTGTAAAAGAGACTTTTGCAGATCATAATATTGGTCCTAAAAAAGGAAAAACGGTTGTGCATTTCAAACGTCCGATGGAAGTTGCAAAAAGCACTGTTTACTTGAATTTGACAGGAAAAACAGAGTATTCAAAAGAAAATGCCATGACGATGTATATTATCGGCGAATTGCTTTCTAAACGTTTTCTTCAAACGATTAGAGAAGAAGAAGGTGGCAGTTACGGCGTAAACGTTGGCGGTAATCTGGAATTGATTCCTAAACCATCATTCAGCCTTGCCCTTACTTTTGACTGCAATCCTGAGAAACAGGAAAAATTAATGCAGATTGTCTGGAAAGAAATCAACGATTTAAAAACCAATCCAGTAAATGCAAATGATTTGGAAGACATAAAAAAAGCTTTATTGAAAAACCGAGAAGAATCGCTTAAAACGAATACTTTCTGGGCTACAACCTTATACAATTACAGCTTAAATCAGATTCCGTTTTCAACAGATGAAGAATATAAAAATCTAATTTCTAAAATTAAC
>NZ_JBHLYW010000030.1:0-1015 GCF_042431625.1 Flavobacterium procerum | reverse complement strand
AGTACTTGCAAGATCATCTGGTTTAGGCAATTTTGACAATATCGCTTTAAAAGAAAAACTTACTGGTAAAGTAGCGCAATCTGCTCCTTTTATTGGTGAAAACACGCAGGGATTTCAGGGAAGTTCTAACAAAGCCAATTTCGAAACGATGCTACAACTGCTGTATCTCTCTTTTGAGACACCGCGTTTTGACCCAAATATTTTCGGCATCCTAAAAGAACAGTATAAAAACCGTTTAGAAAACATCAAAAAAGACAATGGAAATACCTTTAAAGATTCAGTTGACCTAGCAAACTCTAATCATAATGCGAGGACTTTTATTTTTGATGAAAAGTTTTTAGAAAACATCAATTTACAGAAAGCAGAAAGTATTTATAAAGACCGCTTCAAAAATGCTTCAGATTTCACTTTTGTTTTTGTGGGAAATATTCCTGAAGGAGCTTTGGAAATTATTCAGAAGTACATCGGAAATCTAAAATCGAATCCTGCTGTAAAAGAGACTTTTGCAGATCATAATATTGGCCCTAAAAAAGGAAAAACGGTTGTGCATTTCAAACGTCCGATGGAAGTTGCAAAAAGCACTGTTTACTTGAATTTGACAGGAAAAACAGAGTATTCAAAAGAAAATGCCATGACGATGTATATTATCGGCGAATTGCTTTCTAAACGTTTTCTTCAAACGATTAGAGAAGAAGAAGGTGGCAGTTACGGCGTAAACGTTGGCGGCAATCTGGAAATTATTCCTAAACCTTCTTTTAGCCTTGCTTTGACTTTTGACTGTAATCCTGAGAAACAGGAAAAATTAATGCAGATTGTCTGGAAAGAAATCAACGATTTAAAAACCAATCCAGTAAATGCAAATGATTTGGAAGACATCAAAAAAGCTTTGTTGAAAAACCGAGAAGAATCGCTTAAAACGAATACTTTCTGGGCTACAACCTTATACAATTACAGCTTAAATCAGATTCCGTTTTCAACAGATGAAGAATATAAAAATCTAATTTCTAAAATTAAC